>JABGPV010000516.1 GCA_018644785.1 Deltaproteobacteria bacterium | reverse complement strand
TTTAACAGGATCAACCCCCTGCCACAACAAATGACTCGGGTCAAAATTGAAGCCAAAAGCCTCCCGCCGTCCTATGGCCTCAAGGGCCCGCTCAGCCGTAATGATGTCAAAGGCGATCTCGGTCGGGTGGACTTCCAGCGCAAACTTAACCCCGTTCTCGTCAAAAACATCGAGGATCGGATTCCACATTTCGCTGAAATATTTGAACCCATCTTCAATCTGGTTTTCGCCCAGCGGTGGAAAGGAATAGATAAGATGCCATATGGAAGAGCCGGTAAATCCGTTCACAACCTTTAAGCCCATGTTCTTGGCCGCGATCGCCGTCTGTTTCATGGTTTCCACTGCCCAGGCCCTTTTCTTCTCCGCATCGCCGGCACACTCTTTGGGGGCGAAGGCATCGGATCTCTCGTCGTTGTTGAGATCACAGACCAGCTGTCCGGCAAGGTGATGGGAAATGGCATAAACATCCAGGTTGTTTTCTTCAAGAATCCTTTTTTGATTTTCACAGTAGGCAGGGTCTGCAGCTCCTTTTGCAGGATCAAAATGATCCCCCCAGCAGGCCAATTCAAGTCCTTCATACCCCCACCTGCCGGCTTTTTCAGCCAACTCCGTCAGCGGAAGGTCCGCCCATTGGCCGGTGAACAGGGTTACGGGTCTCGCCATGATGACACCTCCTCTTAAGTTAATTAGAACATCATTGATAGCTTTTCATAGCATACCACTTCTGATCGCTTTTGCTGCTTTCTACCGCGGATTCAATAAAAGCCATTCCTCTGGCCCCGTCCAAAACGGTGGCAAAATCTGATTCCAACGCTGTGGGCTCATTGCCGAGCAGTCTTGCCCGAATGGTATCGGTCGCGTTGACATAGATGTTGGCAAAGGCCTCAAGAAAGGCCTCCGGGTGACCGGGTGGAAGGCGGGTTGCCCTTTGGGCAGCCTCACACAGATAACCGTTCCCCCTCCTGTAAAGCTGAGCAGGCCCATCATTGGTCCTGAACCAGAGATCATTGGGGTCCTCCTGATGCCATTCCAGGGCCCCCTTGGTTCCGTATACACGAATCCTTAAATTGTTTTCATCTCCGGCCGAGAACTGGGACGCATACAGGATCCCGCAGACATCCTTCTCAAGGTGCAGCAATATATTTCCGTCATTATCAAGCGGGCGATCCAAGATGCTTTTCAAATCCGCGCACATCTCTTTTATCTCAAGACCCGTTATATAGTGGGCCAGGTTCTCACAGTGGGATCCTATGTCGCCCATGCAATTGGAAACCCCCGACCTTTCCGGATCCGTTCTCCAGGATGCCTGCTTTTGATCTTCTTTTTCAAGGGGGGTCAACAGCCATCCCTGGGGGTATTCCACAACGAATTTCAAAATATCACCGATTTCACCATTTTTAACCATATGACGCGCCTGTTTGACCATTGGGTAACCGATATAATTGTGGGTTAAGGCAAAGACAATTCCGGATTTATCGACAATTTGAACGAGTTCTTTTGCCTGGGCCAGTGAATAGGTCATGGGTTTATCGCAAATAATATGAATCCCCGCCTCGGCAAAGGCCTTTGACACGGGAAAGTGCACATGATTGGGGGTAACGATGGAGACGAAATCAATCTTTTCCCCTTCGGGTAATTTAGTTTCCTTTTCCAGCATCTCCTGCCAGGCGCCGTATGATCTTTTCTCGGGAAGCAACAGTTCGCGGGCGGACGTCTTTGCTTTTTCAGGATTGGAGGAGAGGGCACCGGCAACAAATTCGACCCGCCCGTCCATCAAGGCGGCACTGCGGTGCACAGAACCAATAAACGCATCATTTCCGCCGCCGACCATACCCATTCTTAGTTTTCTGTCGAGTCCCATAATTTCTCCTTTAGTTGCGTATAGCGTTGATAAATACCGGCATATTGAATAACGTTGTGAGTCTCAGGCAGGGTCCGTGAGTCTTCATCTAATGAAATAAAATCATCCGTGAGTTCCTTTAGAGAAGCGCCACCTTCTTTTTTCCCGAGATAACACCACATGGCCTGGAGCGCAGCGCCCATTGCTCCCGCCTCGTCGGATTCCGGACGGATCACGGGGAGATCAAATATATCAGCCACCATCTGACGCCAGGGTCGGCTCTTGGCGCCACCGCCCACAAGACGGATTTCGGCGGGTTCGATTCCCTGCGCCATTAGCACCTCAAGACCATAGCGCAACCCCAGGGTTGCACCCTCCATGGAAGCGCGACAAAGGTTTTCAGGGGTGTAATTCGTGCTCGTGAGGCCGAAAAACGAGGCCTTGGCATTCGGCAACGGGGGTGTCCTCTCCCCATTGAAATAGGGAAGCAAAATAATGCCTTCGGATCCTACGGGC
>JABGPV010000515.1 GCA_018644785.1 Deltaproteobacteria bacterium | reverse complement strand
CTGTTTCATTTTGTACTCGCCGCCCGAAAAGTGCCGTTTCGGACGGAGCAGCAGGGGACCATCTGGAAACATGCCCGTCTTCTGCACCACCAGGATACCTGGCTCTGGCTTGTCCAGGCGTTTACGGCCATGGTCATCCTGATCATGGGTTCTATTCATATGTGGGTGGTGCTGACCGACCTTCCCATTACTGCCGCCAAAAGCGCCGCGCGTATACAGGGGGGCTTCTGGCTGGTCTTCTATCTGATCCTGCTGCCCATGGTGGAGCTTCATGTGGGTATCGGATTTTATCGCATCGGCGTCAAATGGGGATTTATCAAGAGAAAAGATAGAAAGAAATTCCACAAGTTTGAGAATATTCTCACCGGTATTTTTATTTTTATCGGGCTGATTACCCTCATACGGTTCTGGTTTCTGACAACCACTTAGCCGCATTCAACTATGATTACGATTTTTTATATGGGGTGAAACCATTGGAAACAATCATGACAGATCTTTTGTGCATCGGGGCCGGGCTTGCCGGTGAACGGGTGGCCGTTGAAGCGGCATCCGCCGGGTTTGACGCCATTTGCCTGAGCATAGTGCCGCCCAGGCGTTCCCACTCATCCGCTGCACAGGGCGGCATGCAGGCGGCCCTGGGCAACTGCTTCAAGGGCGAAGGGGATAGCCCTGACGTGCATTTTTCAGACACGGTGAAAGGTTCGGACTGGGGTTGCGACCAGGAAGTTGCCCGATTGTTTGTGGAAACAGCACCCATCGCTGTTAGAGAAATGGCCTTCTGGGGGATCCCCTGGAACCGGGTAGTGCCGGGGAAATCCACTTACTTCAAGGGCGGGAAGCAGTTTGAAAAAATCGAACCTGCGGCCAGCCAAGGCCTGATTACCGCCAGGGACTTCGGCGGGACCGCCAACTGGCGTACCTGCTATACCTCCGACGGCGCCGGACATACCCTGCTGTACACCATGGACAACAAAGTGGTGGAATTGGGGGTCAGAGTGCATGACCGCGTGGAAGCCATCAGCCTCATCCACGACGGCGAAACCTGTACGGGTGTGGTGGCCCGCTGTTTGAAAACAGGAGATCTACGGGTTTACCTGGCCAAGGCGACCCTGATTGCCACGGGAGGTTACGGCCGCATTTATCGGGAAACCACCAATGCCGTCATCAACGACGGGGGCGGCGCCATCATTGCGCTGAACACCGGCATTGTTCCGCTGGGAAACCCCGAGGCCATCCAGTTCCATCCCACGGGCATTGTTCCCACCAATATTCTGGTGACGGAAGGGTGCCGGGGGGACGGTGGAACCCTGTTGGATGTCAACGAAGAACGGTTCATGGACAAATACGAACCGGAGAAGGCGGAACTGGCCTCCCGGGACGTGGTGTCGAGGTGGATGACCCATCACATTCGAAAAGGTCTGGGCGTTAAAAGTCCCTATGGCGATCATCTGTGGCTTGACATTCGGCATCTGGGGGCACAACACATCAAAACCAAATTGCGGGAAGTAGAAGAAATCTGCAACAACTTCCTCGGGGTTGACCCCATCACCCAATTGATTCCGGTGAGACCCGCCCAGCATTACACCATGGCGGGTGTTCGGACCAACAAGGATGGGGCGGTATACGGCCTGAAGGGTTTGTTTTCAGCCGGTGAAGCCGCCTGCTGGGATATGCACGGTTTCAATCGCCTGGGGGGAAACTCCCTGGCCGAAACCATTGTGGCCGGCAAAATTGTCGGGGGAAAGGTGGCGGAATTCCTGAAAGGGTATGAGGTTTCCTTTGATACGGCCACAACCCGCGATGCCGTTTCAAAAGACCGGGAACGGATTGATGCCCTCATCCAGTGCAAAAATGGTAAGGAGAACGTATTTTCAGTTCGCAATGACATGCAGGATGAACTCATGGACCGGGTGGGTATTTTTCGAAACGGAAAGGATCTTCAAACGGCGGTGGACAACCTCCAGGGAATTTACGCACGGGCTCAACAGGTGGGATTGCGGTCCAACGGTATCGGGGTCAATCCGGAGCTTTCCCTGGCACTGAAGATCGAGGGAATGGTGAGGCTTTCGCTCTGTGCGGCCTACGCAGCCCTTCAGCGGACCGAGAGCCGGGGATGTCATGCCAGAGAAGACTATGAAGCCCGTAACGACCGAGACTGGCTGAAGCGGACCCTGGCCACATGGGACGAGGGCGCGAACCTGCCCACGCTCAATTATGAGCCGGTGAGCCCCACGTTTGAACTGGCCCCCGGTGAACGGGGCTACGGAACCTGTAAAATCATCAGCTGCGGTTCCTGCAGTAAATGTAATTCTAACAATTCCATCTTGAATTTTTGTTGATTTTAAAATTTTAATTGTTCC
>JABGPV010000514.1 GCA_018644785.1 Deltaproteobacteria bacterium | reverse complement strand
TCCGGAGCTTTCGGCTTCCGCTGTTCACCAGGGCGGTTTTTCCGGTCTCGGGGTCCCTGAGGGTGACAAACCCCACATTGGGAAGTGTTTCTTCCGCAGGGTCGGTAATGCGGATCACCGTGAGGTCATGTTTTTTAGACGTCAATCGAAGGGATTTTTCAAATCCCGTGTCCATACAGTCGCTAATGAGAAAGACGATGGCATGCCGCCTGGCCACGCGATTTAAAAACGTCAGAACCCCATCCAGGTCCGTACTCAAATCCTCGGGTTGATAGGTGAAGACCTCTTTGATGAGGCGCCACACATGAGATGCCCCTTTTTTGGGGGGAATGTATTTTTCCACTTTGGAACTGAAAAGGATGGCCCCCACCTTATCGTTGGTGCGAATGGCCAGAAAGGCCAGCATGCCGGCCACTTCCGCCAGCAGCTCCCGCTTGAATTTTTTCCGGGTCCCGAAACGGTGGCTGCCGGAGAGATCCAGCACCAGCATCACGGTCAACTCACGCTCTTCGTGAAAAACCTTGACAAAGGGATGGCCGAAGCGAGCCGAAACATTCCAGTCGATGGTGCGGATGTCGTCTCCCACCTGGTATTCCCGTACCTCGGCAAATTCCATGCCCCGGCCCTTGAAAGCACTCTCATACTGGCCGGCAAACATGTCGTTGGCCATGCGCCGGGTGGTGAAATGAAATTTATGGATTTTTTTGAGGAGTGCTTCCTGGAGCATCTCAAGGTACCTCAAGCCGTTCCAGCAGCACTTCGATGAGGTCATCGGTGGTTTTCTCCTCGGCTTCCGCTTCATAACTCAGAATGATGCGGTGGCGCAGAATATCCGGCGCCATGGTTTTCACATCCTGGGGTGTCACATAACCGCGGCCGCTCACAAAGGCATGGGCCCGGGCCGCCAACCCCAGCCAGATGGATGCCCGGGGGGAAGCGCCGTATTGAATCATGGGGGCCAGTTCCAGCCCGAACGCCTCGGGCTCCCGGGTGGCGCGCACCAGCTGCACCACATAATCCATGATCCGGTCTTCCATATGGATGGCCCGCATGGTCTGCCCGGCCTGCGCAATCCGGGCCCAATCCACTGCGCCGGCCATCCGGTCTTCCACACCCCCATAGACCCGGGTCATGATCTCCCGTTCCTCTTCCGCCGATGGGTAGTCCACCCTGATCTTCATCATGAATCGATCGATCTGGGCCTCGGGCAGGGGATAAGTCCCTTCCTGTTCAATGGGGTTCTGGGTGGCCAGCACCAGAAACGGTTTTTCCAGGCTGAAGGTGGTCTCCCCGATGGTGATCTGGAGTTCCTGCATGGCTTCCAGAAGCGCACTCTGGACCTTGGCCGGGGCCCGGTTGATTTCGTCTGCCAGAATAATGTTGTGGAAAATGGGCCCCTTCTTGATTTCAAACGTGGCCGTGTCCGGTCGGTAGAACTGGGTTCCCAGGATGTCCGCGGGCAACAGATCAGGGGTGAACTGGATGCGCTGAAAGGTGGTTTGAACGGTGGTGGCGAGCGCTTTCACCGCCGTGGTCTTGGCAAGACCCGGAAGGCCTTCCAGCAGCAGGTGCCCATCGCACAAAAGGCCGATGATCAGCCGTTCAATCAAATACCGCTGGCCAACGATGACCTTTTCCATATTGGCCATGATCTGGCGGACCACCACGCTTTCCTGTTCCACCGCTCTGGTGATTTCCTGAATATCCATTAAGTCGCTTCCTCCCTATTGATTCCTGACAACACCCATTAGATTCTTACACTTTCATTGTGAGAGTCCATCTCTCAGAAGTTCTGTAACCCCTTTTGGATACATATATTTCCCATGAAACTGGAAATTTGAAATTTGAGGGAGAAGGACTTGATGTATCCGATCCAATTTCCAATTTCTAATTTCAAATATCTTTGGTTAGTACCTTATCACCTAGTTTTCTGTCACAAAAAACAAGAAAATTATGCCGCCATTTCAAGAAGTTGTTCTGTCGATGCGGCTAAAAAGGCGTTCAATATGTTCGTCAACTTTACCCCTTTGAGTGTCATCTGATACCTGTTTTGCTTTGGAAGTTTTCGGATAATTCCATGAGCTCGAAGCAAACGGAGGTGTCGGCTGATTTTCGCAGATAGTTGCTTTTGTGTACGCCCCGATCCGAAATTTGTACCAGAGAGACTTTCACGCAGCATTTTATTTGTTAACCCTGAGATTCTGAATTTGGGATCACTTAGTGACTGGAGTAATTCACGATCCTTACCGGTCGGGTCCAGTGCACGGAATATTCGGCTATATTTCTTTTGGCGGCATGTAATTTCTCCGATAAGCCTATTCGCCGGTGTTTCGTCGTGCAACATTGAAAGATCATCCATAAA
>JABGPV010000513.1 GCA_018644785.1 Deltaproteobacteria bacterium | reverse complement strand
CCGGTCCATTTATGAGATCAAGGAAATGCTGGGACACCAGAACATTCGATCTTCTCAGCGGTATTTGCACATCCATATCGAACTGATGAGAAAGGTTTTGCTCGATGAGACCCTTTAAAAGCTTCCTGGCTCCTGAAATTGAGGCATATGTTCAGTATCGTAAAAGTCTCGGTTATAAAACGATGCCCGCCAAATCCCATCTTCTGACTTTGGATGACTATTTGACAAAGACGAAAGCCGATTGGGACAATCTTGAACCGGCTTTTTTCCTTGAAATGAGAGCGGGACTGACCCTGGAAACACGGAGTATCAACGTTATGTTTTACTCGATCCGGGGCTTCTTTCATTTTCTTGTCGGTCGCGGTTATGTGGACCAGAACCCCTTACAGGATATTCCAAAACTTAAAGAAAACGCCATCGTACCTTTCGTCTTCTCTCCTGAGCAAACAGACCAGCTGTTGAAAGCGGTTTCTAAAAACATTCGAAGGGCCAGAGGGTGTTTTTTGACCGATCTGGCCGTCTATATGGTGGTGCTGGTGATGGCCCGGTGCGGTACGAGAATCTCTGAACCCGTCAAACTTTTGCGGTGTAACTACCGCCGGGATGATGCCACCCTCTACATTGAAAGGACCAAGTTTGGCAAAGACAGAATCATTCCTATTCCCCGCGATGTTGTTGCACAGATCGAAAACTATCTCGCTGTACGCCAAAGTCTTCGCCCAAACGATGACAATCCCTACCTGTTTGCCGGCAGAAAAGGGCGACGACTAAGCAAAACCCTTATTTATAATGCATTTCAAAATGCGGTCCGGAAGATCGGCTTGAAGCAGCCACGAAAAGTATTGGGCAATGTGAATTTCAACGGACCCACACCGCACTCGCTGCGTCATTCTTTTGCAGTTAATACGCTCAACAGAATCAAGAAATCAGGTGGCTCCGCCCAAAACGCTTTACCCATATTGGCCGCTTATCTGGGGCATAGGGATTACATATCCACCAGTGTTTATCTCAGAGTGGCGGATGCTATGAGTCGCAAGAACCTCGTTGATTTTTCTCTTTGGCAGAAAGCAAAAGAATGAAACTTTCACCCTTGATTCATCAGTTTTTCGATCAATACCTTCCCCATATTAGAGGGGTCAGCCGTCAGACCGTCAAGGGCTATCGGGATGCCTTTCGGCTTTTTCTTCCCTTTGCGGCATTGTTTTATAAAATCAAGGTTAAGTCACTGCGGGTGGAACATATCACAACGGAATTGCTCGTTGCATTTCTTGAGGATCTCCAAAATAAAAGAAAAAATACAGTAAGAACACGCAATCACCGGCTTGCGGCTCTCAAGTCCTTTGCCAAAATGATTCGCTTTATGCATCCGGATCAACAAAAGGTCATAAACGCCATCCTCAGTATCCCGCAGAAACGCGAACAGAAGGGTCTTATCGGATTTCTTTATCAGGATGAGATGTTGCAGGTCTTCCAGTCTGTTGATTTGAAAAGGAAAGAAGGCTTCAGGGATTATACCTTACTCCATCTGCTCTATGATTCCGGTGCCAGGGCCAGTGAAATCACAACCCTGAATCTCGATTATTTTGACCCTCTTAAAAAAGCTCTCAGTATTTTGGGCAAAGGGAATCGGTTCCGTCTCATAAAGCTTGAAGCCAAAACGTGCCATTTACTCCAACTCTATATCAGAAAATACCGTGTCACCCCAAAGCCCCTATTCCAGGAGCGGATCTTTATCAATCAACGGGGTGAGGAGTTAACCCGGCATGGCATTTATCGTATTTGCAGGAAATATCTCGAAAAGACCCTTCCCCCCAAACGTCTGAAAAATATCAATCCCGTTCATTCATTCCGTCACTCGCGAGCAGTTGATATGCTCCACAACGGTCATCCCATCACGGACATCAAAAACCATCTGGGTCATGACAACCTCCAGTCCACCACGATCTATCTGCATCTGGATCTGGATAGAAGGCGGCACATTCAAAGGCAGTTCATGAGGCATATGCAATCGGTCCTAGCGGACGATTCCAAGATAGATGAATTACTCCATTATGAAAATGAGGGGGATTTGATGGCTTGGTTGGACAGTCTTTAAAGGGGGTATTTAATCTGCCGCCCTTTACGGGAAGGTGCGGAAAACGTGGAAATATTATGTTGCCGGTTGCCTGCGCCACTCCGCGAAAAAGTGAAACAACCTATCGTCTTTATTGCCGATTTTCCATATCTCGCCGCAAGCTTAAAAACGCTCTGTTTTTCAGACGGTTAGACCAACTCGCAACATAAGTCAAGATAGTCCCAGTTGACTGACCTTCGACGCTCGCTTTGATGCCTACCATAGTTTGTGCTGGTGTTTCTGCCGGTTTTCCAATT
>JABGPV010000512.1 GCA_018644785.1 Deltaproteobacteria bacterium | reverse complement strand
CGAAATCAACCGGGCACCGGCGAAGGTCCAGAGCGCCCTGCTGCAGGCCATGCAGGAACATCAGGTCACCATCGGTGAAAAAACCTACAACCTGCCCGATCCTTTTCTGGTGCTGGCCACCCAGAATCCCATTGAGCAGGAAGGAACCTATCCCCTGCCCGAAGCCCAGGTGGACCGGTTCATGCTCAAAGTGGTCATCTCATACCCTTCGGTTTCAGAGGAACGGATTATCCTGGATGCGGTGGACACCACCGCGCCTTGTATCAAGGTTAACCCCGTGGTTCAGGTGGAAGATATCTTGAGATCGAGACAGGTGGTCAACACCATCTACATGGATGACAAGGTCAAAGACTATATTGTCAGTCTCGTTTACGCCACAAGAGATCCGGAAAGCTACGGCCTGGATCTGAAGCCCTACATCCAAAACGGTGCGTCTCCGCGGGCCACCATCAGCTTGAAGGCCGCCAGTAAATCCCTGGCTTTTCTTCAGGGACGCGGCTATGTGACGCCGGAAGATGTGAAAACAATCGCCATGGACGTCCTGAGGCATCGTGTCAGCATCACCTACGAAGCGGAAGCTGAATCACTCACCAGCGAAGACATGGTCAATAAAGTCCTGGAAACCATACCGGTTCCCTGATGGTCAGAATTGAAGATCACGCACGGAAAAAAAAGGAAGGCATCATGGACACCCACATCAGCAAAGAGATTCTTCAAAAGGTCAGGCAGGTGGAAATCAGGACCAACCGACTGGTGGATGATACCCTGGCCGGCCATTACCACTCGGTCTTCAAGGGCCGGGGTATGGATTTTGATGAAGTGCGGGAGTATGTGCCGGGCGACGACGTGAGAACCATTGACTGGAATGTTACCGCCCGAACCGGCAGAGCCTACATCAAAAAGTTCACCGAGGAACGTGAACTCACCATCATGCTCATCATCGATGTGAGCGCTTCCGGTGAATTCGGATCGGCCATGCAGAGCAAGCGGGAAATGATGGCCGAAATCGGAAGTGTTCTGGCATTTTCCGCCATGCGCAACAACGACAAGGTCGGTCTGGTGCTTTTCACTGACGATGCGGAGCTGTATATTCCACCGGGCAAAGGCCGTTCCCACATTCTGAGGGTCATCCGGGAAATCCTTTTCTTCCAACCCTCGGGGACCGGCACCAACCTGGCGGCGGCCATGGATTTTACCAATCAGGTGATCAAACGCAGGGCGGTGGCGTTTCTCATCTCAGACTTCTGCCTGCCCGGGGATTTTGACGCTTCCCTGAAAGACCTCCGCCCCAAGCTCCGGATTACGGGCCGTCGTCATGACCTGGTGGCTGTTTCGGTCAGCGATCAACGGGAGCGGGAACTCCCCGATATCGGTCTGATTACCATCGAGGACTCGGAAACGGGAGAACAGGTGGAACTGGACACATCCCGCCCGGAAGTTCGGGCCCGATTCAATGAACTGGCGGAAAGCCGCCAAACCAGGCTCAGACGCGCCATCCGTTCAGTGGGAGTGGATATGCTGGAGCTTTCCACTGAACGTTCCTATCTGGCGGATTTAAGACAGTTTTTCAAAACCAGAGAAAGGAGAAGTCACTGATGACGCAAAAGACCATGAAACCATTCGCCATATGGACCGCGATTTTCGTACTGACGTTGTTTTTCCTGGCCGAAGGCGCTGCCTGGGGTGGGGAAGCGCCCCAACAGGCTTCCGGCAATGCCGTTACAGCCCCGATTCCGTCAAAACCAGGGACCCCGGCCGTAAAATCGCCTTTAAGCTCGTCCGGGAAGGCGATTGCATCAAGAGCCGGGGATGCGAACCCGAACAGCTCTCCGTCATCGTGCCCCCTCCCCATTGCAGCGGGCCCCAAAGGCGATATTCGAGACATTCGCGGTCCCATTCATATTCCGGATCCACTCATTTGGCTTTTTTACGTTCTGGGCGGCATGTTGTTGCTTCTTCTGGCCTTTGCGATTTGGAAATGGCTCCGCAAGAAACACGTACTCCATTCAAAAAAAGCCTTTGAGATTGCATTTGAAGAGTTGGAAAAGGCCAAGGCCCTGATGACCCCGGAAATGGCGGAGAGGTTTTCAGTAATGGTGTCAAGAACCATACGAACCTACATTGAAACCCGATTCCAAATGACCGCCACCCGGAAGACCACCCACGAATTTATCAGCCAGATGACCGCTGAATCCTCCAGTGAACTGAACCAGCACCACGAACCGCTGCGTAAGTTCCTGGGCCACTGTGATCTGGCAAAATTTGCCAGGCAGACTTTCAGCAAAGACCAGATGCTGAAGATGCACCGGAGCGCCTGGCGGTTTGTGGAAGAAACACGACCCCAACCCGTTGCCACAGGAGGTAGATAAATGTTTCATTTC
>JABGPV010000511.1 GCA_018644785.1 Deltaproteobacteria bacterium | reverse complement strand
TTTGCTGCCCTGGAACCTCAGTCCGGAGCAATTGGAAATCCCGAAGGCACTGAAGTGTGCTTGAGTTGGCGCTTACGCTGTTTCGGATTTGGTGCAAATCACGTGTTCCCCACACACGTGGGGATGAACCGAAATGATTGAAGAAATGATTGACGATTTAAACGTGTTCCCCACACACGTGGGGATGAACCGGATTCCCCACATAGTGGGCAGTTGTGGGATGCGTGTTCCCCACACACGTGGGGATGAACCGGGTATATCGAATTAAAAACCGGATTCAGATGCGTGTTCCCCACACACGTGGGGATGAACCGGATATTGCTATCCAATTATTGCTGATGAATTCGTGTTCCCCACACACGTGGGGATGAACCGAGCGTATCACAGTTTGCTTTTAACGTTGGATAGTGTTCCCCACACACGTGGGGATGAACCGTCTATCCAGTGGCAAACTTAACGAAACGATGAGTGTTCCCCACACACGTGGGGATGAACCGTTATATTCAGGCCTCTACGCTAATTGGCGGTGGTGTTCCCCACACACGTGGGGATGAACCGTAACAGGTCATTATGGTTTTAGAAGTATGCAAGTGTTCCCCACACACGTGGGGATGAACCGGCATTATAACGCATTGCTGGAAAGTCACAGACGTGTTCCCCACACACGTGGGGATGAACCGTAAAGTATGGGGAGAGCGATGGTTAATCAGGCGTGTTCCCCACACACGTGGGGATGAACCGCATAACTTCTGCCCAAGTATCCGGCCATCTTTGTGTTCCCCACACACGTGGGGATGAACCGTTTAATTATGATGGTGGCGGGCGTCCTTTACAGTGTTCCCCACACACGTGGGGATGAACCGCATTGTTTCATTTTTCCTTTGATGGTTAATTGGTGTTCCCCACACACGTGGGGATGAACCGGCCTGGTTTGATGTATCAACCGGTGCTATGGGGTGTTCCCCACACACGTGGGGATGAACCGGACATAGGCATACTGTTGGCGTCGGAAACCATGTGTTCCCCACACACGTGGGGATGAACCGTCACGGGATTCCCCTTCCACAGGTATAAAATAGTGTTCCCCACACACGTGGGGATGAACCGTATGGCTGTTGTTGATACAGAATTCGGGGTTGGTGTTCCCCACACACGTGGGGATGAACCGGTGATGAAAAATGCGTCTATTATTGCTGGCGGGTGTTCCCCACACACGTGGGGATGAACCGTCTATTATCATACCTGTTTCTGGAATAATAACGTGTTCCCCACACACGTGGGGATGAACCGATTTGGGAATCTTCCACAAGAGAAAATGGAAGGTGTTCCCCACACACGTGGGGATGAACCGATGTGTATAAAGACCATAATGTTAGGAGGGTGGTGTTCCCCACACACGTGGGGATGAACCGTAAATGATGGTAACGTCATGTTGCTTTACGGTGTGTTCCCCACACACGTGGGGATGAACCGTCAACCGTCATGGATACAAACGGGTCCATCATGTGTTCCCCACACACGTGGGGATGAACCGGTCGTATTTCTCGTCCAACATAGCTGACCATAGTGTTCCCCACACACGTGGGGATGAACCGGGCTGTTTCATCTCCATCATCAGATTCAATGAGTGTTCCCCACACACGTGGGGATGAACCGATATGACCACCAGGAATTAACTCTGTCAGGGTGTGTTCCCCACACACGTGGGGATGAACCGGAAAGCCGACCTGTTTCATCTGGATCAGCCGGGTGTTCCCCACACACGTGGGGATGAACCGTACATTGATGGATTGATGGACCCGGAAAGAATGTGTTCCCCACACACGTGGGGATGAACCGGTCGTTCAATCGGCGATTAGCGAAGTCCGCGGGTGTTCCCCACACACGTGGGGATGAACCGTTTCCATGCCATGGGATATTAGCCGAGAACGAGTGTTCCCCACACACGTGGGGATGAACCGCATGCCCAGTGAGGCGCAAATGCCAGACTACAGTTTTCCCCACACACGTGGGGATGAACCGATAAGGAAAGCAGCCGAACAGATCGAGAAAATGTGTTCCCCACACACGTGGGGATGAACCGCTATATTGCCACCCCGGGAGCGGAGGTGCTGGGTGTTCCCCACACACGTGGGGATGAACCGCAACCCTCTTGATTGTGATTTTGTGGTTTGTGGTGTTCCCCACACACGTGGGGATGAACCGGCATTTGTCTTTCCCGAACACTTGAGGATCGAGTGTTCCCCACACACGTGGGGATGAACCGAATAGTACAACTTGAACCGGTCTGGGCGGCAGGTGTTCCCCACACACGTGGGGATGAACCGGATCCGTTAAATTGGACATGAATGTGGTCTATGTGTTCCCCACACACGTGGGGATGAACCGGCG
>JABGPV010000510.1 GCA_018644785.1 Deltaproteobacteria bacterium | reverse complement strand
CTTGGGACGGAATCCCTTGTAACAACCGATCTGAGCCTGGTAGGCGTGGGCAAAGAGAGGTGCGCTGAATGGGTGCCTTTCAGCACCGTACAATTCGTGAAAGGACAAGGGGCCCGCCTCGGCTGAGGGACCCACCAGTTCCGCAAGGGACATTTTTTGAGCAGGATCCGCTTTTACGAAGATAATGCTCTCCTTGATATCCAGGTCTTCCGGTTTCATGTCCGGGAAGTGAGGGGGATAGATGCCCCGCTGGGTGACCGCCCTGGGGCCGGTGGCCGCTTCCAGGATCTTGGCTTTCAAGAGCCTTGCGCAATGTCGGACGGCCCATCCGTTGACACCCGTGTTGGTGGATGAATCAGGACACATGGGGAAAAAGCCGGTGTCCGTATGGGGGCGGTAAAAAACGTCCTCCAGACGCATGCCCAGTTCATCCGCCGCGATCTGGCAGTAACCGGTCTCGGCGTTTACCCCGTTGTCGCACCGCATCCCAAGGATGCTCACGGTGCCGTCGTTTCGTTCCATCCGCATGGCGATTTCACCGGACCCGCAGGAATCATCCCACTCATGGGTCCAGGTAAAGGCGATCCCGTGCATTTTGCCGTTGGGCAGTTTCTTGGTGCCGGGTTTGTGCCATTTTTTGTCCCAGTCGGCCGCAGGCTTTCCTTTTTCCAGGCACTCTTTCAGACTGTCCCTGGGTGTAAACCCCACCTCCTCTTTTCGCTCCGTGAGCCATGCCAGATCATGGCCTTTGGCGCCGTCGTTTAGAATGGCAACATCGATGGGGTCCATCCCCAGTTCCGCGGCCACCCGGTCAAAGACCAGGGTAAAACTCATGGTGTTGGGGAGTTGTTCGCACCGCACGGCGGTGTTGGGACCCTTGTTGACTTTAATGACTTTTCTGGGGGCGTAAAGATGGGGGATCTTGGTATTATCCTCAAAATGGTTTCCGGGTCCGAAACCTTCCCACATGGGGTTGGACAAATGGGCCTTGGCCTCCACCGCAAGAATGGTCCCGTCATTGTTGAATCCCACCTTGTAGTAGTAGTTTCCCTCGTCCATGGAACCGCCGTAAAAGTCTTCCCTTCGGTCAAAACTGTACTTCACCGGATGACCGGTCCGTTTGGACATAAAGGCGGCGCAATACATGGGCCCCTGGTTCCAGTGAAACTGGGTCCATCCTCCAAAGGTGGCCCCCTGATAGGGCATGTGCATTTCCACCCGGTTCATGGGAACGTTTTCATACCAGGAAGCGATGGCCCGTTTGTTTTCATGGGGCCGCTGGTGCTTGAGCCAGAATTCAGGATAATCCCCGTTCCACCGCACTACGCCGCAGGGTCTTTCCGGTGAAACATAGGTATGGAGCCGCCGGGTCACCTGGAACTCCAGGACCCGGTCGCTTTGGGAAAAGCCCTTTTCCACATCCCCATGCTCTTCCGCATGTTCTACTTCCACATTATGTTCAGGATAATTTTCGGGATGGGCCAAAATGGCATCATCTGCCAGGGCCTCTTCAACATCCAGCAGGAAGGGGCGTTGTTCCCACTCCACCTTGACCAATCGCAAGGCCTCTTCAGCGATATCCTCGGTGTCGGCCACCACGGCAACCCCCACCTGCTCTCCTTCAAAATGGGCTACGTTGGGATCGGTCTTTCCGCCGTGGGACCGTGACCGCCCAGGTCTGCCACTTCCGGCAGTTCGGGATCGTCGTATCTGAGTACGCCTCTCACCCCGGGGAATGCCTCGGCCCTGCGGGTATCCATGCTTTTCACTTCCGCATGGGGATAGGGGGATCTCAGGAATTTCAGGTAGAGCATGCCGGGGAGCTGAACGTCCATGGTATATTCAGCCCGGCCGCTGGCCTTTTCCGTGCCGTCCAGGCGACGGACATCTTTTTTCCCGATCTGATTGAACTCTTCAAGAGAATATTTGTCAAATCCGACGTTATCCTCCATTTCAATCATTCGATTGTATTCTTCTTGTACACTCATCCTATTTTCCCCCTTCACTGTCTCGCAAGATTTCGGCTGCTTCCATGATGGCCTTGGGGTGTTGCGGGTAGGTGCCGCACCGGCACAGGTTGCCGCCCAGGGCTTCCCGAATCTCTTCTTCAGCGGGATCGGGGTTTTTGTCCAAGAGCGCCTTGGCCGTGGTGATGAACCCCGGCGTACAGTAACCGCACTGCATGGCATGGTGTTTTACATAGGTTTCCACCAGGGGATGATCCTGGTCGGCAATCCCTTCGGCGGTTTCGACGGTGTTGCCGTCACACTCGATGGCGAGCGTCATGCAACTCAAGATCGGCCGTCCGTTCATGATTACCGTGCACGACCCGCAGGCCCCCCGGTCACAGAACATTTTGGGAGAGGTGAGACCCAGTTTGTCGTGGATCAGAGTGTTCAAGGTCC
>JABGPV010000051.1 GCA_018644785.1 Deltaproteobacteria bacterium | reverse complement strand
CAATCCCCTTCCGAAGCCCTTCCACCCCCATCAAATCAAAAAAACCCGCTTCAAGGATGGCTTTAACATCAAGGAACTTCTCAAACAGTCTTCTCAGGACCACATTTCCCAATCCGGGAATCATGTAAAGGGCCAGCCACGCCTGTCTTTGGTCCTGTGGTATGGTCATGGGGTATCAAAGGTCTCGAATTTAAGGCGGGGATGGCGGGAATATAAAACAGGATAAAACGGATTAGTCAAGCATTTTCTCAATGGGGCAGCTTTGATGTTCAATTTACCGAACATTTCACCATGGTTGACAGGAGATAAAGGCTTTCAGGTAAATCCTGTTTCAAATCAATATTTTCTTTGATCTTTATCAAAACGGGAACCAGTTCATTTTTGATGTCAATTTTTTGAATGCCGGCTTTTTTAATGTCTTTTCCCCGGGCCGCCAAAGTTTTTTCAAGTTCATGATTCAGGTTAACCGCTTTGATTATTGTTCCGTTTGGAAAATCCCTTTTTGCGTTCAGCACGACCGCAGTGGCCGTTTCCAGCCTTGATTCCACAATAATGAGATAACCCAGCACCAGGTCCGGAAGGTCTGCCCCGCTTGTTCCAGTTGCTTCCATGCGGGTCACAATGGCAAAAAGATTGCCCCGTTCAAAGCCGTGCTTGTACCCTTGGTTGATATAAACCACCGAATATTGCCCTTCCAATTCAAACTCGTCTTTGGAGGCCACAATAGCGGCACTGCAGTTTTTGCCGTCCCCGCATTTTTTCCAGTCCGGGTTTGACGGCTGTATGCAGGGTGAAACCGGTTTGTAAGGCAGAAGTGGATCTCCCACCCGCATGACCCGGTAACTTTTTATGATCTCCGCTTTGAACGAATACTCACCGACCTTTTCTTTCAGAACAATTTTTCCCAGAAATAAAACGACGGTTCCCACATCCGATTCCCTGTAAAGGTTAAAGATGTCACCGGGCTTGACCTGACGGTCTTTTTCAAACGTCACATAGATGTTGTCGTATTGGGCCAGAAAGATCCGCTCTGTTTCATCGGCGGTTACGCGACCCCAGGGTTTTACCCCCTCAGGCGATAAAAAGCCCAGTGCTTCCACATTGCAATACTGAGAGACATCAACCCCTTTGGTTGCCCACGTGGCATCATCCGCCCCGATCAAGGATTGTAACCCTCCCACACCCTGTACTGAAACCGTCTTGATGGGCACATCTTTCAGGAGAGAAATAACGTCACCGGGATGGAGACGGCCGGGATCGGTTACAAAGGAATTCTCTTTCCACAACTTCGGCCACAGGTCCCGGTCCCCATAGTATTGAACGCTGATACTCTGAAGGGTATCCCCCTTGACCACGGTGTGGGTTGAGGGTTGGGCCCATCCGGGTACGGAAAATAAAAAGAGGCTCATGCCAGCCCACAGAATGAAAAAAGCAAGAAATTTTTTTTTCACGGGTGCCCTCCGGTTAAGTCATCACTGTAAAGCATCAATAGCTATACAAAGCAGCTCTTCAATTTGTCAAGCGCTTCCAGAATAAAAATGGCTGCTGAATGATTGAAGTATGGACTGAAAGGGGGTTTTTGGGTTAGAATTTTAGCTTACGGGGTCAGTTATTGCCGTTGGCAATAGGGCAGCCCCGAAAAATGGAGCCGAATCCCATTGAAACGAATCTTCATTATCTTTTCCCTCTTCATTCTCGCGGGAATTCTGATATTCAAGGAAAACCGTAACCAGCGCCCTGAAGGGTTTTCCGGGGAAGGGTGTCTGTTTTGTCATAAAGAAATGTCGGATTCCGACCGATCCCATCCAGCGGCTGCTTTTGGATGCAGTTCCTGTCATCTGGGCAATCCCTATTCCCTGGACGAAGAAAGAGCGCACGCCACCCTGATCAAAAACCCGGGAGATCTTCGTGTGGCCGAGATGACCTGCGGAAAAACCGGTTGTCATGGAGAGATCGTGGGCCGTGTGAAAAAAAGCCTTATGGCCACCAACAGGGGTATCCTCAAGGTTATTCAGGATGAATGGGGGGATGGACAAGCGGGCGCATTTGTCTCAGCAAAGCCCCTTAACGTGAGGGATCTGTATGGAAAATCTCCCCCCCGAAATGCGCCTCTCGATCTCTACCGAAAAATGTGCGGCGGGTGTCATTTATGGAAAGAAAAGGGGGGCGAAAAAAGCGAGGTGGGCAGAAGGGGCGGTGGATGCAGTGATTGTCATGTGGTGGACGTGGAAAAGGTGAAGCCCCTTGAAGGCCTCCTGATCCAACATCCTAAAATGACCACAAGAATCCCTTCTGAAAATTGTATCAAATGCCATAATCGATCCGCGCGGATCGGATTATCCTATTTCGGAAAATTCGAATCAGCAGGCTATGGCACACCTTATGAAGGCGACGACTTGAGCAGCAGGCGGCTTTCCGGCAGGCGTTTCTATCTCGATCTTCCGGCTGATATCCATTTTGAAAAGGGAAAAATGGTCTGCATCGATTGCCATACGGCCACCGGATTGATGGGAGACGGCCATCTATATGATAAAATGGCGGATCAGGTGGACATTACCTGTGAGGCATGCCATTCACCCCGGTTTGCGTCGAAACCGGAAGCTGAGTCCCTGGCAAACCGGCTGGCTTTTCTGAACGGAAAAATACTGAAACCTGAAAAAAAACCCATGGGTTTCACCCGAAAGGGAACTCCCCTTTACAATCTTCAAGAGGTTAATGGAAAGGCCGTTTTTTACCGGAAAATGGATGGTCAAGCCTTGAAACTGCAGGTAACGGGTGATTTGAAAAAAGCCCATCACAATCTGAAGGGCCATGATCGGCTCTCCTGCCAGGCCTGCCACAGCGCCTGGATTCCCCAATGCTATGGATGCCATTTGACTTACCAGAAATCAGCGTTGCAGAAAGACTGGATCACTGGGAAGAAAACCCTTGGCAAATGGAAAGAAACCCGTTCCTATTTGCGGTTTAGAAAGCCCACTCTGGGGCTTCACGGTGATGGCCGCATCTATCCCCTCTCACCCTGCCAGGTGTTTTTTTCCCCCTTGGATGATGCGGGTCAATTTATAAAAACGGAATCTTTTACAAATCTGAACCTGTCCGCATTTGATCCCCACACCACCCGGGGGAAATCCCGCACATGCATCGATTGCCACGCAGACCCCAAAACCATTGGACTGGGAGAGGGTATCCTTTACCAGCATAAGGGAAAACGCCTTTTCAGGCCGACCCACCGTGCTTCGGACCACGGGTCGGACCTCTCCTTTCCCCTGGACGGTTTTGTAAACCTGGCGGGAAAACCCCTTCAAGCCGGGGCAAAAAACGGCGTCAGGCCCTTTGACCTCGAGGAAATAGACCGGATCCTCTCGGTGGAACCCTGTCTCGGATGTCACAGCACTTACGAAGACAGGATTTACCGGGATTTTCCGAAATCCATGAAACGATTTAAAACGGATGAGGGGTTGCCATGTGTGAATTAAGCCCTGCCCTTCGCTTTTTCCGCAGGTTCTGTCCGGTGGCACTTATTTGCCTCTGCTTCTTATGGGCCGCGCCGGGACGGAGCATTTCCGCATCGGAGGAAAATTTTCATAAGCCCGATTTCCGTGACTGTATGTCATGCCACGAAGGGATTGAGGCCATCAGCCCCAACCATCCCTTTGCTTGCGCCATGTGTCATTTGTACCCGAAGGATCGACACAGTAGGCCTCTTACGAGCCATCAGGCCATCCTTCGCAACCCGTCCGATCCCAAGACCGTGCGTCAGTTCTGTCTCCCCTGTCACCGGAAGGAAATTTCGACCCTTGAGCATTCCCTGCACGGGTCCATGGCAGGCGTAATCAACCAGACCCGTTTCCTCTGGGGTGCCCAGGAAACGGCCGCTCCAGCCGTCTATGGCATCAAAAGTCCCCTTAAACCCCTGCCGAATCCGGATTTTTCAAAGAACCCTAAAAAGCCGGAGAATCTCGTGGACGATTTTCTGCGAAGGCGCTGCCTGAGATGCCACATCCATACCCAGGGGCCCGGGGGAGCCGGACTTTATCGGGCTACCGGCTGCGCAGCCTGCCACATGCATTACAGCGATGAGGGCCGTTACCAGGGAAAGGACCCGGCCATCTCAAAATCCAAGACCGGATATCCCCTCAAACACACCTGGACCCGACAGATCCCCAACGAACAGTGCCTTCACTGTCATCACCAGAACCACGTGGGCGCTGACTATGAAGGACTTTTTGAGCATGATTACCATGATGTTTTCCGTTCCCCGCTGATCCGGGGAAAGCCGAAACCCAGGACCCATGGGTTGGATTATCACCACCTTTCCAAAGACGTCCATGCTGAAAGGGGCCTATGGTGCATCGATTGCCACACCCGAAAAGACGTCATGGGAGACGGGCTTTCCTACAGTTACCAAATGGAAGTTCCCAAACGGTCCTGCAGAGATTGTCACGGGGGATTCGGGGGGCATTTGCCGGACCCATCCATTTTGGCCATTAACAAAGAGCCTGGCGGTTTTTATTTTGTTTCCAGGAACAAAGGCCAAAAGCACCCTCTGCCTTTGTTTTCCGCCACCTCAGCCGCCCATGGCATTGATTCCCACAAAAAGGTTCGCTGCAGTGCCTGCCATGCGCAGTGGTCCTACCAGGATTATGGGTTGAGCGTCATGCGAGAGGAGATCATTCAGGACTACAAATGGAGTGAACGAACGGTTCAGGGGGATCCGAAGATGGAAGAAGAGCTGAAAACGCACACGGAAAAGGATGTGGTCGGCTATCCGGTTTCAACAGACTGGTTGTCCGGCGAAAAACGACCGGGCATCTGGTCCATGGGCTGGCGATTCAGGCGATGGGAGCCCATGCCCCTGGGTGTGGATCAGACGGGGCGTTTTGCCATTTTGCGACCGCGATATCAATACTTGATCTCCGCTGTAAACCAAAATGGTCATGTGTCCCTTGACAGCATCGCCCCCCAAAGGGGAGACGGAAGTGGACGGGGATGGGCTTTCACGCCCTATGTCCCTCACACCATCGCCCCGTTTGGAAGAGGGTGCCTCTCCTGCCACCAGAACCGGGTTGCAGCGGGGTTGCCGCCGGATGAAAAGCCGACCGTGGACACCCGTCTTATGATTCCGTCCCCGCCGGCAGTCAACACCATGCGCCTGCTCAACGCTCAGGAACAAAAAAACCTGTTCCAACCCGGGGAAAAGTGGCACAGGGAAAGACTCAGGAGTCTACGGAAAGAAAATTAATGGAAGATGTTGCGTGCAAAGATCTCAGTAGGAAAGTTGGTACTGTAAGTTCGTCCCCTCCCGTTTGATATGCACAGTGGCGGCGGTCGATACCATATACAGTTTAAGCCTGGCCGCCTGGTCTTCATAGTCGTCTGTCACATAGCCTTCAGGAGAGCTTTGCTCTTTTGACCAACCCCCACCCGCCAACTCAACCGGCCGGTTCGCCGGGCGGTGAACCACAAGGGCCCCCGCTGTCACCGGCAGGCTGATTCCGGCGCTGCTGCCGTTCAGGTTGAAATCGGCGTTGTAATCACCGGCAGCGTAAACCCCTTTAAAATCAAGGTCCATGCTGCTGCCCACCGCTTTTAATTGAAACGTTTCAAAATTGGTATTTCCAATGTTGGCCAATGTGAGGAAAGCGCCCTCACATGATATACCGAACTTACGCACACTGAAAAGCGTGGGTTCGCTGAAATCAAGCGTTGTCCGTGTTCCCTTTAAATTAAGGACAAGGGTATCCAGCGGCATTCCACCCAGGTCCATACTCGCCTGGACGCCGGAAAAATCAAGGGTCAGATTGGTTTCAAGGTCATATCTTCCGATCTGGATTTCCCAGTCGTGTAAGGGGTTCGCCATGCCCTCCGCACTAACCGCACCCGATGAAAAAACCACTGAAAAAGCGCCCTCCGAGAAAACTTCAGAGGATACGGGTATCATCTCCTCGCTGTCGCAATTCACAAGAACTTTTACAATGAAACTGGGATCTTCAGAGAGTTTGAAGGTAACCCTCGCATGACTGATGTTGAAGCGCAAATCCAATCGGTTAGCACCGCCGGCAAGAATGGGCCCGGGCCTCACCACAAATTCCTGCTCGAAAGCCAAAGCATGCACAAAAGAGCCGTTGAAAGAGAGGCAAAACACCAACAGACCCATGATGATGGTAATTTTTCTGATCATCTTCATAATCCCCGAACCAGATGTTATCCTTTTCTTATTGTTATTATAATCAGATTAAGTCCCAGTGTCAACAACCCCGAAATTAAGCAACTGAGGGTTTTGCGCTGCTTTCCCCCTCGTTCCCACGCTCTGCGTGGGAATGTATGGGGACGCTCTGCGTCCGCTGGATTAGCGCTTTTTCTTGGCTGCACCGTTCAGATCAAACCAAAGTAGAACATTTTCAACATCATCTGAATGTCATTCAATACATAGCCTTTTTCGTATGCAGATCCCTCTATTTGCTGCATTGTTTGAGAGACAAGTTGTCCTTTTATTCCCTAATATGAGAGGATATCATGAAAACCATGGAGATAGAGAAACCTTTGCAATCAATAGGTTATATGATAATCGTGACCAAAATTAAAAACCCAATTCTCATGATCAACGGGATTTTAACAGATGAATTTGAAGTTGGAAAAGATCATGAACGTCATTCTTATTTCCAAAATATTTACTTTGAATTGATGTCTTTAACATGCTAATAGGTGGGATATTTGGCCGTAATTCGTACGATAATGAATGCTCGTAAGAAATTTCAATATAGATACATGTAACTTTTTGCTATCATTATAGAAACGCTCATAATATTGATTTTGTTATAGTTTTTATAAAATAAGTGTTGACAACCAAATATTGTTCATATATGCTCTTATTAAATGGGAGTTACACAATAAAAGATTTATTATATCAGCCCTTTAAATAATATGAGATATAATCATGCCTGCTATAGAAAAAATCACATCTAAAGAAAATACCGCTCTGCGAATCATTGAGGCCGCCACAAAACTCTTTGCCGAGCAGGGTTACCAGCAAACAACGATTTCTGAAATTGCAAAAGTGGTTGGTTTGGCAGAGGGCAGCATATACGACCACTTTCGTGGCAAGGAAGAGTTGCTCCTGACGATCCCTGACGTTTGGGTCACGAAGGCCATTGAAGAATTAGAAATTCAGTTGCTGGGTATCCAGGGAGCGTTCAACAAACTCAGAAAATTCCTATGGTGGTATATTCATTACATCCAAAGCGAACCCATGACCGCAAAAGTGGTTTTCCTCTTCCTTAAGACCAATCCCAATTTCATGGAAAGCGTGGCTTATCCCAACGTCCAAACTTTTTATTCCTCTTTAATCAAAATTTTCGAAGAAGGCGTTGAGTCGGGAGAAATGGCGGAAGACCTGGACCCTTTCGTCGCTCGGTCGATCCTGTTGGGCACCATTGAACATATGGTCATTCGCTGGTTGCTGAAAGGAATGACCTACTCACTTTTTGGCAGTCTGGAAAAGACGTATCGATTCCTGCAAGGGGGATTCCAAAAATTGCCGGAAAACGGATAAAGGCCTTAATGAATGACGTCTCACACAGAACCATATGAAGAACTCAGAAGTAAAAGCGTACCCGGACTGTTTCTCGAAAGAGCAAAACGGACTCCTGAAGACGTCGCCTATCGTGCTAAAAAGTTAGGCATCTATAAGGAGCGTACGTGGAAAACCTTTAAACAAAAAGTTGCGAATTCCGCAATGGGATTAATGGCCCTGGGGCTTAAAAGGGGCGACCGGCTGGCATTGATGGGAGACCCGTGCGAAGAATACGCTATTTGTGAACTTGCGGCTCAATCCCTTGGCGCTGTCACCTACGGCCTCTATCCGACATCCTCCCCCAAAGAAGTTAACTACCTGATGAAGGACGGGGAAGCCTGCATTTTCGTGGCTGAAAATCAGGAATATGTTGATCGCATATTGCCACTTTATGATGAACTGCCCAAACTTCGCCATGTCATCGTAATTGATACCACTGGAACCTTTATGTATGATCATTCAGCCCTGGTCAGCTACGATGATTTGACAGCTAAAGGTCGAGAAGTTCTGGATGCCGATGCCGGTGCCTTTGAGGAAGAGGTACGAAAGGTGAACCCCACTGATGACCTCTTCATTGTCTATACATCTGGCACAACAGGCAGTCCCAAAGGCGTTCTTATCAGCCATGGGAAACATTTGGCGGCAGCCTACACTCTCATTGACCGATATCCGATCCTCGCTGAGATCCCACACCGAACCGTTGTCTATCTTCCCCTTTGTCATGTTCTCGGAAAAGACGTTGCCGTTACGCTCCCACTGCTCACATCCATTATCCCCCATTACGGAGAAGACATAGAAAATCTGGCCGAAACCATTTTTGAGACGGCTCCCACCGTGCTGTTCACCGTCCCGAGGTATCTTCAAAAGTACGTATCCAATATCATTGTAGGAATTGAAAATTCCAGTCCACTCAAAAGATCAATTTACCGGGCCGCCATAAAAATCGGCCGCCGACATGTGAAGGGCCTATGGGATGGCAAAAGAAACCCTGGTACTTCTCTCCTGTACTTCATCTGTTATCAATTGGCTTTCAGACCCATCCTCAACAAAATCGGTTTTAACAGGATCAAGATCGCCCTTTCCGCCGGCGCCCCCCTGCCGCCTGAAGTGATGGCCCTTTGGCAGATTTATGGCTTGAACCTTTCTGAGTTCTATGGCCAGACGGAGACAGGCGGTGCCATCATAGCGGCTCAGGGAGGGCGTTTTCCCCGCCCCGGACATGTGGGTGTTCCGCCTGCGGGGTGGGAAGTCAAATTATCAGAAGAGGGTGAGATTTTGGCCAAGGGGAAAGATGGGTTTGAATGCTACCTGAACAATCCCGAAGGGACTAGCGAGGTCTTGGATAACAATGGCTGGCTTCATACTGGCGATGTGGGCGAGTGGACATCGGACGGAAATCTGAAAATTGTCGATCGCGCAAGAGACATTATTGTTACTTCAGGCGGCAAAACCATCAGCCCTACCTATGTTGAAAACTGTCTCAGGTCGGTCCCTTACATCAGCGAAGCCGTTGTTTTCGGTCACCAAAGAAAATATCTGACAGCACTCATAGAAATCGACTTTGAAACGGTATCGGGTTGGGCGAGGGCAAATGATATCGTTTACACCGGATTTACAAGTTTGACGAAGCACCCCGAAATCATATCATTGATCGGCAGTGCCAGTAAGAAGGCCAGTGAGGATTTGGCCAGGGTTGAGCAGATCAAAGGTTTCCGGATTATACCCAAAGAATTGGATCCGGAGGACGAAGATGAGCCCATTACACCGACCCGAAAAATTAAAAGAGAATTGGTATATGAAAAGTTCAAGGATCTTGTGGAATCAATGTATAGCGATAAGGAAGAGCAATTAGTGGCTTCGGAGATTGGAGATGTTCTAGGTTAACCCTTTACAATAACCATTTATTTAAGGAGGGAATCATGAAGAGAAAGTTTTTGGCAGGAATGTTGGTGTGTGTAACTTTCGTTGTTTTCTTAGCTTCGCCTGCTTTGGCGGAAGATCCGTATGTGGTTGGTTTCAGCGTTGCTGTGACAGGCCGAGGTTCCGGAATCTATGCCCCCATAAAGGATGCTTTTGATGTTTATTTCAAAGAGGTGAATGCCAGGGGCGGGATTAACGGACATCCGGTAAAGATTCTTATACAGGACAATGCCGCACAACCCTCAAAAGCAGCGGCCCAGGCAAAAAAATTCGTTACCCAGGATAAGGTCATCCTGTTGATGAACGCAGCTCTTTCGAGCACCTTTGCACCGATGATTAAGGTTGCTAAGCGATATAAGGTGCCGATTTTTTTTGCGGGCTCCGTTTGTCCAAAAGAAGTGTACCCGCCAAACGCGGACCCGATGCAATTCTGCTCGACAGGCTTTGCCGCAAAGTATGACAGCCGATTTGCTCTGTCGTTTATCGAAAAGGAGAGTAAAGGCCCCATTAATCTCGGGCTGGTTGCCATGAATATCCCCGTTTCGCGCGGAGAAATCGATTTTGCCGAAGAACTAGCAAAGAAAATGGGGATGAAGGTGTCCGATAAGATGGCTATCCCGCCACCAACCCCTGATTATACACCCTTTGCCACCAAGTTGAAAAACTCCGGTGCAAACTGGGTCTATTCCTGGGCACCCTGGGTAACCCAAGTCAAAACATTGGAAGCTTTGCGAAAACTAGGATGGAAGGGGAAATATCTGGCATTTTCTCACATCCAGGCTGAAGAAGAACTCGCTCGTTTGAAAGACGGCAACTTCTATGTCTTCGGAACCAATGCCTTCTTTACCGATGAACTGGACATTCACAAGATCATCAAAGAAGCCAGTCTGAAAGAAAAGACCATTTATCCTCATACAAAGCTTGTAGAAGGGTGGATTGCGGCAATGGTACTTGAGGATATCCTGAAAAAAGTATCATGGCCACCGACATCTGAAAAAGTAATGGCTGCCATGAATGAAGTCAAAGCAGAGACCCAAGGCCTCAGAGGCGGTTCTTTGGTCTGGACAAAAGGTAACCATTTCAGGACCATTAACTATTACAGAGTGTACAAATGGGACGTTGCTCAAAACAAAATCGTCACTGTGAAGGACTGGACACCCCTTGAAGTGAAATAAATCCCTTTCTTCAACAGAATAAGGGGATTTCATCGCCCTTGGTGAAGTCCCTCTGTTGATGAAGGGCGAAACAGACTCGTCCGAGAGCTTTTTGGCGTTTTAGGCTATGGAGTTTGGTTATGCAAGTCACTATCAATATAGTTGTATTGGGTTCACTGTATTGCCTGATCTGTTGCGGATATGTTCTCATATACCGGGCGAGTCGCGTCCTGAATCTCGCACATGGCGAAATCATGAGTCTTGGAGCCTATTTCCTCTTTACAGTTGCGGTAAGCTTTGGTCCTCAGCCAGTCATCTCATTTATTTTAGCGGTTGTAATGAGTTTGGTGTTGGGTCTTGTCATCTATCAGTTTCTGATGAAATTCATGGTTGGCGAGGCCGCTTTCGCAGCGGTTCTCGTTACCATTGCCATGGGAATTCTTCTGCGGGGTCTGACCACTTTGATCTGGACTTCACAGGATTGGTATCCTTTGCAATACCTTGGAATTGAGAACGCGTCACACACTCTGATGGGGGGGGCGGTCGTCTCCACATTCGGCCTTGTTGCCATTTTCAGTTTTGTGGTGCTTTATGCGGCGCTGTTTACAGGGTTCAAATACACCCGATGGGGACTCAGAATGCGCGCAGTCGGGGAAAACCCTCTGTTTGCTTCACAGCGAGGTATTAAACTCCACAGATACTACGCTGTTTCATGGGCGCTGGCGTCTTTTAGCGCTGGGGCTGCCGGGATGATTCAAGCCTGTGATTCGGGCCTGAATCCAGGAATGTTCCATATCGGCCTTAAAGCCTTTCCAGTGGTGGTTGTTGCGGGCCTGGACAGCTTGGCAGGGGTTATTCCCGCGGCGTTTATTGTCGCTCTGGTGGAGATCCTGGCCATCAACTATCTCAGTCCGCAGGCCAGCGAGGTGGCGCCTTTCGTGGTGTTGCTCGGGATGCTTTTGATCCGGCCTTGGGGACTTTTCGGGACAAAAGAAGAACTCGAAAGGGTATAACAATGGCCTTCGCAAGTGGCTACTACAAAACAAACTACTTTGAAGATTTGTGCCTGATTGAGACCCGAAGCCGCTATATCTGCTTCTTCCTGCTGATTGCGGCAGTTGTTTTTTTCCCGTTGGTTGCATCAGCATTTCTCATTGATTTGGCAGTTCAGGTTTTCTTGGCCTTAATCGGCGCGGTGGCCTTAATGTTGCTTACAGGCTATGCCGGGCAGATATCTCTGGGGCATGCCGGCCTGGTGGCCGCGGGCGCATTCACCACGGCAATTCTTTTTAAAGAAATGAACGCCCCTTTCCTTGTAACCCTGCCGGCATCCGGGCTCATGGGTGCCATTCTGGGTCTTATTTTCGGACTCCCTTCATTACGGTTGAAGGGCCTTTACTTGGCACTAAGTACGCTCAGCCTCCACTTTATTGTGATCTATTTGGGGGCTGAATATGAAACCCAAAGGGGGTTTGCCACGGGTATTCTTGTGGATCCGCCGCAAATAGGTCCTTTGATCATAGAAGATGCCCGGCTTTGGTATTACCTGTTGTTGATCATAGACTTCCTTGTTATTGTGTTTGCGCTCAATTTGGTCCGATCGAAGACAGGAAGAGCCTGGATGGCCATTCGAGGCAGGGATGTGGCTGCGGAGGCATTCGGTATCAAGGTCGCTCGGTACAAGCTGATCGCTTTTGTTTTAAGCTCGGTATTGACCAGTATCACAGGATGCCTTTTTGCATACTACAGAGGATTTGTTTCGGTTGAGGCTTTTTCCCTCTTTATGACCATGGAGTTCATTGCCATGATTTGCATAGGGGGTTTGGGTTCTATTCTTGGGGCGGTTATGGGAACAATCTTTATTGTGATTCTACCTTACTTGATAGACGCGTCCGTAGATCTTTTGTCCGTACCCGCCCGCTTGAGCACCTATATGTTTGCGGTAAAATATAGCAGTTTCGGGCTCATCATGATCATTTTTCTCGTATTGGAGCCCGGAGGGCTCGTAGGGATATGGCAGCGTTTGAGGGATTACTTTCTTTTGTGGCCCTTTAAGTACAAAGCCGTGGGGAGGTAGTCGCATGAACAAAGGAGATCCCCTTCTGAATGTGGAGAAACTGGAGGTCGTTTATCACAACGTCTCCACTGCCATACAGGGTGTTTCGCTCCAGGTGAGGCAACATCGGATCGTTGCTGTTTTGGGGGTAAACGGGGCGGGAAAGACCACTACCTTAAGGGCCATATCCGGTTTCTTAGGCATCGACGACGCCAAAGTATCGGAAGGTAAAATTGAATTCATGGGGGAAAATCTTCAAAACAAGCCACCCCACCTCATCAGCACAAAGGGCATACTTCTGGTGCCGGAGCGCGATAAGTTATTTGAAAATCTGACGGTGGAGGAGAATCTGGATGTATGCACGCCGCTTACCAGTGGAAGTCTGAGCCGAAAAGAGTTGCTTCAGCAGGTATATACCTATTTTCCCGTCTTGAAAAATTTGAAGAATCGCCTGGGAGGCTACCTGAGTGGCGGAGAACGTCAAATGCTGGCGCTGTCGTCCGCCATACTTTGCGGGCCAATCCTTTTATTGGTGGATGAATTGTCATTGGGCCTTGCGCCATTGATTGTAACCGAATTGCTGAACCTGCTGAATGTGGTCCGAGACGAACAGGGTGTGACGATTCTTTTGGTTGAACAAAATGCGGTGGCCGCTCTTGAAATTGCAGAGTTTGGTTACATCATGGAAAACGGCCGCATCGTGTTTGCGGGAGATTCCGAGAAGTTAAAAAATCATCAGGACATTCAAGAATTCTATTTAGGTCAGGGAGACCGGGACTCACAGAAAAGTTACCGCGATGTGAAGCAATATCGGCGGTCCAGGAGATGGTATGGCTGAAACGATTCATCTGCGTTTGGATTCGGTTAATTTTCAGGTGAGAGGTTTGCAGATTCTAACCGATATATCTCTCAATTCTTATAAAGGAGGGCTGTTGGCGCTTATCGGCCCCAACGGTGCAGGTAAAACCAGTCTTCTCAATTGCATTAGCGGCATATATCCGCCAACCGCAGGGCATGTATTACTTGAAGATAAAGATATCGGTGGCTTAAGGGCTCATGAAGTGGCTGAGGCCGGCATTGCCCGCACTTTTCAGCATAACGAATTATTTCAACATATGACGGTCCTGGAGAATCTCCTTGTGGGTCGTCATTTAAAAATTGGAACCGGCGCTGTATCAAACGGCTTGTTCTGGGGGAAAACAAGGCGGGAAGAAATTGAGAGCCGTGAGGCCGTTGAAGAGGTGCTGGAATTTTTTGAGCTGGAAAAATATCGAAAGGCCGATGCTCTGAGTCTTTCTTATGGCCTTCAAAAGATCATTGGTTTGGGAAGGGCCTTGGCCATGGAACCACAAATCCTTCTTCTGGACGAGCCCTCTGCCGGCATGAATCGTCAGGAAAAGGAAGATCTGGCCCGGTTTATCCTGAGAATCAAGTATGAAATCGGAATCACAATGATATGGGTTGAACATGATATGCAGATGGTGGCCGATCTTGCAGACAGAATCGTCGTGCTGAACTTTGGTCATAAGCTGGCTGAAGGAGAACCTCAGGATGTCCTTAACGATTCTCAGGTGATCAGCGCCTATCTTGGAGCCGGCGTTTCAAAGCATTGACGCACGCTTTTGGCGCATGGGAGGAAAACAATGGGGAAAATGACATCAAAAGAACGTGTGCTGGCAACGCTGAACGGACAAATCCCCGATCGCGTTCCGCTATTGACATTCGGAATCGACTCAAATTTTGTGAAAAAACTTGGGACTCGTTCAATGGAAGACGTGTTTAACACTCTTGGTTATGACGTTTACCACCTCTATTCGCAAAATTGGTGTAATGGGGTACCATTGGGGGCCGGTTTAAAAAACGATATCCCGAAAGAAATGCAGACCTCTGGCGGCACCTATGCCGGGTGGGACGGTATTGATGAATTCGGCCGAATGTGGAAAAGGGGATCATATGTTGGCGGCGTAATTCGATCGGACGGGGATATTGACTGCTATGTGCCCGAACTAAAGCTGGAGGATAGGTCCAATCCGGTAGCGACAAAGCAAGCCATGAGCAGGCACCCCGATAAGGCTTGGGCGCTGACAACACACACCGGGCCTTTTGGGTTAACAATGGAAAGCATGGGGTTTGAGCATTTCTTGTACACCTATATGGATGACAGGGAATTCATTAATCGATTGTTGTGGAAAAGAACCAATTGGTTTGCCGAGATTGCCAGACACGGTGCGGAACTCGGGGCTGATTTCATCTTGATGGGAGACGATGTGGCGTTTAAGGGAAGTACTTTCATTCCTCCAAAGGAATTTCACGAACTTGTGACGCCATGCTATCGTCACATTGTAGAAAGAGCGGGAATTCCGGTCATCTGGCATTCCGACGGCTTTATCACGCCTGTTCTCGAAACAGCCTTGGAATCGGGGATGACAGGCGTTCACTCTCTTGAACCGACTGCTGGCGTCGATCTTGCGCAGGTAAAAAAAGACTACGGATCCAGTTTAATCCTTGTCGGGAATGTGGATTGCGGAGAAATCCTGTCCCAGAATAATCTAGAAAAGGTCCGGGCTGAAGTGCAGCGATGTATGAATCAGGCCAAGGTGGGTGGACGTTATATCTTATCCGACAGCAATTCAATTCACAGTGGATGTCATCCTGATTCAGTCATTGAGATGTTACGATATGCCAGGGAAGTTGGCGGGTATTAATCCCCCAGGGGAAAGCAAGAGTGTTTATTATTATGACCGAAATCAAATCCAAAGACAATTTACTGAATTTCGGCCCTGGGTTGCCAGCACTTCGGATCGGGGAGCGAATCAATCCAACGGGCAAACCTAAACTACAGGAAAGCATCATAAAGGGAGATCTTTCCTTTCTGGCAGCCCTGGCCGAGGACCAAAAAAAAGCCGGTGCCAATGTTTTAGGCGTTAATGTGGGGATGCACGGGATTGATGAAAAAGATATCCTGGTCCGGGCCGTACAGGAATTGGGCGGAGAGACCTCTCTTCCTTTGTATTTTGATTCGTCCCAACCTGAAGCGCTGATTGCTGCTCGGGAAATTTATCCTTACAAACCCTTGGTGGGCTCTTGTACCGGGGAAGACGTTTCATACAAGCCTTTGATGGAGGCCTTTGTTGACCAGCCCGTTGCTTTGGTGGTGATGTTAAATGATGAAAAAGGGGTTTCCGTCAAGGCTGAGGATCGGCTTGAAGTGGCGGATAGGATTTTAGCATATGCGGAAAAAACCGGGTTTAACAAAGAAGATTTGGTATTGGACTGTATGGCAATGGCTGTTGGGGCGGAACCAACCGCCGCCCTGGAATGCCTGAAATGTATTAAAGCACTTTCAGCTCAGGGGTTATCTACCATTATCGGCTTAAGCAATGTAAGTTTTGGCATGCCCATGCGCAATGTGTTTAACCGGACTTTTGTGGCGATGGCCGTTTATGCGGGTTTGAGCGCCGCCATCCTTAATCCCAACGCAACTGAAATGGTAGAGACCATAATGGCTGCGGATGTAATGACCAACCGTGACCCTTATGCCATCAACTTCCTTGAATTTTTCAGATCTATTTAACCCTAAGTCTACTTCGGACGGGAGAGCATAATGGAAACTTTGGAGCTTCTTTATCAGAGCATATTGAAAGGAAAATCGCCTGAGACCCGAATATATACTGAAAAGGCACTGGATGAGAACATTCCACCCCAAGAAATTATTTCAAAAGGTATGAATTTAGCCATGGAAGAGGTAGGGCTTCGCTTCTCACAGCATGAGCTGTTTCTTCCGGAAATGATGGTAGCAGCACGTGCCATGAAAGAGGGTATGGGGATTATTGAGCCGCATATTGTGGGGGGATCCGTTGCTACGATGGGAAAAATGGTCTTAGGTACAGTCAAAGACGATTTGCATGACGTGGGAAAAAATTTGGTTGGGATGATGTTCAAAGGTGCAGGATTCGATGTGGTGGATCTTGGCATTGATGTCCCCAAAGAGAAATTTCTGGAAAGCATACAGCGAGAAAATCCTGAGTTTGTAGGAATCTCAGCACTCCTTACCATAACCCTTCCAAACGTTATTAAGACTATTGAATTTATCAGGGAATCAACCGGAAACGAAAATTTCAAGATTCTCGTCGGGGGGGCGCCTGTGACGTCAGAGTTTGCCAAAGATGCAAAAGCGGATGGTTATGCCACTGACGCGGGATCGGCTATACAAACGGCAAAAAGGATGATGGGGAAGTAGTTCATTGTGTTTAATATGAGCTGTTGTTGATCTGCAGGCGAAATAACCCAAATGATTAAAGGCAATTTCAACACTACACCACGTAACCGATATCTGGAAGACTATGTGGTGGGCGCAACATATGAGTTCGGTTCTATCACCATCACAGAAGACGAAATCGTCCAGTTTGCCAAGAAATTTGATCCACAGGTTTTTCACACGAATCCGGAAAGAGCTAAAGAAACCGTTTACGAGGGGCTTATCGCAAGCGGTTGGCATACCTGTGGTTTGTTCATGCGCTTGTATGTTGAACACTATCTGCCAGCCCAGGCGAGCTTGGGAAGTCCGGGGGTGGATGAACTTCGCTGGCTTAAACCGGTGCGCCCCGGCGATAAACTCTCCTTGCGCATCACTGTGCGAAAAGTAAAACCTTCCAGCAGCAAACCTGATCGTGGTATTTTATTCTCTTTTTGCGAAATGCTGAATCAAGAGAATGATGTTGTGTTAACAATGAAGGGCTTGAATCTAATTAGGTATAGAGACCGAGGGCAATGAGAGATTTCCTTAAACCCTAAATTCTCGTAGAGTCTTATTGCAGTCCTCGTACGTTTTAAGGAGGCCAGCTGAGAGATGAAAAAGCTTGAAACCAATTTCGAATTTGAAATTACATGAGACAGGGCTAAAAAAAGCGAATCTAATGAATATATTTTCCAGGAAAACATGGAAAACCGAAAGACTTTTTTCTTCAAACAGTAGCATTAGCAACCGAGCTGATAAAGGTGTGTGAAGACGTACCGATTATTCTTTGTACAGAACACAGCGATACCATTGATGAAAAGAAAGCCAAAGAGATCGGAATAAAAGGATTCGCAATGAAGCCTCTGCATAAGGGAAAGTTGGCCAAGGCTGTGCGTGCGATCTTGGATACAAATCATGAGGTCTAAAAGAAATGCCGATACGATCAGTGGAAACTACCCTTTTTGCAGTCAAAATCCAATTTTTGTGGAGTTCCCACGCAACGCGTGGGAACGAGAAAGCACATCCTCATGGCAGAGGGCCGACACTGCTGAACGGGGAAGTCCTGGCCCTATCACAGATGGCAAATGACGGCGCCAGAGATTCCACTTGGCGACGAGAAACGCCGCATTCTTCGAAATGTTCACGCCACCCACTGACGGTTTGCAATAGTTGCTGCACAATGGCCCGGGCATGTTCCTTTGAAAGGCCGTATCTGGCGGAGCGGCTCAACGCATTTTCAAGGGTTGCTTCTCTTCCCCGCTCTCCCACCGACATGGCAAGACGAAATCCCGTGCCTACGCCGAATAGCGCCGGTGTCGGTACAATGTCGTACGAAGGCGAAAGGGACATCTTTCCGTCGTCCAACAGGAATCCATGGTTTCTGGGATGATCATCCGTGTTTCGCACCAGCATGTTGAAAACCATCCGACGATATAGTTCTTGAATATCCATAGCTTTCATGTGACGCCGCATGACGTCCGCTATGGCCGTATAGTCCCAGAGGTGGCGATCGCCTTCATCCCATTGCATGAAAGAGAGTGCACTCAGAAACCCGCATCTCAACCATCCGGACCTGCCCCTTTCCCGGTCAAATCGACAGCTGAAGAAAGTATCATTTTCGCCCACTGACACGAGCTTGTGTTCGGGAACTGTGATGCCGCATCGGAGGGCCAGTTCCATTGTGGCAAACTCGATGCGGGGAATATTCAATGTGTCTTCTCTTGCCGGAAACTTTGCGATCCACAACGCATCTTGCCATTCCACCGTGCATTTGGGCCGGGCGCCGCCCATGCTGCTTCCCTGGCGGAGGAGTTTAAGAAGATCGGTTTCAACGGTTTCACCGGCTATCAGCTTCCGGGCCGCCTGGATGATTTGGGCAAGGTCGTTGAAATGAGGGGGACCGAGAGTGGGCTAATGATCTTCCGGGGAGAAACGAAAGTCAAGGTTTCCAATCCGCGAGGCATTGGTTGCCAGCAGGAAATCGATTTCCGAAAGTGCCTCAGGCGGCGCTCCGGCATCGGCTGCGATGACGAGTCTTCCCCTGTAATCCGGGGCGCTATCTCGAAAAGCCCCATACAAGCCGCCATTGCCTGTCACCTCTCGGGGAATAACGCCAAGAGGCAGGGCAATGGGGTCCACAGGGAGCGCATTGTGACGTTCAACATATCTTCGGCCATAAGCAAAAGTGCCAATGCCGGAGTCTCCATGTTGGGTGAAAATTCCGGCGGGGACCGCGACCGTCTCACCCGGCAGGTATATAAAGACCGTAACCTTTCTCTCGTCCATGGCTAAAAATCCAGGTCCCCGGCATTTTTCGATGCCCTGACGCGTTCCGGCAGCCGTTTCCGTTCATGGAGGATACCCATCTGGTCCAGTTCGGGCAGGGCAACGTCCCGGATGTCCTTATCCAGACCCAGCACCCAGAGCGCTGACACAAAAACGGCAAGAGAGACCCCCGAATCCCCTTTTTCAAGCCTGGCAAGGGTTTTTCGATTGACGAACATGCGAGAAGCCATCTCTTCCATGGTGATCCCCCGTCGCTTCCTGGCGATTCGGATCCGTTCCCCCAATCGGGAAATCACGTCCGCCATCTCCGGCGGGAGACTGTTTTTGGAAAGCCTATGTTGTGGCATATATAACTCGTAATGGTTTATTGTGGCCCATATATGACACAAAAAATATGATCTGTCAAGGGTCATCTCCATGTGAGGGGATTGCGCTACAGGAATTCCGGTTCACGAAACCTTCCTTCCAAAAAGGACTTCAAACTTCAATCCGATTCAAATTGATCACTTCTAAACGTTATTGTCCCTGTGCGTCAGTGTGAATCCGTGGCCAAGGATAGCCGCCCTCTCCGAATTCTCAAAAAGGCGCATGACGCCAAACTGCCCATCATAACCTCCTTCACGGATTACCTGATTGCGCCGCATTCTCGCCACGGCCTCTGCAACAACAGGCCCGCCTGCTTGCTTTAACCGGGTTAGCGGGAGATTCATCAGGATCTCAAGCTCCGGACCCATTTGCGAAATGAGCCTTTCATAGAAGCCGGCCACTTTTTTTGTTGCAGGGCCGCAGCCTAGCAGTTCTGAAAGGATTTCAGGCAAGGAGATAAGACGGACAAAGTCCTTGGAAAGCTGAGGGGCGTCTCGATCTGAAAGTTGGTATACCCGGTTGAGCACACCCACGGTCAATGGGCGCCGGCATACAGGGCAGAGCCCTTTCTGTTCAAGGGTTTCCTGCGGTCCAAGCCTTATCTTGCATTTGCGATGGCCGTCTAAATGGTATTTCCCCGCCTCGGGGAAAAACTCAAGGGTGCCCTCGAATCCCCTTCCATCGGTCATGGCCCGGATTATGTGGTCATAATCCAGGTCCGTATCAAACATGTTGGCCTCCCGCCCTAACTTCCCTGGAGAGTGGGCATCGGAATTGGACACCAATACGTATCTGTCCAGTGCGGAGAGGCATCGGTTCATTGGGGGGTCGGAGGATAATCCGGTCTCCAGAGCGTGAATGTGGTTTGTGAGGTCCTCAAAACACTCTTCTATGGCATCGAATCCTGACTTGGATCCAAACAGGGAAAACCAGGGGGTCCAAATGTGGGCAGGGATGAAAAAGGCCCTCTCATCGGTCTCCAAGGCAATCTCTAAAAGGTCCCTTGAGTCGATCCCCAAGATCGGTCTGCCGTCGGAAGAGATATTTCCGATCCGTTCCAATCTTTCATTAAACCTGATTACTGAAGAGATATGGGGCATGAGAATGAGGTGATGGAGCTTTCTGGTTCTACCCCCTTTTTTGTAGATGCAGCTGATCTCGCTTGATAGCAGAAAACGGGTATTTCCCCTGCATGAAGGCGGCACCTGGGAGCTGATTTCCTTTTGAAGCTGAGGTCTTAGCTGAAAGAGTCCTTCCCGGGTCTCGATGAGTTTCTCGTTGAGTTCCAAAACCCATCCGGGATGAGTGAAATCCCCTGTGCCTATCAGGGAAACCCCCTTTTTTTGTGCCCAGATAGAAAGACGCTCAGGGTCAAGGGTCTTGGAAGTGGCCCTGGAATAGTGGGAATGGATGTGGAGATCGGCAATAAATTTCATGCCCCACAAGAAACAACATCATATGCAGAATGTCAACAAGCCAAAAAAAACGCCAATTATCGTATGGCAGAAGAACAACCCTTCACCCTTTTTACAAACATCGTCACTTTTTCGGGTCCGCGGGTATTGCCAGTGAAGGCGATCCCTGATGATCCTTGCCAAGGTGAAAATTGATCCACGAGGAGGTTCGGTCCAGTTCCCAATTGCGTGGCGGGATAAATCCCTGATAGATTTTATCGGGCCGGTCAATGGCCGCCCACCGCCTGTAGGCCCTGAACCACACGCAATGGCGGTCCGGGTTAACCTCACAACGGCTTTCCCGGCTACCGCCACAGGGGCCGTTACGGGTATGTTTGGGGCATTGGGATTCCGGACAGAAAAATGCCAGATGTTGAAGACTGCAATCCCCACACTCCCGGCACGAAAAAAGCATCTTCTTGGAGATGTCCTCCAGGGTTTTGGTGAAAAGGTACCCAAAGGGTCGTTTCTCAAGTCTGGCGCAGAGGTTCCTGTATATGCCCGAAAACAGCGCATCATGACTGAAAAAAGTGCGGTGAACCTCCCGATATACCCCAAAAAGCATTTTTTCCCCGGATGATATGGTGCTCATTGAAGGACTCAATTCCGTACCGCAAAGTCCGGTTTCAGTATCCCGGGCATACCGGTAAAACCCGCTTTTTTGCGGAAAATCGAATTCGGGCACAAAATCCCGCCACCGGTGCTCGATCTGTTCCACACGATCCAGAATTTGCGCCAGAATTTGGCGGCGGTTGATTTTACCCGCGTGCTGGATGAAACATCTTCCGTTGGTGATGTGGAAGTCTTGACGGCAGTGCTCAAAGAAGCAGATGTGGATATGCTGCGTAAAATGGCAGATACCTTCCGTGAGCGCAATCCGCAAAACGCGGTTGCGGTTTTAGCTTGCGTAATAGATGAACGCCCGATGCTGATCGCATCTGTAACGGATGATCTGGTCAAACGCGGCATCA
>JABGPV010000509.1 GCA_018644785.1 Deltaproteobacteria bacterium | reverse complement strand
CAAACGTCGCATTCATTTGATGGCGAAAGAGGTGAAAATGGAAACCGAAGACAAACTCATGATCGAGTTGCAGGCGTGTCGCGAGTGCGATGTGTGCAGAACGCTGATGGACGATTCAGCCTGTCTTTTATTCAATGAGATGTATCGTCTGTTTGACAATGAATGCGACAGAGGGGAAAAGATCACTTCGGAAGCGCTGCAGAACCTTGTGGAGCTGTGCAATTTTTGCGAGATCTGTCCGTGCCCGAATATCAGGGCGGCCCTGTTGGAAGCGAAAACCGAATTCAAGGAAAGGTTTGGATTGAATTATCGCATCCGGATTCTGGAAAACGTCGAGCGCATGGGGAAACTCTGCGGCGTGTATCCGGGGGTGAGCAATTTTCTCCTCCAAAACAAGACCACAGGAAATTGGATAAAGAAGATCGTTGGCATTCATAAGGATTGTAAAATCCCGGAATTCCCAAGGCATGGTTTTCAAGCATGGTCAAAGGCGCAGAAGATAGACAAAAAACCAGCAACCCAAACGAAACGCAAAGTGGCCTATTTTGCGGGCTGTACCGGAATCTATATTTTCCCGGAAATTCCCAAAGCCGCCGTGGAGGTATTGAAACGGAACGGGATTGAGGTCTTCTTCCCGGAACAGGGATGCTGCGGCATGCCTTCCCTCCTCGAGGGAGACAGACGGATGACCCTCGAGTGCGTTCGCTTCAATGTGGCGAGCCTGGCGGAACTGGTGGAAGAAGGCTTCGATATTGTCTGTTCCTGTCCGACGTGTGGGTATGTGTTGAAGCATGTTATCAGGGAAGGGGCGGTTTACGCTGCGGATTATCAGGCGGCGGTTCAAACTGCCCTGGAAGCAAAAAAGACGGCACTTCTTTCGATACCACCGGAGCAGCGATCCGATCTCTGGATGAGACAGTTCGCTTCCAGCCAAACCAACAAGCTATTTAAGGACGATCAGTATTTTTCATCCATCAGCGGTCTGAAACGGATAATGGTTTCGGACCATACATACGATCTCGGGGAATATTTGAGAAGTCTCCATGTGGAAGAGGCGTTGAATACGAAACTGGGGCCGTTGCATGCGAATGCGGCTTATTATCCGCCATGTCACTTAAGAGAGCAGAATATCGGTGAACCGTATATGGATCTTTTGGGCCTCGTACCAGGGATCTCTGTTTCACTGATTGCAGGAAACTTCCATTGTTGTGGCAATGCGGGAATCATGGGGTTCAAATCAGACTTTCATCGAAACGCCGTCAAAATGGGGAGCAGGCTGAAAGCCAGGATTAAACAGCTTGCGCCGGAGCAATTGTTGACAGATTGCCTGAGTTGCCGGATGCAGTTCAATCAAACCACACCCTATCCGGTTTACCACCCCATCGAGATTCTCAAGGCGTCGTATGAGGCCCATGAGAAAAACTGATCGTAAAGGAAGTGGGCTATGCACGCAGTACCTTTAATCCATCCGAGGCAACAGTGTATCTGGCTATAACCTTACCGTCTTCCCGTTCTGCCCTTTCACGGTTCAAAAAGCCTAACTGAACAAGCTCACGTAATCTCTTTTTGACGCCGTTAGAGGATATCTTCATCATTCGGCCGATGTTGTGACAGTGTAGTTCGCCGGGCTTTCTGTGCTCGCAGGTACCCGCACATATACTGGTGCCGGCATCGTTTACAATCTTCAGTAATGCGAGCAGGTCTTCAGCTAATTCTTCTTGAGCCATTTAAACACCTCCCAACCTTGCACTTCTTGAACCCCGATCTTTGAACCTATGTGGTTCGCCTAATGCCCTCCCGGTAGACAGCCTTTCTCAATGCACAGCGATCCTCTACCGACATCAAATCGCCATAGGCCGCATAGGCCCTGCCCATACAGCCGCCCAGACAATGCGCTTCACCCGGACACCCCCTGCAATTTTTCAGTCTCCTGCGCCGGGTATGTTCGATGATCGGCAGTTCAGCCCAGAGTGGCAGGGCCGCCAGGACCGCATCCGCCATCGGCCCCTGGTGAATCCCGCCGATGCCGTATTTCTCGGCCAGAAGCATGACACACGGGTACATCCGCCCTTCGGCGGTGACAAACGGGGTTTTGATGCAGCTGCAGACCCGTTCCGTGGGAGCCGATCGCCCCTTGTACCACTCGATGGCGGCGATGTTGCCCATCTTGTCGTACAGGGTGCTGAATGCCGTATCCGATCGGTACCGGTTGACGATTTCAGCATACTGATTCGCGGTGGGAAGGCGCAGTCGGTTTGTCCGGCCCGCCCGACCGCCTTTGACCAAGGTGCTGCTCACCAGCTGCCTTATGCCGAGGGGCTCCAGCCTTTCCATAAGACGCCCGATTTCCGCAATGTTGTGCTCCATTTCTGTGAAGGCGACCCGAATTTGCGGCCCCATTCCGGCGTCGA
>JABGPV010000508.1 GCA_018644785.1 Deltaproteobacteria bacterium | reverse complement strand
GGTCACCAGCGCTATTGTTGCGGAGATCAATGCGGACACCTGCGTGGGATGCCTGGGTTGTGTCGAGATGTGCCCCTATGACGCCATACAATTTCTACCCGAAAAAGGGATCTGCGAAGTGAACCGGATCCTTTGCAAAGGCTGTGGGTGTTGCGCCTCCACATGTCCTTCTCAGAGCGCCACGCTGAAGGGTTACAAACCGCAGCAGTTGCTGAGCCAGATCAAGGCGGTATGCTAGGAAAGCCTTTAGATTCTTACACAATCAATGTGGGAGATTATCTCTCAGAAGTACTGTAACATCTTTTGGATATTGATCTTTCCTGTGAAACTGGAAATTAGAAATTTGAAATTGGAGGACGAAGGGTTTGATGTATCCGATCCAATTTTCAATTGTCAAGTTTCAAATATCTTTGGCTAGCTTTTAGCAATTAGCTGTTAGCGGCTAATCGCTTCTTTTAATACTACGAGGATCAATTATGAGTGACGTTAATTTTGAACCCAAAATCGTTTGCTTTTTGTGTACGTGGTGAGCATACGCCGCTGCTGACCTGGCTGGGGTTAGTCGACTGCAGTATCCAACGAACATCAGGACTGTTCGGGTGATGTGTTCCGGTAGTGTGTCCCCTCACCATATCTTGAGGGCATTTCAACAGGGCGTGGACGGCGTTTTTGTGGGTGGGTGACACCTGGGCGACTGCCATTACCTGTATGGTAATTACGCGACCAAAAAGAGGATCAGTTTTTTAAGAGAGTTGCTGGCTTTTGTGGGGATCGAGTCGGACCGGCTCAGGTCCAGATGGATCTCATCGGCGGAAGGTCCGGAGTTTGCCCACGAAGTCATCGATTTTATTGATAGTCTGAAGGCGATGGGTCCATCGCCGTTGAAGCAGCCGGAAAGAGCGGCGCTTCTTGCGGCCTGATGCCGTTGGCGGAATCGATAAACTTAAAACTTGTACGGGCACGGTGCTCCGTGCCCCTACCGCTTCAGGATTAGGATATTTCATGAGTGAAAATGTAAGAAACAAGGTCAAAGAACTGTTAAGTTCAGGGAAAATAAGTGGTTTTTTAGGCCTGAGCGATAAATATGGCCACATCGGTCCCCACCTTTTCACCGATGAAAAGGATCTGGATCATCTGATGGTGGGGGATTGGAAACAGCCTGGAGATACCCGGTATTCTCTGAACAAGCAACTTATACACATTGCCCTGAAATATCCGGATGAGACCTTTGGCGTCCTGGTACGGGGCTGTGATGAGCGGGGGCTGAAATCCCTTTTCACCTGGAATCAACTGAAACAGGAAAAAGTGGTTCCGGTGGGCGTGGCTTGCCCCCCCATGCTGGCGGCCTACTGCGAGTGCCGGGAACCGTTTCCCGATGAATTTGTGGAAGGTGAGAAAACAGAAGGGGTTGAGGCGCTTTCCGTGGCCAAAGTCGACCACCTCGATCTGCCGGGGCGATTTGACTATTGGGCGGATGTCTTTTCCCGCTGTATCAAGTGCTATGGGTGCCGGGATGTGTGTCCCATGTGTTTCTGTAAGGAATGCGCATTGGAAGACGACAACCTGGTGGCAACGGGTGCCATTCCGCCTGAAATTCCGGTGTTTCATTTGACGCGGGCCGTCCACATGGTGGGTCGTTGTATTGATTGCGGGCTCTGCAATGAGGCATGTCCTGCGGACATTCCCCTTCGCACCCTGTATAAGAAAGTGGCGGATATTATTGACGACCAATTCCAGTATCGTCCCGGGATTACGCAAGGGAAGTCCCCCTTGAACAACCTGGGTGCCGGTATTGAAGTATAGTGAAAAGAGAGGAGTACTCATGGACTATAAGACCGTGCTGACCACCTGCACCCATTGCGGTTGCGGATGTGGTTTTTATCTTGAGGTGCTTGACGGTCAGATTATCGATACCATTCCCTGTAAGACCAATCCGGTCAATCAGGGGAAACTCTGTATTAAAGGCTGGAATGTCCATGAATTCATTCAGAGCCCCAAACGACTGACCGCCCCGCTGGTTCGAAAGAATGGTGAGTTGGTGGAAGTTTCCTGGGATGAAGCCCTGGATTATACGGTGTCGAAGTTGAAAAGCATCAAAGCATCCGACGGCGGCGATGCCATTGCCTTTTTGACCTCGGCCAAGGTCACCAACGAGGAGAATTACCTGCTCCAGAAATTCGCCCGGGCTGCGGTCGGAACCAACAGTGTGGACCACTGCGCGCGCCTCTGACACTCCTCCACTGTGGCAGGTCTTGCCGCATCGTTTGGAAGTGGCGCCATGACCAATTCCATTGATGAGATCCAGGATTCGGAATGTATATTTGTCATCGGAAGCAATACCTCATCGAGCCATCCCCTGGTGGCCACCCGGATTTTCAGGGCCAAGCAGAAAGGTTCGAAACTGGTGGTTGCCGATCCCAGAAAAATTC
>JABGPV010000507.1 GCA_018644785.1 Deltaproteobacteria bacterium | reverse complement strand
CACCCCAGAGCCGGGGACATGACCTACCCGGAATTCAACATGAACCGATGCACCCAGTGTAAACGGTGTACGGAAGAATGTCCCTTTGGGGCCATCAACGAAGATGAAAAGGCAAACCCCCTGCCCAACCCCACAAGGTGCCGTCGTTGCGGTATTTGTATGGGGGCGTGTCCGGAACGGATTATCTCCTTTAAGAATTACTCCGTGAGCATGATCGGCAACATGATCAAATCGGTCAACGTTCCCGAAGAGGATGAGGAGAAACCGAGAGTCATCTGCCTCATCTGCGAGAACGACGCACTGCCTGCCCTGGATATGGCGGGCATCAAGCGCATGAAGTGGAGTCCTTATGTGCGGTTTGTTCCCATGCGGTGCCTGGGCTCCATGAACCTGGTCTGGATCGCGGACTCCCTGTCACGAGGCATTGACGGTATCCTGCTCATGGGATGCCGCCACGGGGATGACTACCAGTGCCACTTTATGAAAGGGAGTGAGCTGGCCAACACGCGCCTCAGCAAAGTATCGGAGACGTTGGACCGGCTGGCCCTGGAATCGGACCGGGTGAAGTTTGTGGAAGTGGGCATTACCGATTACGACAAGATTCCCCAGATTGTTGATGACTTCATGAAAACCATCGACGAAGTGGGCCCCAACCCGTATAAGGGTTGGTAAGGAAATTGAAAATCGGAGATTAAGTGTTAGCCTGAAACCTTAAACCTTAAACTTTAAACTTTAAACCTTAAAATTAACACCTTAAACCCGAACCAAAGGGGCTTGTTTATGGAAAATTTGGTGGGCTACAATCCCTCCTTTGCCGAGGAGGTTTTCCAGAATGTGCATTCTGGGGATGAAATCAAAATGTGCATGAATTGCGGCGTCTGCGCAGCATCCTGCCCGTTGCGGGAACATATGGACTATCCGCCGAGGCAGATATTCTCACTGATTCGGGCCGGAAAAAGGGAACTGGTACTCGGCAGCGAAGCCATCATGCTGTGTACATCCTGTTACACCTGTGCGGTGAAGTGCCCCAGGTCCATCCCCGTGATAGATGTGATGCATGGGTTGGCCCACTATGCCCTCGAAAAAGGGTATATGCCGCGGGTGGAAACGGCACGATTCGGAAAGGAATTCTGGAACCAGGTGTATCGGATCGGGCGTGTGGATGAAAAAGACCTGCCCAGACGGGTGTTTTTTGCCGGCGGCTTTGTGGAAGGTATCAAAGCAATGCTCAACTTCATGGATATCGGCATTAAATTGCTGCTTCACCATCGCATGAAGTTGTTGCCCGAGAGGAAAATCAAAGGGATCAAGTCCCTCAAGAAGATGCTGGACAAGGCGGAAGTGTTGGAGAAAGGGGGTGCGGTACAATGAAATATTTTCTCTATTGGGGATGCAGCCTGGAAGGGAGCGGCGCCAATTTTCTGGTTTCCCTCAAACCTCCCTGTGAAGCGCTTGACATAGAGTTCCTGGAGATAGAAGACTGGAATTGCTGCGGCGCCAGCGTGTCCTATGCGGGTGCCGGAGACTTGGCCATCAAGGTCTTGAACGCGCGGAACTTGGCCATTGCCGAAGCGGAAGGCGGCTACGACGTGGTGGCCCCCTGCAGTTCGTGCTACGTCCAGATGGTCAAGGTAAACCACGAGATCAAAGAGGACCCCAAACTCTTAGACGAGGTGAATGCCTGCCTGGCGGAAGGGGATCTCAAATATAACGGCAACCTGAACGTGCGGCACCTTCAAGATGTGCTCTATAACGACATCGGTGTGGATAAAATTAAGGAAAAGGTCGTGAGATCGCTGGACGGGCTCAAGGTGGCCGGATATGTGGGCTGCCAGTCGGTCAGGCCCTACGGGGAATACGACAGCGTCAACAAACCGAAGGTCCAGGATCACCTCATCGAGGCCCTGGGGGCTGAGGCAGTGCCTTTTCCCAACAAAATCAAATGCTGCGGTTCCGGCATCTTTCTGCCGGAGATGGATTACTGCATGGAACTGGTTAAGAATATCCTGGAAGATGCACTCAACCACGGTGCCGACGTCATTTCCACCATCTGCCCCATGTGCGCCATGAATCTGGAACTGTACCAGGGCCGGATCAACGATAAATACGGCACGGACTTTGATGTGCCCATCCTTTACCTGACCCAGCTGATGGCCATTGCCTTCGGCATGGACATGAAAAAAGATGCCGCACTCAATTACAATGTCATTCCACCGGAAGGCGTGATCCAGGCGGCCATCGGTTGATTGTTGGGATAGTATAATATCGTGTAAATAACCAGATCCTCGGCGGGATTTCCCCTTTCGGGGGTTTGGTGTTTTTGGAGTAAGATTCTTACATGTTTTTTCTGAGAGTTCATCGCTCACGTTTTGTAGCACGTTGTATTTGTGATCTTTTTTTGAACCGCAGAATATCGAACAAGGAATAACGAAT
>JABGPV010000506.1 GCA_018644785.1 Deltaproteobacteria bacterium | reverse complement strand
CTGGCTAATCAGATTGGACTCTATCCCTGTTTGAGATATGTCGATTGTTGTCATTGGACGTCCTCCCTTAAAAAGTTAATAATGTTTAATGCAAGAAATGTGCATAATCGTTTTCATTCAAGCAATTATTTTTTAACGGCAATGATTACAGTTGGTTACCCAACTTTGAGAAAGAACGTCATCTCTCGGTATAGCGTCAGAATTCCCATCATCCGTCAGAAATTGATACAGTTTTGGTCCTATCCCTCTTTTTCAACTTTTTTAAGCTGGAGGCCTGAAGCTACCTTTATTTATACGCAAGTATCACTTCAGATGGAAACAACATCTGCTGATAATATTCTCTCGTTTCCACCCTGAATCCATGTTCTTCCAATTTTCCGGACAGTTTAACCCCCCGGCAACCACCCATTGTTTTAGGGGAGAGGTTATAGACGAAATCATACAATCTGCTGCCAAAACGTTCCCCTTCCGTCATGTTGACCAAAACCAGCCGTCCCTCTTTCTTCAGGACTCGTTTGAATTCCGTCAGTACTTTATCCATATCTTCAAAAGGGATCAGGTCAAACATGTAATTGTTCACTAAAACGTCTATTGACTCATCCGCCATCTCAAGTTGAAAGGCTGTCCCGAAATTTAATGAATAATTTGCCGAAGAAATCTTTTTTAATCTCTTTTTTGCTTTCTCCAACATCCCCTTTGATAAATCAATTCCGGCGTTAGTTCCATTCGGGTTCCTTTTTACGATTTCATGAAAAGCCAAACCTGTCCCAACAGCAACCTCCAGGACATGGCTGCCGTCTTTTATTTCCGCAAGTTCTATGGCCCTGTTTCGAGCATGGGATTCCGTCAATTTCCCCCAAACATCATAAATAGGGGCTATCTTGTCATATACGTCTCCGATGTTATTTTGAGAAATCCTCGCATCTAATTTTTCCCTTTCAGTTGCACAACACGTGACCCCACAACATGAGTTCATTGTTCTATTCTCCTTTCCCAATGAGCGTTGGCCCCGCTTCAATCCCGGCGACCATCTCATTTCTGTTTTCCAAAAAAAAATCATTTATTTAGAACGGGATAATGGGGTTCATCTCCCAATCATCTTCCCGCGGTAGCAGCGTAACGGATCGGAAACCAGATAAGCGGCGCACAGATTACAATGGATGCAACCTGAGAGCTTCAAGCTTCCCTCCCTGATCCTTTCTGGGAATTTGGGGTCTGCAATAAGCGCACGGCTCAGGGAGATGTAATCGGCATCACCGCTGTTGACAATCTCCTCCATTATTGCGGGATCCGTTATCCCCCCCACAAGGAAAACCGGGATATTTACCTTTGCTTTGATCGCCCGGGCGCCTTCCCGGTTAAAAGCCTGGGTGAGTGGGGGCGGCTTAATCATCCTTTTTCCAAAATGCCTCATCACAAAGCGAAACAACGGGTCTTTGCTCTTATACATTGGCCATTCATCAAGAATGGCCTCAACCGGGAAATCTCCTCTAAACGTTGACAGGCCGTCCTCTCCAATACCGCAACTCACCTCGATTCCGTCAAATCCCATTCCCGCCATCATCTCAGCCATGACCACGCTTTCTTCAAGTTTGAGGCCCTTCTTCATATTGTCATACGCATTGATCTTGATGAGGATGGGATAATCGTCGCCGACCTGTCGGCGGCATCGGTAATACAGCTCCCGCACAAAGCGCATCCGGTTCTCTATTGACCCACCCCATTGATCTTTCCTGCGATTTGTATGCGGGCACAGAAACTGGTTGATCAGGTACCCGTGGGCCCCATGGAGCTGGACAGCATCAAAGCCGCTCTCCCTGACCCTGCGGCAAGCCTGAGCAAAGGCCTCAATAATTCTCTTGATATCCTCATCCATCATCTCTTGCGGCATAACGAAAAGGGATTTATCCTTTACCGGTGATGGCGCCAGAGGCTCTATGCCGAGGGCCTCTTTCGTGGTCTGTCTGCCGCAGTGAACAATCTGCATGGCAATTTTAGCGCCATGCTCATGGACATGGTCTACCAATTCACGATATTTTGGGATATGATCATCGCTATCGATTCCCTGCATCCCCAAAAAAGGAGATTTACCGTCGCGGGAAACAAAGGCATACCCGGTAATGATCAGTCCAACTCCCCCCTTTGCCAGACGCTCATAGAGGTTGAAGAGATCCCGGGTGGGAAAGCCGTTTTCGTCGGCCATCCCCTCATGGGTTGCTGAACGAACGAATCTGTTTTTTAACGCCATTCCCTTGATATTCGTTTTCTCAAACAGTATTGACATGGCTTTTCTCCTTTAGATTCTTACAATTTCACTCTGAGAGTTCATCTCTCACATTTGTAACATGTGGCATTTATTGGCTTTGTTTGTCTACAGACATATGTTGACTCAGCACATGCCGACTACAAAGCTCATTCATTCTGTCCCGAAGGGACTCA
>JABGPV010000505.1 GCA_018644785.1 Deltaproteobacteria bacterium | reverse complement strand
GGGATCTTTACGATGATGTCAACAAGGTACCCTTTAATGACATGACTCAATTTTCCGGTAACTCCGGCGTTACTTTTCAGAACCAGGACGGCTATGCTACCGGTAGCGTTTCGAGTGTTAAGGTAGGTGAGGATGGTATGGTTACCGGTATATTTACCAATGGGAAAACCAAGGCGCTTTACCAGATTGTATTGGCCAAATTTCCAAATTACCAGGGCTTAGCCGCCGTTGGAAACAACCTCTACTCTGCGACTATTGATTCCGGGGAGCCTGTTATCGGAGCGGCAAAGACAAGCGGCAGGGGGTCTATCAGTCAAATGTCCCTGGAGATGTCGAACGTCGATCTGGCCACTGAATTTGTAAAAATGATCGTTACCCAAAGGGCATATCAAGCCAACGCAAAGGTCATTACCACCAGCAATGAAGTGCTGCAGGAACTCATTAACATGAAACGATAACAGAACAAAGGTTTCCAAATTTCGGGGGCCGACAAGATTCCCATTTTTGAAGTCCGGATCACTAAACGTCAATGTTGTGACACCGGCGACAAAATTGACGCGAATGTTGTCGGCCTTCGATCGTATTCCGCCTCTATTTCTTCATTGCCACTTTTCAATATTTTGTTTTTTCATATCCTTTTCCATACGATCGTCAATCGCTTAATCAATTCACAATCCCTTAATTCAGCCCCGTATAGCCGTTATAAAAGGAATATTGTCCAAAAATCGGACCTGGTTTTTTAGATCAAATAACGAGGTCCGTATTTATGGCACAATGCTTGCAAATTCCATGACGCTGATGGGCTAAAAAGGGAGGTTAAGAATGGATATTGCAACGCTTGTCGGTCTTGTTGTGGCCGGATCACTGGTCATGGCCGCCATAGTTATGGGCGGTTCCGTATCATGGTTTATCAGTCCGCCATCCGCAATGATTGTGGTTGGCGGGACAATAGGGGCAACCCTTGTCAGTTATCCCCTTGGAGAGGTGCTGGGTGTTTTCAAAGTGGTTATGAAAGTTTTTCTCCACAAATCCCAGTCCATTGAGGCCATTATTGAAAATATGGTGGAGTTCGGAAAGTTGGCCAGGAAGGAGGGCATCCTCTCCTTTGAATCAAAATTGAAGGATATTGAAGATCCTTTCTTTGCCAAAGGGGTGTCCCTGGCCATTGACGGGATGGAATCGAACGCCATAAAGGATGTATTATCAACAGAAATAGCATACGTGGAGGAACGTCACTCTCTTGGCGCTGAGATATTCACGACCATGGCCGGATATGCGCCGGCGGTGGGGATGATGGGGACCATCATCGGGCTGGTGCAGATGTTAATGCAGATGTCGGATCCGAGTTCGATCGGAGCGCCGATGGCTGTGGCCTTACTGACCACCTTCTATGGCACGGTCATCGCCAATCTCCTTTGCATACCTGCAGCCGCAAAGCTGAAGATCAGGAGCAAGCAGGAAATACTACTAAAGGAATTGGTGTTGGAGGGTATCATGTCAATCCAGGCAGGGGACAACCACCGGCTGATTGAGCAGAAACTGATGGCCTTCCTCCCACAAAAGAACGAAGCCGCGGAAAAAGAGTAAAAAGAGAGGCAGTCGGTCACACCGACTGTGAGAAAGGATAAGAAAGATGGCAAAACGCAAGTCGAAAGGAGGCTCCTCTGGTCCTGCGGCAGGTGGATGGGAAGGAGTCTATAGTGGGTTTATTCTCATCATGTTATGTTTTTTCATAATGCTGTGCTCTTTTTCAAAGGTTGCGCCGACCAAAATGAATAAATTCGTTAAATCATTTGTGGACTCCGTGGATATGTTTAAGGGTGGGTTCGGTTTTCAAACGGGTGGACAGACGTCTGATGTTGAGTCTCAAGATGTAGGCCTGGAGGAAGGGCTTGCCCCAATCATCAGACAGTTCGTGGAGATGGCGGATGAGTTCGGGCTCCAAAAAGATATGGAATACACTATTTCCACGGAAGGGCTGGTGTTGCAAGTGTTTGATAGTGCGCTCTTTGATCGCGGCGTTGCGGAGATTTCGCCAAAAGCCTTCCCGTTTCTGAACAAGATCGCTTATATCATTTCGAAAAGCACCTATAATGTCCGGATAGAAGGTCATTCCGACAATCTTCCAATCCATACCGAAAAGTCCCCTTCCAACTGGGACCTTTCAACGGCGCGCGCCGTGAATGTGTTAAGATACTTGGTGGATAAGGGAAAATTTTCGCCCAAAAGGTTGTCTGCGTCAGGTTTTGGAGAGTTTCAACCTATTTTCCCAAATGACACGCCTGAGCACAGGGCCAAGAACAGGAGAGTGGAATTTATTTTTTCCCCCGATGAATAGAAAACGATCTCGAAGGAGATGGATCAGTGGGTCAACGCGAAAAAAAACAACCTGAGGGCGGAGGATCGGCGGAGTGGCTAGGCACTTTTAATGACCTCGTTACGCTGTTAATGGTTTTTT
>JABGPV010000504.1 GCA_018644785.1 Deltaproteobacteria bacterium | reverse complement strand
ATGGGGCAACCAATGTGATTGCACTGGTCCTCCAGTTTGGGATCAGTGCACCCATGCTCCATTTTCTGGGGATATTGCTGTCGCTGGTACTGGTGCCGGCCATTATGGGCGCCGGATCTCTGGCTTTTTTCTTTGCGCCGACAATGGGCGTATTGTTCGGCACACGCCTGGCCAACAAGAGTCTGACGTATTCCATATTCCGTTCGGCCAAGGAGATCCTCTATATCCCTTTGAGTTACATTGAAAAATACAAGGGCAAGGCGGTTATTGATATGTTTATATACCGCTTTGCCAAAGGCGGTATCGGCGCCGTTATTATCGGCATGCAGGCGGTCATGACCGTCACAGCCATCAGGATCAATTACATGGTGATCGGGTTGATTGTCGTTTGGATCCTGATTGTTCCCTTACTGATCAAAGAATACGATAAGCGCGATAGCGCAAGTCCGGGCGAATGATTATTCGCCCCTTCAAAAAAGGATAATACGTCAATGAAAAAACCAATAGACATTTGGTGGTCTTATCATCTCAAATTGATCCTCGTGGTTTTGCTTCTGGTGTTGTCAATGGCTTTCGTCGTTCAGGCGGCTGAGCCGGTGAAAAAGCAGGCCCAGGGCCGGAATGATAATGAAAGTCAGCCCCAGGGGGTGTTTTATTACCGGATAGAGCCCTCCTTCTATACGGGATTCGCCCCCCGCTGCCAGGATCCCAACCGCATTCATATCCATCTGGGACGGGGCAATCAGGTTCGGGTGACCCTTGTTCTGTCAAACCAGATTGTTGATTCGTATCTCCCGGATCTGGCGCTGAGATACCGTGTTTACCATGCGCTTGTGAAAGAATCCAAAATTAAGCTCACCCAGAACATAGGTCTTGAAAAATTCAGTCGCGTTATTTCAGAGGAAAAAATTCTGAAACTGGCTGATGAGAAAAATGACATGGCTCTCTCCCATTACCGGAAAATAAGCCTTGAAATGCTTGAAAAACTGAACCCGGGGAAGGTGTTTCACATCTCCGTGGATTTAGATCGTCGAATTTACGAATGGTCAACTCAACTGGTGCCTTTTCTAACCAAAAAACCCTCGATCCAGGAAAGCCTGATCCTCATCAACAATATGTTGCCCACCAGGATATGGGTCACCGAGTTGCCCTGGAGACTGGAAGACAAGCTTCGCTACGCCATTACCCTCTATGGTCTCTATGAGGAAGCCGAAAAGAGCGAGCAGTCCTGGAATGCGTTTTACAGCGCGGCGGTCGAGCTGTTTGAAACCGCCACCCAGGGTATCTACCCGCTTAAGGGGCAGATGCTTGATTTCTACGAATTCACGGCTGTTTATCCCGTTGGGACGCTTAATCAAATGGCCAAATACGGTGGCCAAAATATTCCCCTTTATCCCTGCCCCGGAAAACGCAACCTCATTGAGCACCAACGAACCAAAGTGGTGGACCACATCCCGGACAAGGCCAACTATGGGTATCTGCCCTGGCTTCCCTATATGCATGTGGGGAAAACCCTGCATAACTCATTTCATACCCTGTGGTTTCAGAACAATACGAAGCAAAACACTTTCATTCCGAAAGAATGGAAACAGAATACAAAAGACAGCCGGACCGGGAAACCCTACCCCCGCTTATGGCTTCTCAGCCGAGGCCCCATGTCCCACGGGTGTACCCATGTGAATGCCGGACATATTTCCGAGTTGCGACAGATGCTCCCCTCAGCTGAAAAATCATTGCCCCGGGTAGTAACCTACCGAAACAAATCAAACCATTTTGATGTGTTTGATATTGATGGCGACGGACAGCCTGAAGTCATGGGTGTCAAATATTTTCATGCCTATTCCCTCAGAAATAAAAAGCCCCATAAAAGGAGGGCGCCGGCCGATCGAAAGTCCTTTTACAAATGGCTTTATGTGAACGGCTATTACTATGATAATGATGGGAAACTCTTTTTTGATCAGGCGCCCACATCCAGATATGTCAGAAAGAACGCCTACAAAGGTGAAACCTATGAAAACATCCCCCTTTATGAGGCAGAATATACACCCGAGACCATTCAGTTTTACAACCGCATGCCCATACCTTTTGTTAGGGAATTGCGCCGCATCAGCAGCACCTACGATCATAACCGAAAGGTTTTGAAGCTAAATAAATAGATATGAGATAAGGGCCTCAGCCCCAAGGCACGAGTCGACCGCCATGTGGAATCGAACGGATGCCAATCGCAATCATGTTCAGTTGATTATCGGGTTATGCCTGTTTGTATTTTTTAACATTTCATGCTTTACCGTCATCTCTTCCTTTACCAAGAGCAACTTCCTGACGGCCATTCAAATCACCCCGGGTTTTCAGGAGGGGTTCAACCAGCGGCCCTATTTCTTCCTGTACGGATTTGCGGGTGTTGGCTTCATCCTCTTCTATTTTCTCTACCATGTGCTGAACCCGAAGGTTTCATTTGAGCATCGGATCAAGA
>JABGPV010000503.1 GCA_018644785.1 Deltaproteobacteria bacterium | reverse complement strand
CCGAAAGTGCTCATTGTGGATGAGCCCATGGTGGGCCTTGACCCCCGGGGGGCCAGGCTGGTGAAGAATATCTTCCGGGAACAGGTTGCAAACGGTGTTACCTTGTTTATGTCGACCCATTCCCTGGACGTGGCCCAGGAGATATGCGATGAAATCGCGATTATTCAGGGCGGTCGCTTGATTGCCCGAGGGTCGGGTGATTCCCTCAGGCGGCAGGCCGGTGTGGACGGTAATCTGGAAGAGGCCTTCTTGAGGTTGACCGAAGAGAAAGAGGCATAGGGGTTTTCAGGGTGCAGGGGACAGTTGTCAGGGGGCAGAATAAATTCGAATACGATTATCATTACGCGCGGCACTTATCAGTCTGGAACCATAATTCCGCCCGTGGCGGGATTCTAAAATAATGTTTATTGTGGCACTGTTCTGGAGAAAGGGGGTGAGGACTGTCTTTTAGATGATGTTTCATATCGTCGATGATATAGGTTGGCATGATAGTTTCATAACCAGCGTAATAAGGGGGACAATTTTATGAAAAAGAGTATGCTCACAAAATTAGGGATTCTGTTGCTGGCGGTGGTTTTTCTGACAGCTTTTGGAACGGTTGCCGCTGCAAAGAAAATCAAGGTCGGGGGGCTTATGGATTGCACCGGCGCCACGTCCGATGTGGGGAAGGATTATGCCATCGGCATGATGGACGCCTTCAAATACATCAACAGCCAGGGGGGCGTCAACGGCAAGAAACTCAAATATACGTGGTTTGATTATGGTTACCGGATTCCCGAGGCCATCACCAAGTACAAGATGTTGAAACGGTTGGGATCCGTTGCCATCATGGGTTGGGGGACCGGTGATACGGAAGCCCTTTCACCCACCGTCAACAAGGACAAGATCCCTTATGTGTCGGCATCCTATTCCGCCCATTTGACGAATCCTGCAAAGACGCCGTACAACCTGTTTTTCTCATCGGATTATTCCACCAATGCCAGGAGCTGCATCACCGCATGGTTTGACAAGAAATGGTCCAAGCATCCGGATTTCGGAAAACGGAAACCGCGTTTTGCGGCCTGTTACATGTTTGCATCTCCCTACTGCTCGGCACCCATCAAGGCCATCAAAAACCAGGCCAAACTGCTGGGTTTTGAAGTGGGACCGGATCAGGATGTGTCTCTCTTTGCCCTGGACACCAAAAGCCAGGTGATGGCCCTTAAAAAATTCAAACCCGATCTGGTGTGGCATGGCAATACCACCATGAGTGTTGCGGCAACCGTCCGGGACGCTTATGCGTTGGGGTTGGGAGCCGGCTGGATCGTCAACAACTGGGGCTTTGATGAGAACCTGCCGCGGCTGGCCGGCAAGGCGGCCGAAGGGGTCATGGGCGCTACCCCATGTGCATTTTTTGGTCAGGACGTGAAGAATATGGACCTGGTGGTTGCCTCGGCTGAAAAATACAGCCCCGGCGTGCCCTTGGGAAAAAGACTCATTCGTACGGTTCAGGCATGGGGTGATGCGCTGGTTTTGTGGGAAGCCTTAAAACGGGCTGACGCGGCCGGTGTGGATGTCACCAAGAAAGGTTCAGGCCCCGCCATCATGGAAAAGGGTTTTGAGACCATGCGGAATTTCGATATCGGCCTGGGCGCTGCGCCCATCAGCTATACGGCCAAGGATCATCGCGCGGCCACCGGTTGTATTGTTCAGGAATGGAAAGGCGGAAAATTTCAGGTGGTTGAGGATGTGAACCTGAAGAAAAGATGGCCCAAGCTTTGGGATAAGACTGAAAAAGAAGGCGGTTTCTTCGGCTATTAATGAAAAGAGGTTCTGTCGTCAAACTGCCCATTTAAACCATCACGTTTGGAGGTAATGTCTTGGAGACATCAGAGGCAATCCTTAAAATCAAGAACATTGAGGTTAAGTACCATGAGGTTATTCTGGTGCTCAAAGGCGTTTCCATTGAGGTTCCCCGCGGTGGTATCGTGGCGCTTCTGGGAGCCAACGGTGCAGGGAAAAGCACGACGCTCAAAGCCATTTCCGGTTTGTTGAAAACCGAAGATGGGGAAGTGACCGATGGCAGCATTGAGTACGAGGGAAAACCCATTCATCACGCTAAGGCCGCCAAGATCGCCAAGTCCGGCATTGTTCAGGTGATTGAGGGGCGAAAAGTGTTTGAACACTTAACCGTTGAGGAAAACCTCAAAGTGGGTGCGCACTTAAGGAAGACCGGGTCCGTAAAAGAAGGTCTTCAAATGGTGTATCATTATTTTCCAAGACTCCTCGAAAAACGATTTGAAACCGCAGGCTTTGTCAGCGGCGGTGAACAGCAGATGGCGGTTGTGGGACGGGCCATGATGACCGAACCCAAACTGATATTGCTGGATGAACCCTCCATGGGACTTGCGCCCATGTTGATTCATGAAATTTTCAATATCATCACCAAACTAAACCGGGAGGAGAGAATTTCCATCCTTCTGGTTGAACAGAATGTTAAACTGGCCCTGACTACT
>JABGPV010000502.1 GCA_018644785.1 Deltaproteobacteria bacterium | reverse complement strand
CCAATTTCCAGTTTCAAATTTCTCATCAAAACTGCTCGAACCGGAGCCCCCTCCCCGCCCCCGATCTTCAGGGGAAAACAGTATAGGGTATATTTGCCCGCGGGGACGCTTTTCAGATTAACCCCTTCCAGGATCGGAATGCCTCTGCCGAGAATCTTGCGGTGTACAGGAGACCCTTTGCTGCCATATTTTTCAATGGTAATATAATCGATACCGACCAGTCCGACCCCTTTTTGCAGACACCAATCCGCTCCCTTTTCACTGAGATAAACAAAGTCCTCCTCAAACACGCCGTTTTCAATTCGGCCTTCCGTGGAGTTGCTGGTTTTGAAGAGGATGGCCTCACCGGGAAGAACATTCATATTTTCCAGCTCCCCAGGCTCAATTGACACCCTGTTTTGAACATGGACCACAAGCGCCGAAAGAACAAATTTTTCCACCGGGAACCGGTCAATGGTTTTTCCGTCTGAAACGAAATGGGCAGGCGCATCCATGTGCGTCCCGGCATGGGCGCTCATGGTAATTTCAGAGAGATTACATTCACCACCGTCTTCGAGGGTCTGGACCATTTTCCGCTGATACGGGGTATCTCCCGGAAAATCGATGGATTCACGCCCCAGTGAAACGGATATGTCATAGAGTTTTCCGTGTGGCAACTGTAACCTCCTCGGTACAAAACTATAACGAAGCGGGTTTTGCGTGTCAAGCGGTATGAAAAACAGGCAAACCCCATCAAATTTTTGCAATAATTTCCCATAAGATTCATGGTTCCATTAACGCGGCACTTCGTCTGGGCATCCTCGGCTTCACCAGAAATGAATTGACCTCGCCGTTGAAACTCGGGTAATATGAACGTGTAAAAAGCAAAAACTTCATTTAATATAATAGCTTATAGCTCACATCTGAAAGGTAACCCCCATGAAACTGTTCAATTATTTTCAGGAGTGCTTTCAGAGGTTTCATCACTTTGCAATGAACAGGATGATTCCCCTCAATGAGGTAAAGAAAGACCCGCTTCTTTACTGGCGTGCGCGTATTTTAATGGCAATTCTGTTCACCGGGTTGGCATTGAGTTTTCTTGCACTCATCCTGACAATCCCTTTGTTGATCAGGGAAAAGCTCTGGGGCCTGGCAATCATGGATGGAGTAGCTCCGGTAATTGCTTTCAGCCTGGCGTTTGGCTCCCTCAAATATAAGATCCGAGCGTTAATTGCGTTGCTTTTGACCTATGCCATAGGCCTGGCGGTTATTGTGTCTGTGGGCCCGTTGAGCGGCGGTCCCGCATGGCTGTTCACCTTTGCGGTCCTTGCGGGTGTTCTGATGGGATCAAGAGCCGCCGTTTTTGCAATCGCCCTCAACACCGCGACGTTATCGGCGCTTGCCTGGCTCTACAGTATCGGCCAGTTTGGCCAAACATTTCCCTTTTTCAACACATGGGAAGCCATGGTAGCAGCGGGGATCAACTTTACCCTTTTGAATGTGATCGCTGCCGTTTCCATATCCATTCTCTTGAAAGGGCTTGTCTCAAGCCATCATAAGGAAAAAATCTTTTTTAATTCCATAACAGACCTCATTTTCATCCAGGATCTTGACGGCCGTTTCACCTCCGTCAATCAACCGGTCATTGACTTATTTGGCTATGAAAGAGATGAGTTGATCGGAGCCCCTGCCTCGGATTTCATGAAACCGGAAATGACGCCCTTTTTCAAGAGTGAATACCTGGAAAAGATCAAAACTGAAGGTTTCAATGATGGCGTTACAAGCTATTTCACCAAAGATAGAAAAAAGCTCTACATTGAATATCGGAATTCCCTTGTGGTTCCTGACGACGGGGAACCCTATATCAGCGGTTCGGGGAGGGACGTCACGGAGCGGATCCTGTCCCAGAGGGAGATCAAACGTCTTCAGGGTCAGATTGTTCAATCTCAGAAAATGGAAGCCATCGGTCTCATGGCCGGGGGTGTGGCCCATGACCTGAACAACATCCTGTCGGGAATCGTCAGTTATCCTGAATTACTCCTGATGGATCTGACCGAAAACAGCCCCCTTTATAAACCCATCAAAACCATTCAGGAAGCCGGCAAGCGGGCTTCCGATGTGGTCGCGGATCTGCTGACCATGGCCAGGGGGGTCGCCACGGAAAAAAAGGGACTGAATTTAAACACCATTGTCAATGAATATCTGGAATCCCCTGAGTTCCTGAAATTGGAAAAAACCCACACGTTTGTCCATTTCACACGGGACCTGGCCCCCGGCCTATTGAACATGAGCGGTTCCCCCATCCACATGAAAAAAGTCTTGATGAACCTGGTCATCAATGCTTCAGAAGCCATCGAAGGCGGCGGCACTGTGGCCATATCCACTTTAAACCGCTACCTGGACGAACCATTGAAAGGTTATGAAGATGTGCGCAAGGGTGAATATGTCATGCTCACCGTATCCGATGACGGTTCGGGTATATCGCCTGAGGATCTTGGAAGGATTTTTGAGCCGTTTTATACCAAGAAGGTAATGGGAAGA
>JABGPV010000501.1 GCA_018644785.1 Deltaproteobacteria bacterium | reverse complement strand
CCTCCTGTTTTTCCGCGGTATTGCGCTCGATTACCTGCCGCAGCAGTTCCCGCTTGAAAGGCTTGGTCATGTAGTCGTCCATGCCCGCCTCCAGATAGCGTTCCCGGTCCCCCTTCATGGCGTTTGCCGTCAGGGCCACGATGGGAACATGCCGTCCGGTCTTCTCTTCCATCTCCCGGATTTTCCGCGTGGCTTCCACGCCGTCCATGACCGGCATCTGCACATCCATCAGTACCAGGTCAAAGACGTCTTCCCGGAGTGCTTGAACGGCATCTTTACCGTTCTCGACACTTGCGGCCGTATATCCTTCCTTTCCCAGCATCAGCAGGGCCAGCTTCCGGTTGACGGCATTGTCTTCGGCCAACAGGATCCTGAGTTCTGTTTTCGGCCTTAAGGGACTGTGCGAGGCGCCCTCCGGCGTACTTGTGTGCGCCCGCACACACTCAGTCAACGGCATTGCCCACCAGGTTCACGATGATCTGGCGCAGGCGGCCCGGGTCTCCCACAATCCTTTCCGGAACGGCCTCATCCACGTGATAGGCCAGTTCCAGACCCTTCTGGTGGGCGCCCAGCGCCAGCGGTTTCAGAAAACCGCCCAGGGATTCCCGGATGTCGAATTCCGTTTGCTCCATTTCCACCCGTTTCGATTCAATTTTCGAGAAATCGAGGATGTCGTTCAGCAGTATCAACAGGGCATCGGCCGCATCCCTGACGATCTCCATATAATCCCGCTGCGATTTATCGAGGACCGTGTCCAATGCCAGGTCCGTCATACCGATGATGGCGTTCATGGGGGTCCTGATCTCATGGCTCATGTTGGCCAGGAATTCGCCTTTGGCACGGTTGGCGGCATCCGCTGCCTGTCGGGCCTCGTGGATCTGGTTTTCAGTCTCCTTTCGTTCGGTGACGTCCCGGACAATGCCCACGGCATGCCAACGGCTCCGGAGTTTCAAGGCGGAAAGGGAAACCTCCACGGGAAATGGGATACTACCTCCCTTTCGAAGGGCCTGCAGTTCCAGGGTTCCGCCAATCACCGGTCCCTTTCCGGTAGCGCTGAACGGCGCAAACCCTTTCCTGAACCGATCATAGTCCTCGTTACTGAGGATCAACCGGTGGAAGTCCTCTCCCATGATTTTCCCGCTTTCGAATCCGAAAATCCGCTCCGCGGCCCGGTTCCAGTACGAGACCTTTCCGAAATCATCCAGCATGATGACGGCATCCGTGGCCGAGGCCGCAATACCCCTGAATTTTTCCTCGGATTCGGCCACTTGATCTCTGGCTTCCTTGAGACGACAGAGAATCCGACACTTGGCTCTCAATTCCTCCGGGTCGAAGGGCTTGCTCAGATAGTCGTCGGCCCCTGCCTCGTATCCTTCGAGCCGGGCCGTCACATGGAGCCGGGCCGAAAGGAGCAGGATCATGGTGCCGACGGTTTCCGGGTCGCACTTGAGCTTTCGACAAACCTCGTACCCGTCCATTGCCGGCATCATGATGTCCAATAAAATCAGGTCCGGAGTGTTTTCCATAACGGTTTCCAGTGCCTCTTTTCCGGTTTCCGACTCCATGATTTCGGCATCCAGATCCATCAGAACCCGCCGGATGGCGCGCCGATGATTCGCCTCGTCGTCCACCACCAGGATACGGTTTTTGCGCTTATGATCCATGACTCTGTTCCTCATTCCATGTAAGACGTTCATCCTATCCCCCTCTGTCCTCCGACCCCCGTCGTATTCCGGGGACACCTTACTTATCTTTCTTTTTAGGTCCAGGTTTTTGAGGTTTGAGCTTTCGGCCCAAAAGGAGTTCCATTGTTCCAATAAAAGAATCAACGCCTAAAGGTCGCCCGGTCCGTTCGTGTTTTCTAAATAACGCTATTTCCGGCTCCTGAGCATCAATGGCCAAAAAATCTTCCCAGGGTTTATTGACCATTTCCAGTAATGGCTTTGTTTTTACAAGGATATCATCTTTGCCTTTCATGTGTGGTCCCGCACTACTCCAGTGCCAATCTTCAGGTTTCTTTACCAAGCCTGCTCGGACCGGATTTAATTCCACATATCTCGTACATGCTAAGAGATACCCCTCGTCCATGCTAAAAGATGAGAACCTTCCCTGCCATAAATGACCACGCCATCCTTCTCGAAAATTGATCCGTCGTGTGTATCGTCTGTGCGCTTCACCAATTGCCTGATTTAAACCATCCTTCGTTTCAGGTACAACAATTAGGTGAATGTGGTTTGGCATAAGACAATAAGCCCAAGTCTCCACTTGAAACTTCGTACACCATTCCGACATTAACCCCAAATAGGATTGGTAATCTTCATCGTTGAAAAATGTCTGCTGCCGTCTGTTCCCACGCTGTGTTACATGATGCGGGATTCCCGGCGCTACTGCTCTTGCGATTCGTGCCATGATAGAAATAAATCAAATGCGCTGACTTTTGTCAATAATTAAGTAAGGTGTCCCCAGAACTCAGTTTCCTGATTTCCGCTTTGTGCGCGTCACCGATAATAAGTGTAAACATGCTGTTTCCCGTGGTGAATCCCAGCC
>JABGPV010000500.1 GCA_018644785.1 Deltaproteobacteria bacterium | reverse complement strand
ACTGCCCATTCTAAGATCTTTAGCGTTGCTCCCTATTGTACAATGGCCAACAAATGATGACAATACGCCAACATTAAGCTTACGTTTTGACAACTCCAGATGAACACCTGATGATGCATAGTTTGCATTCAGGGTATTTGGCGCCGAGGAAGCCTTGACGATTTCCGATAAAGGCCATTAGGAATCCGTTTATTTTGGCCAATCCCGTATAGACCTCGGGACCGTAGCCGGGCCTGAATTCCATGTGCTCGCTGTTGTCGAAGATGCGGGCCATCATTTCGTCCAGGTTGTAGCTTCGCTTCTGGTTAAAGGCCACGATACTGTTAATGTCTTCCCCGCTAAACTTGGGCTCTTTGGGTTCAGCTACCCTGAAAAAGTTGGGATCATAGGCAGGACACATGTCCACATATTTCTTGAGGGCGTCCAGAACGCCTTCTTCGGTTTCATAGACCTCTTTGAAGAAGCCCGTTTCATTGAAATGGATGGGGACGCTGCCCGGGGGGACCTCCTTGAAATGACGTGTTGATTTGATGAGTTGCTCAGCACCTTCCTCGTCAAATTTGCCTCTGGGGCTCATGCCGCTCACAATGCCGCCGCCCCCTACCGCGATATTAGCGTCTTTGTGGGCCAACAGTATGGTGGGACTGACCCCCTGGTATCCGCCGCCTGCGGGGTTGGTGCCGTAGATACCGGCCAGGATGGGTACACCCATTTTTTCCAGTTCCGCATGGCGGAAGAAGGTGGTGCCATTCCCCCTTCGGTTCGCATAGACTTCGTGCTGTTCCGGCAGTTTTACACCGCTGCAATTCACGATCCACACCAGCGGGACATGCAGCCGTTTGGCCATATCCGTGACCCGAAGCTGATTGTCCGCCTGTCCGGCGATCCATGCCCCGGCCATGACTTTATTGTTGAAACCGATGACAACGGCCCATTTGCCGTTGATTTTGGCCAATCCATCAATGACCCCGGTGGTGCCTTCTTCATTGAACTGGGGGTCATAGAGCGTGTGAAGCGGACACCAGGTGCCTGGATCGATGAGGTAGTCGATGCGTTCCCAGACATTCAGCTGTCCGCGTTTTTTGAGAATCTTTTCAGGGAGACCCGCATTTTTGACGGTTTCAACCGCCTCGGCAACTTGCTTTTCCACCCCTTGAATACTATTTACGTTTTCCTTGGCAGCTTCGATCTGCTTTTCGGTAAGGGGCTTGCCAAAAGGGGTCATTTTTTCAAAATATGGTTTCATTACTTCCTCCGTTTATCGTCCTTTACCGGTTGGCTTTCCGGATCCCCAGTTGGTCCAGAGCGATGATCCACTTGCAAATATTGCTTGAGCCTTCCACCATTTGATAGGTGGGGGCGTCCCGGTAATAACGCGCCACCGGGTATTCCGTTGAGTAACCGTAGGCGCCGAGGATTTTCAGGGCCACCTGGCTTGCCTTGACGGCAATTTCTCCTGCCAGATATTTGGCCTGAGCCACTTCAAGGGTGTTCCCCAGGTTCCCCTGGTCCTTTTGCCAGGCCGCCTTGTAAACGATCAGTCGGGCTGCTTCAATTTCCGTGGTAATCTGCGCTACCATGTCCTGGTTCATTTGGAACTGGCCGATGGGTTTCCCGAACTGCTCTCTCTCCTGACAATAGGAGGTGACCGCATCCAGACAGGCCTGGGCGAGGCCGATGCCGCCGGCAGCGGCGGAAAGGCGGGTCTGATTCAGGGAGCCGAAGACGATTTTGGCGCCGTCGCCTGGTTTTCCCAGAATATTTTCTTTGGGAACCTTGGTGTCCTCGAGATAGATTTCACCGGTTGGCGATGATCTGGATCCCATTTTGTCCAGATCCGTAGTGGAAATGCCGTTGAAATTCTTAGGTTCAATCACGAATGCGGAAAGCCCTCTGCCTCTGGCTTCCCTGTCCGTATAGGCATAGAAGATGATGGCATCGGCCACGCTGGTATTGGATATCCAGGTTTTTGAGCCGTTCAACAGCCAGTGGTCCCCCTTGTCCTGTGCCGTGGATTTCATGGCCATCACATCGGAACCGGCATTGGGTTCAGTGATTCCGAAGCCGCCCATGTATTCGGCGCTTACCAGTTTCGGGATGTACTTTTTCTTGACGTCATCATCGGTGCCGTAGCGGTAGATGGTAAAGGCGCAGCCGAGGGTCAGCATGTTGATTTGAACTCGAAGGGAACTGGATGCCCGGGCAATTTCTTCGGTTAAAATTATGGCTGCGAGCCAGCCCATTTCGTTTCCGCCGTATTCCTCAGGGATAACGGTGCCGAAAAAGCCGAGCTCTCCCATGGGCTTAACAACTTCTTCGTAGGGAAAATAATGTTTTTCATCCCATTCGTCCGCAAAGGGAGCGATTTTCTCAGCGGCAAAATCACGGGCCATATCGCGGAGCATCTGCAGCTCTTCGCTTAATCCAAAATCCATAAGTGAACCTCCTTCTTTCAAGCAAAGCGTATAAAGTAAAATTGATCGCAGAAAACAGCCGTTTATATGAATACGATATGACTTAAATATCCAATAATTGTCATGATAAACAAAGG
>JABGPV010000050.1 GCA_018644785.1 Deltaproteobacteria bacterium | reverse complement strand
TTCATGATCCTTGCTGACAGGCCATACAGGGTCGGCCAACGTATCAAAGTTAGAGGCCATGATGGGAGAGTGCAACAGATTGGAATACGGTCCACAAAAATCCAGTTGCTAAGTGGACCTCAGCTTACGATTCCAAATGAGGAGATGGCAAGAGCAGAGATTGAAAATATCTCCCGTCGGCAGAACATTAAAAGAAGCGAGAATATTGCCATTAGATACAATACGCCGCCAGAAAAGGTGGAGAAGGCAGTTGATATCATAAGAGATATTCTCGATGATCATGAAGGGATGGACCCTGAGCGCCCACCCCGCGTGTACTTCACCAAGTTCAATCCTGATTCCCTTAATATTTCGATTAGGTACTGGTATCACCCTGCAGAACGATGGAAATCCCGGGCATTCGGTCAAAAAGTCAATCTGAGAATTATGGAAGAATTCAGAAAAGAGGGAATTAAGTTTGCTGTTCCCACAACGACCACTTACCTGGCCCAGGAGGATGAGCAGCCTCTGCATTTCACCTCTTTCAAGGATTAACCGTTTTCAGTGTGACTTATATGTAATTAGCCTTCTTGCGCATTTATTTTTTTTTACAAGGCCATCAGGGTTACGTTTTTGACCCTAACCCTGAATCCCGCTTTCGGCGGGAAACCTGTGAACTTTTACCTCTATTTTTCGGGTTTTGCCATGAATGAAGCAGCCGTTGATTTCAGTCTATTGAATAAAGAAGTCCTTTCTGTCCATCTGAATGGAAAATGGCAGATGGACCAGGATGTGCCTTCTAAAGAAGGGATGGAGGATCAACTCCATCAGCATCCCACGGTGAACCAAATCGTATTTAATTCAGCCTCCCTGAACGCATGGGACAGCAGTCTTCTGATTTTTCTTTTTGACCTGACAAAAGTGGCCCGGAAAAGGAAGATTCAGATTAAGAAAGACGGCCTGCCCGCAGGGGTTCGGCAGTTGATCGATCTTGCCACCGCAGTGCCCAAAAAAGAAGATGCCCGTAAATCCGTAGCGCGTGAACCTTTTTTTACAAGGGTTGGATCGGATGTGGTCGACTTTACAAAATCCGCTGGAGATCTCGTCACATTTATCGGCGCCGCTTTTGCGTCTTTACTCCGAATGGTCACGGGCCATGCGCGTTTCAGGGGCTCTGACTTACGGCTTTTTCTGCAGCAAACAGGGGCCGAGGCTGTGCCGATTGTTTCACTGATCAGCTTTTTGATCGGTTTGATCCTGGCGTTTGTGGGGGTCCTGCAACTCTCCATGTTCGGGGCCGAGATTTATGTGGCCGATTTGGTGGGGATCGCCATGGTGCGTGAGATGGGGGCCATCATGACCGGCATTATTATGGCCGGACGTACCGGGGCCGCCTATGCGGCCCAGTTGGGAACCATGCAGGTCAATGAGGAGATCGATGCCCTTGAAACCCTGGCCATCCCCCCCATGGAATTTCTAGTGCTTCCTCGTATGCTGGCATTGACCTTAATGATGCCTTTCTTGGTACTGTACGCTGGCCTCATGGGTATCCTGGGGGGGGCGCTGGTGGCGGTGGGGTTGTACGACATCAATATCCTCGTTTATTTGAACCGGACCAAAGCTGCCATCGGGCTCAATGACCTCTTTATCGGCCTGTTTATGGGTGTTGTTTTCGGCATCCTGGTGGCCCTGTCGGGCTGCCTGCGCGGTATGCAGTGTGGACGTAGCGCCTCGGCAGTGGGCGATGCGGCCACTTCGGCTGTGGTGACCGGCATTGTAGCCATCATTATCGCAACCGCACTGATTACGGTCATTTGCAGCATCCTGGGAATATGAAAACTATGGAAAACAAGGAACCATACATCTCGGTTGTGGATCTCACCATGGCGTACGGCGATTTTGTGGTGATGCGGAATCTGAATTTTACCATAAACCATGGGGATATCTTTATCATCATGGGCGGGAGCGGTTGCGGAAAAAGCACGCTTCTGAGGCATATGATCGGCCTCAAAGCCCCGGCCAAGGGGGACATCCTCTACGGTGACTTTAACTTCTGGAGGGCGCAACCAGCCGAACGTGACCAAATGATGCGAAATGTGGGCGTCCTCTACCAAAGCGGCGCCCTGTGGAGTTCCATGACCCTGGCTGAAAATATAGCGCTTCCGCTGGAGCAGTATACGAAGTTGAGCAAGGGTAAAATCAGGGAACAGATTTCCCTGAAACTGGCGCTGGTGGGGCTGTCCGGATTTGAGGACTTTTACCCTTCTGAAATCAGCGGCGGCATGTGTAAGCGTGCCGGCCTGGCACGGGCCATGGCCCTGGATCCGGAAATCCTTTTTTTTGATGAACCGTCAGCGGGCCTGGATCCGGTGAGTGCCAAACGATTGGACGACCTGATTCTGCAGCTTCGGGACAGTCTAGACGCCACCGTGGTGATCGTGACCCACGAACTGGCCAGCATTTTTGCCATCGGCAACAACTCGGTGTTTCTCGACCCTGAAAGCCGCACCATGATCGCTTCCGGCGATCCTAACACGTTGCTGGCGGAAGACCATGATCCGAGGGTTCAGACGTTTTTGAGGCGGGGGGAACCGGAAGGCGATGCCGGACAGGATCCAGGGGTATGTGGGAAGTGTATCGGTTGATAGGGATTGTGCCTTTAGCTTCAGAGAAAAAGCAATATTGGGGGGTGAAAACAGATGGCCAAACAGGCTAGCAAAACCGTTATCGGTGTGTTCGTGGTCAGTTCCATTGCCATGTTGATTGCGGGGGTGATCATTTTCGGCAGTGGCGAGATGTTCAAAAAAACAAATAAATACGTCATGTTTTTTGAAGACTCGGTCAAAGGTCTCAGCGTGGGTGCTCCGGTCATCTGGCACGGCGTAGCGGTGGGTTCCGTCAGCAGTATCGTTTTGAAAGCGAACGCGAAAAATCTGACCATCGATGTCCCTGTTGTCATCGAAGTGGACCCGCAACGTGTGGAAGTGGAAGAGGGAAAAAGCAAAGACCTTCGCGAACAAATAGAGCTTATGATCAAAAAGGGGCTCCGGGCCCGGCTGGCGCTTCAGAGCCTCCTGACCGGTTCCTCCATGGTTGAAGTCGAATTTCTTCCCGACACCCCCGTTCGGCTGACCGGGCTTGACAGCAGATACCCTGAAATCCCCACCGTTAAGTCGCCCATGGACAGACTGGCCCAGAAGCTGCAGGACCTGCCCATCGAAAAGATCGCCGGGAAACTGGCCGACATCCTGGATAATCTCGACACGGTGATCGCTGATCCCGAGATTAAGGAGATGGTGCACAATTTAAATGTGGCCAGCAAGAAGCTCGATCACTTGTTAGAAAACGCAGACAAGCTGGTTCTCAATGCAGACAACCAGGTCAAAGACCTGACCGATAATCTGAACAACAAGGTGAATAACCTTTCCGATGGCATGCAGACAACCATGGGCGATGCAAGAAAGCTCCTTCAGGATGTGGACAGCGAGGTGAAACCGTTGTCGAGAAAAATACAGACTGCCCTGGTTTCCGCGCGGGTGGCACTTGATAAGGCAAATAATGCGCTCTCCTCTGTAGATGGCTTCGTTGGAGAGCGTTCGAATACCCGGCATAAACTGAACCGAGCCCTGGATGAAATTGGGGCGGCAGCCAAGTCTCTGAATTCACTGATGGATTATCTCGAGCGGCATCCGGAGGCGTTACTGCAGGGCAAAGGAGGTAGAGGAAGATGAAAAAGTTGAGATTCGAAAGGAGTTGTTTTGCAGCGGTAATGCTCGTTTTTTTTGTCATGGTGTTGAACGGCTGTATCGGCGGCAGCAGCAAACCCTCAAAGTTTTATCTGTTACGTTCCATTGAGAACCCCCCAGATAATTTGCCGACCACAGGAAACAGGGACAGGGTTGCGGTCCTTATCGGACCCATTACACTGCCGGCCTACCTGGACCGTACCCAGATGGTCACGGTGGCCGGGAAACACGAACTGGTTCTGGAGGAATTCAACCGCTGGGCCGAACCCCTGAAGGACGGATTTTACCGGGTGTTGATGGAAGATCTTTCCTTGCTGCTAAATACATCGGACGTCTACGCCTATGATCGAGATGGTGCACCCACGGAAGGCTATCAGGTCATCACCGATGTCACCCGTTTTGACAGCATTGCCGGAGGAGATGCGGTTCTAACCGCCTTCTGGACAGTCAGCGGCAGGGACAACAGTTCACCGGTCATGACGCGTAAATCCGTTTTTCGCAAGCCAATGCCATCCACGGGCATAACAGGGGTCGTGGAAGCTCAAAACCAGATTCTAGCCGAATTGAGCCGTGAAATTGCCAGGGTAATCCAGTCGCTTCAACGTTAGATTCTTAGTGGAACAATGTTTGGTTCAGGACTTCAGATCATGTCGCAGAAAAAATACCAACGTCTTTTATTGTACACATGTATATGGTTTCTTTTGTTGTTCCTGCCTGGTTCGACCTTTGCTGCTGACAAGGTCATCCTCCAACTCATCGGGAAAAACCAGTTCCAATTCGCCGGTAACTACGCAGCTAAAGAATTGGGCTTCTACCAAGATGCCGGTTTGGATGTCACCATCAAAGAGTATGAATTCGGCACCGATGTGACCGAGAAAGTGATCTCCGGGAGAGCGGATTTCCGCGTGGGCCGGTCCTCTCTGATTCTTGAGAGTATGGGAGGGAAGCCGCTGCCGAGCTGGAACACACCATCAAGAATGATAAGATGGATTCATACGAAGAGAAAATTTCCGCTTTTGGCAAAGTGCTGGAGAATGTTGTAGCGGCTCTGGGGGTGCTGGGTGGAGAAGAAAAGGAAACCGCAGGTTCAGAAAAAGCTGGTCCCGAAGCCACCCCCGATGAACTGGCAACCAAGCTGGAAGAAATGCTGCCCCATCTGAAAACCCGGAAGCCGAACCCCTGTAATGAGGCCATGTTGAAGATCAGGGATCTGAAGTTGCCGTCTGAATTCAGCATGGAAATTGCCGACCTGGACCGGCTCATCAAGAAATACAAGTTCAAGGAGGCTCTACCCCTGGTGGCAGTCATTGTCAATTATTTAAGTGGTTGAAACAGCTAAACTAATAAACAAAGTCTAAATAGGAAGATGCGAACCATGATTAACAAAAAGAAAGTAATTTTTCTGATTTGCTGGCTAGCGCTCTTGCTTTGTAATACTCAATTGCCTGCTGCCCAGGAAGCGGCCTCTGTCGATCTCACCCCTAAAGAAAAGCAATGGCTACAGGCCCACAAGACTCTTAAAGTTACCGCTGCGAGCATGCCGCCTTACGCATTCATGGAAAACGGCAAAGTTCAAGGCTATACCATAGACCTTATAAAAAGGATGGCTCGTAAAATAGGGGCTACTGCTAAGTTTACCGTAACGTCCATGAAAAAACTCATCAGGCCATTAAGGATGGGCGAGCCCAGATTATTCTAAATCAGGGCTATACGAAACAAAAAGAGCAATACTTAAGTTTCAGCGGACCTTTTGCCAAGGTGAAGATTGCCATTTTTTCAAGAAAAAGCCGTAAAGGTCTGAATGGCCTAAAATCTCTTCAGGGTAAAGCTATAGCTGGCCCCCCTGGGTATTTTTTGTTTGCGGTCCTGCAAAAGAAGTACCCCAAGATTAATATCATCCATTCAAAAGATTTGGCGGATGCTTTGCGAATGGTATCAGATGGCAAGGCTGATGCCGCCATCATGGAACAAAACTTGGGTCAATACTTACTTGCTAAACTATTTTTCATGGACCTGCACATAGGCGGATTCGCAAAGCCCTTCGGAAATAAAATGCTGAGGGCCCACTATTGGGCGGTAGCCAAAGATCTACCGATATTGGAAACCATCCTTGACAAAGCATACAAATCCCTGACCGTAGGTGAAAAACAAAGGCTTTGGGACCATTGGTTCCAAAGTGATCCTCATAAGGAGGTGATGCCTGATACAACTAAGAAACTAAAGTTGACTAATATTGAAAGGGCCTGGCTGGCTGACCACAAAAAGATCGTGGCCGGCGGCGAGAAGGATTGGGCGCCCTTCGATTTCGTTGACAAGAATGGAAAATATGCCGGTATTGCCAATGATTATCTGAAAATTATCGGGGAAATACTTGGCATAGAGCTGGAAATCATCACCGGCCCGTCCTGGAACGCGCTTTTATCCATGATCCGCCAGAAAGAAATTGATCTTCTTCCGGCCATTTATCATTCCAAGGAAAGGGAAACCTTTGTTCACTTTACTGCTCCTTATTTCAAATTAACGGAATTTATCTTTTCGCGTACCGATGATGAAACCGTTTCAAATTTTACTGACTTAAAAGACAAAACCACCGTTGTGGTTAAAGGATATACCATTGAAGGTGAACTGCGTTCGAATTATCCGGAATACCATGTGATAACAGCTCCCACCATTCAGGAAGCGTTGAAAAAGCTCGTTACTGGTGAGGCGGATGCGTTTATCGGCGATATCATTTCCACATCCTACCATATTAAGGAACTTTCGCTTGTCGGCATCAAACCCCTTGCTTCAGTCCCTTTTCAAGGGCCGGAAGTCCATATGGCGGTCCGTAAAGATTGGTCGATTTTAACCAATTTGATTGATAAAGCACTTAAGGCAATCCCGGAAAAGGGACACAATGCGATAAAAAACCGTTGGATGGGTTTTGTTGAAAAAGAGATAGAGAAAAAACTCTCCAAAGCTACATTTACCCCCAAGGAGCAGGCCTGGTTGAAAAAACACCCGGTGATCCGTGTGCACAACGAGAAGGACTGGCCGCCGTTCAACTATTTTGAATACGGCGCTCCCACCGGGCTTTCCATCGACTATATGAACCTTTTGGCCGAACGCTTAGGGATACGGATCAAATACGTCACCGGACCGAGCTGGAATGAATTTCTGAGCATGGTACGAAAGAAAGATCTGGATGTTATTCTCAATATCGTCAAAACCGAAGACAGGATGAAGTATATCCTGTTTACGGAACCCTACATCCGGAATCCCAATGTCATCATCAGCTCCCAGGAACATCCCTATAGAACAATTCAAGAGCTTTTCGGCAAGACCGTGGCATTCCCCAGGGGGTTTTTCTGGGAGGAAGTGCTGACCAGGTCCTTTCCTCAGATCAAACGGTTGCCGGTGGAGGATGTCCTGGCAAGCCTCAAGGCGGTGACCTTCGGAAAAGCGGATGCCGCTCTGGGCGAGGCCGCGGTAATTCAAGCCCTGATCAGCAAGAATATGCTTACGGGCCTTCGAGTCTCGGGCGAGGTGGATGTCGGAAATCCGGAATTGGTGAATCTGCGTATGGGGATCCGGGATGACTGGCCGCTGCTCCGATCTGCCATTATGAAGGTCACGGCTCAGGTTACCCCGCAGGAAATGAATCAGCTTCGTCAAAAATGGCTGATCGAGCCGGAGAAGCAAGCGCTCGAGACCCCATTACCGGATGAAGGGATATCGTTCTGGCGGCTGATCCTTTACGCCGCCGCCATTCTAATGATTATCAGCCTGCTGGCCTGGGTTCTCGTCAGAACCACAAAAGAGGAGGGCGTTGCGCTCAGTTTCGGATCTCCCTGGTTTCGAGGGCTTGTTCTGGCCGGTTTGAGCGTCTTCGTTGTTATTGTCATCCTGCTGGGCTGGTTTGCCCTCGAGAAGAACAGGGAAAGGGTTTTGATCAATACGGGCCGGTTCCTCACGGGGGCGTTGGACGTCACCACAGAGAGGATCGAACAGTGGGTGGCGGAAAGAAAGTCCTTCATGAAGCGGATTGGCCGTGACCCGGAGCTGGTGGCCATTACCGGACGTCTCCTGAAGGTTCCCCCCAGCCGGGAGGCGCTGCTGCACTCAGACGCACTGCGTGACGCTCGGTCGTTTTTCGCCAACCCCGAGTATGTTTTTCAAAATATCGGATTTTTTATCATCGACCGAAATGATATCAGCGTCGGCTCCTTGCGGGATACCAACCTCGGCACCCCCAATGTCATCGCCCAAAAACATCCGGATATACTCAAAAGGGCATTTCAGGGAGAGGTGAGCTTTGTGCGGCCCATGACCTCTGATGTTCACATGGGGGATTCCTCCAGGAAGAAGGGGGCCGGAAAACCGCCCACCATGTTTTTTATCGGGCCCATCCAGGATCGTGATGGACGGGTTCTTGCAGCGATGACACTCCGCGTAGACCCCTGGACGGACTTCAGTGAGGTGCTGAAGGCTTTTGAGATCCTGACGACGGGTGAGACCTATGCCTTTGATAGCAACGGCAGGCTTCTCTCAAACAGCCGGTTCGAAGACCAACTGCTCCGGATCGGGTTGATCTCTGAAGGGCAGAAGGCCGCCCTGAATGTGGACATCCGGGACCCCGGCGTGAACATGGCGGAGGGGCGCCAGCCCGAAATCGAACGATCTCAACAGCCCTTCACCCGCATGGTGTCCGACGCCTTTCGGCTGAAGCAGGAAATGGAAAAGGCCGGTCGTTATCAAGGCCATTCGAAAATCGGGCTGGATATGGAGGCATACCGGGATTATAGGGGGGTTCCGGTTTTAGGCGCCCGGCTCTGGTGTGCTGACCTGGGGGTTGGATTGGCAGCTGAAATTGATGCGGATGAAGCCCTGTCCGCCCATGACACCGCTCGAACGACCATATTCGGTGTGCTGGGGTTTACCCTGTTTCTGTCCGTAGGCGCCGTATTACTTGTCCTGATTCTCGGAGAACGCACCAGTAGGGCGCTGAGAAAGGCGAAGGACACCCTGGAAGAGAAGGTTGAAGCACGAACGGCGGAGTTGAGAGAGAACCAGGAACAGTTGGTGACAGCCGAGGAACGCTCCCGTCTGATTCTGAACTCGGCCGGTGAAGGGATTTTCGGGGTAAATACAGATGGGCAACTAAATTTTATTAATCCGACGGCAATCAATCTGTTGGGTTTCTCCGAGGAGGAGATAGTCGGACAAAAGGTGCATGAGCTTTTCCACCATTCTCATGCTGATGGTTCACATTATTCAGTTGAAACCTGCCCCATGTTCAAGGCCTTCACGGATGGTACCTCACACCATGTGGATGATGAAGTGCTGTGGCGAAAAGACGGAACCCTTTTTCCAGTGGAATACTCAAGCACACCCATGGAGCAGGATGGCAGGCTTGTAGGTGCAGTGATCACATTCAGAGACATCACTGAGCGAAAGGCCGCTGAGGAGCGATTTGCGGCGCTCCTTGAATCAGCGCCGGATGCGATGATCGTTTCCAATGAAAGCGGTGACATCATCCTGGTCAATTCCCAGGTAGAAAATGTTTTTGGATATTCCCGGAAAGAACTCATCGGCCGGAAGGTGGATATGCTGGTTCCGGAGGAAATTCGGGATATACACCCGGATTATCGCGCCAGGTTTTATGCGAATCCCAAGAGGCTTTCCATGGGGTTCCGCAACAATTTTTTTGGTGTCGCCAGGGACGGGCGCAAGATTCCCGTGGATGTCAATCTGAGTCCAATTCAAACCGATAAAGGTCTCATCGTGGTTGCCTCTCTTCGTGACATTACAGAACGGAAGGAGGCTGAGGAGGAGTTGAAGAAGCTCTCCCGGGCCGTCGAACAAAGTCCGGCTTCGGTGGTTATCACCGATCCTCAAGGAAATATCGAATACGTCAACCCCAAATTCTGTGAGATCACGGGGTACAGCGTCGAGGAGGCCGTTGGCCAGAATCCGCGTGTTCTCAAGTCGGGGGAAAATCCGCCTGAGATTTATCAGGATCTCTGGGAAACCATCGCCGCAGGGGGAGAATGGCGGGGAGAGTTCCTGAACCGAAAGAAAAACGGTGAGCTTTATTGGGAATCGGCATCCATTTCACCAATTATGTCCGCCGGCGGAACCGTTACTCATTATTTGGCGATCAAGGAAGATATCACTGAACGCAAGAGCATGATGGAAGATCTGGAAAAGGCGAGAATGGATGCCGAAAAGGCCACCCAGGCCAAAGGCGATTTTCTGGCCAACATGAGCCACGAGATCCGAACCCCCATGAACGCCATTATCGGAATGAGTTATCTGGCACTGAAAACAGACTTGACGCCCAAACAGTATGACTACCTTGACAAACTCGATGCATCCGCCAAATCGTTATTGGGCATCATCAACGACATTCTTGATTTCTCCAAGATCGAGGCCGGAAAGCTGGACATGGAAGCAGCGGAATTCAGCCTGGAAGATGCGCTGGATAATATCTCGACGCTGGTGAGGGTGAAGACTCAGGAAAAGAGATTGGAACTGCTGATTAAAACCGATCCCGCTATCCCGGCAACGCTGGTGGGTGATCCTCTTCGCCTGGGACAGGTGCTTATCAATTTGTCAAACAACGCCGTTAAATTCACCGACACAGGTGAGATTTTGGTTTCTACAGAATTGTTGGAAAAGAGTGAGAGGCAAGTTAAACTAAGGTTCTCTGTTAGAGATACCGGCATCGGGATGACCAAAGAGCAGCAGAAGAGACTTTTTCAAGCCTTTTCGCAAGCCGACACATCAACGACCCGAAAATATGGTGGTACCGGACTGGGATTGACCATCAGCAAACGCCTCGTGGAAATGATGGGTGGAGAGATCTGGGTGGAAAGTGAGCCCGGTGTGGGCAGCAAGTTTATCTTCACGGCTATTCTGGGTGTCGGCAAGACAAAAGATGAAAAACAACTTGCGCCTTCCCCGGACCTGAGGGGAAAACGGGTATTGGTGGTGGATGACAATGATATTTCCCGAGAAATTTTCCAGGACTTGCTGGTGTCCATGTCTTTTGATGTCACTTTAGCCGAATCCGGAGAAGAGGGTCTTTGGAAACTCAAAGAAGCATCCCGGGATAATCCCTTTGATTTGGTCGTTATGGACTGGAAGATGCCGGGGATGGATGGGATCGTCGCTTCACGGGAAATCCGCGAAATGGAAAAGGACCCTCAATCATCAATCGCGAATCATCAATCGCCAATCCCAATAATAATGGTGACAGCCTATGATCATGAAGAACTGGCGCGACAGGCGGAGGATGTGGAGATTAATGGATTCCTCGCCAAGCCGGTGAATCCCTCAACCCTGTTTGATGCGATGATGGAGGCGTTCGGCAAAGGAATCCGGAAGGACTCCCGGGCCCGGCGGAAAGAAAAGGCCATAGAAGGCTTAAAACAAATACAGGGTGCCCGGATTCTCTTGGTTGAAGACAATGAGATCAACCAGCAGGTGGCTCAGGAAATTCTGGGGGATTCTGGCTTTTTTGTGGAAATTGCCAATGATGGCCGGGAAGCCGTTACAATGGTTCAAGAATCCGAATATGACATCGTGCTCATGGATATCAATATGCCGGTGATGGATGGGTATACGGCTACGCAGGAAATTAGAAATCAAAAATCCGAAATCCGGAATATTCCGATTATCGCAATGACTGCCAGTGCCATGACCCAGGATGTGGAAAAGGCATATGAGGCCCGCATGAATGGCCATGTGGCCAAACCTATCGACATAACAGAGTTGTTTTCGACATTAGTGAGGTGGATTAAACCCGGAGAACGGGAGCTGCCGAAAGCGTTTGAGACAAAGGTGAAAGACAAGTCTGAGGATAAGATGTTGCCTGCAGAGCTGCCCGGAATTTCAATCAAGTCTGGCCTGAAGAAGGTCCGGGAGAATAAGGAACTGTATGGAAAGCTTCTGCGTCAATTCCTGGAGAATAATATAGATACGACCCATGAAATTAAGAGTGCCCTTGATAAAGGAGATACAGAAACGGCCGCGCGATTAGCCCATACGGTCAAGGGGGTATCCGGGAACCTCGGCGCTCAGGAATTGTTCCCCGTCGCCGGGGGACTGGAGAAGACCATAAAACAAGGAGAGACCGATTCACTGGATTCCCTGCTCGATAGCTTTGAATCTCATCTCAATGTGGTTATGGGTGGTATAGAGATTTTGAAGGCGCAAGATGCTGCCAAGAAAAAAGAAAAGGCGCCTGTTGGGGAGATTCCAATCGATACCGGTATGGTGGCGTCACTTCTAATTGAGATGGCTGAGTTGTTGGAATCGGATCTTGGGGAAGCCATGAGCCGCCTGGAATTGTTGAAGCCCTATCTTGAAAACTCTTCGGTTGGGGAAGAGTTCAGGCGCTTTGAAAAATCTCTGGAGAGCTTTGATACAGATGATGCGTTGCAGAGTTTACAAAAGATTGCCGAAGAGTTGAACATATCATTGAAGGAGACTGTGGATAATGGTTGATGGCTTGGAAAAACAAAAAATTCTTATCGTGGATGATACACCTGAGAACATCCAGGTCCTTATGGAAACACTGAAGGACCGATATAAAATTGTCGCGGCCATAAATGGTCAAAAGGCCCTTCAAATGGCAGCGACAGATCCTGTTCCTGATATTATCCTCCTGGACATTATGATGCCGGGTATAGATGGGTTTGAGGTATGCCGCCGTTTAAAGAATGATCCAGAAACAGAAAATATTCCAGTAATCTTTCTTTCTGCGCTTGATGACACCAAAGATAAAGTAAAAGGCCTGGATCTGGGAGCGGTCGATTATATATCGAAACCTTTTCAACCCGAGGAAATCATTGCCCGGGTCAGTACCCATTTGACGATCAACAATTTGAAAAAGAGTCTTGCCGAGAAAAACAAAGAACTATTAGTTTCCAACGAGATCCTGGAGGAACGGGTAAAAGAACGCACAACCGAATTGGCCCACTTGAATAACGTCTATGAGCGTTTTGTTCCTCGGGAGTTCTTGAGTCTGCTGAACAAGCAGAGCATTCTTGAGATCAGACTGGGAGACCAGATAAACCGGGAGATGACTGTTATGTTTGCCGACATCCGGGGATGGACTACGCTTTCGGAAGGCATGTCCCCGCAGGAAAACTTTAGTTTCATCAATGCCTATCTGAGGCGGGTCAGCCCTGTAATTAAAGAGCACAATGGGTTCATTGACCAGTACTATGGCGACGGGGTAATGGCACTTTTCCCTGGCACCCCGGACGATGCAGTCACCGCGGCCATCGCCATGCACACGGCGGTTTCTGAATATAATAAAGAACGTGAAAAAGAGGGTTTTCCTCCCATAAGCATCGGAGTGGGACTTCACATCGGTGATTTGATGCTGGGCATTATCGGTAGCGTAGACCGGATGCAGGGTGCTGTGGTGGCCGATGCGGTGAATCTGGCAGCCCGATTGGAAGGGTTGACCAGGATATACGGATCATCCATATCTCTTAGTGAAATGACCATGTCCCTTCTGGAAGAGCCCGATAAGTATAAACACCGGTTTGTAGACAAAGTGACGGTCAAAGGCAAAAAGGAACCCGTATCAGTGCATGAGGTGTTTGATGCAGACCCTCAACCGGGAGTCAAATTAAAGGAGCAGACAAAAACTAATTTCGAAGAGGGTCTCCGATTATATTATGAAACGAAGTTTTCTGAATCCAGCGTTCATTTCAATCAGGTGCTCCAAAAGAACCCAGAAGACAAGGCCGCTCGCATTTATCTCAAACGATGCGCAACCTTTATGGTAGACGGTGTTCCCGAAGACTGGACCGGGATAGAGACCTTGACCAAGAAATAGGGCGAGATCCGCCGCTGCTTACCAGCAAACTCCGAGTCCAGGGCCAGATGAATGAAATAGGCAGTGCCGACCTGCATTTCACGGTGGCGGAGACAACGGTCTTTTTGGAAAATACCCTCGGGTTTTCGATCGACGGGAAAACGGCTGGTTTGCCGAAAATGATATGATCGGTGATGCTAAAAAACACTCCTTGCCCACCTTCACGGATGAACACAAAATGGTGCCGGATGCAACCGGCGATTAAAGCCCCTCCCCCCATCTCGCTCACCACCCATCCACCCCTTCCCAGCCTCTGTTCGAACCCTTGAGCAATCGTGAACTCGATGTTCTGGATTTGCTGGCTCAGAGACTTAGCAACAAGGAAATTGCTGACAAACTGTTCATTTCAACAACAACCGTTAAAGGACAAAAGTGAGTGTACAGCCAAGATCTTGCACCGGTTTTATTTTTTGCCGAGGCCCTAAAATCGTGATCTATTTTTTGTCGGTCTATTGTTTTTCCCTAAAGTTTTCTTTATAATCAGCCGATATTGCTTTGGGTTTTGAATAAAAGATGCATGGAAATCAAGAAAGCTTTTCAATTAGCGATAAAATGGTTTAATCAGCGGTCAAAAAAGAAAAGGCAATGGTCAATTCAATTGGCAATAATTTGACGCCTCTTAAAGCATTCGGGACCAAAAATGGAAGTTACAGCAAAAAACATTGCCAACGTAAATGTTGAAACGGTTGGAAACGTGAAACCGTTTTGAAGGACAATCAAATGCATGATCATGAGCCATCCAATGAAGTGCTTATCAAAAATGCACTGGCGCTAAAAAAGGAGGTATCCCGGCGGAAGGGCCTAGAAAAGCGTCTCGAACAAAGCGAGGCTTTCTACGCACATCTGGTGGAAAACGCCCATGACATTATCTATAAAATCGACCTGCGGGGTCGGTTTACCTTTTTTAACCCCGCCGCCGTTCGCGCCACCGGTTTTTCAGAAGGTGAACTGACCGGCAACAGCTATTTAGATCTCATTCATCCGGATTACCGAAAGAAGGCGAAAGCCCTCTATTTCTCACAGTATAAGGACTGTATTGAGAGTACTTATTTTGAATTTCCAATGATTCGAAAAGACGACGGAGAAATATGGATCGGACAGAATGTACAGATCATACGAAAAGGCAAAGGGATTGTGGGTTTTCATGCTGTTGCCAGGGACATTACCCCGCACAAGCAGTCCGAGGAAGGGTTGAGGAAGGGCCAAGCAGCCCTGGAAAACAAAATCAGAGAGAGGACCAACGAACTTGAAAGGGCGAATAGGGAATTAGTGAAAGAAGTGCGTCAACGCAGGGACTCGGAAGACAAATTAAGGCGCGCACTGGGTGATCTTGAGTTTTTGTCCATTACGGCCATGGAATTCTTTTCTCTCTCGTCCGATACGGACATCTACCAACTGATCGGCAAAAGTCTATTGAGAATCGCGTCGCAATCCATTGTCATCATCAATGATTATGATCCGGATTCCAACCTGGTTTGTACAAAATCCGTCAAGGGTCTGGGGAAATCCGCCGAACGTATTCTGGGACTACTGGGGAAAGACCCGGTGGGAATGACCATTGAAATGACTGATGAAGAGGCGAGAAAGGTTTTGGAAAGCGGTAAACTGGCGCTGGGTCCCAAAGGGATTTACGAACTTTGCTTTGGGGCAGTGCCCAAGGGCATTTGTTACGCCATTGAAAAATTGTTGAGTCTGGATCAGATATTGGTTATCGGCTTCTCGAAAAAAGGTGATCTGTTTGGCAATGCTATCATTTTGACCCGCCAAAGCAAGGCCAGGGAAACACTATGGGAGAGGCGTGAAATGATCGAGACATTTATCAATCAGGCCGCTGTAGCATTGCAACGAAAGCGATTTGAATCAGCCCTTAAGGAAAGCGAGAGTCGTTATCGCCTGTTTGCGGAAAATGTGACGGATGTTATCTGGAATCTCAGTCTGGAAACCTTGCACTTCACCTATATCAGTCCCTCTGTCTTGCCCATGCGGGGGTTTACGCCCCAAGAAGCCATGAATTTACCGCTTGACAAACATTTGTCCCCCGAATCCCTCGAAAATCTTCGGAGACTTCTTTCGGAAGAACTGGCAAGAGACGGCGCTGAGGGCGTCGATCCAAACAGATCAAGGACTCGTGAACTGGAGCAAATGCTTAAAGACGGAAGTCATGCCTGGGGTGAAGCGACCATGCGTCTTATTCGGGACGACACGGGGCAGCCCGTATCGGTCTTGGGTGTAACAAGAGATATCAGCAAACGAAAGCGGGCCGAAGCTGAAAAAGAAGCTATGGCGGCAAGGCTCCAGCAAGCCCGGAAAATGGAAGCCATCGCCACCCTTGCCGGCGGGGTTGCCCACCAGTTCAACAACGCGCTTGCGGTGATCATGGGGAGGTTGGAGATTCTTGAATTGGATCCCGTCAAAGAAAATATAAAGGCCATTGTGCCCATAAAGAAGACCGCCGCTCGCATGGCTGAATTGACCCAGCAGCTTCTTGCTTATGCAAGAGGTGGAAAATACCAATCAAGAACCGTTAACATGCTGGATTTTATGAAACAAACCCTCTCGTTGACCCGCCATTTGATTAAACCTTCCATTCAAGTTGAAATGGATCTGGACCCGGCCACATCCAGTGTAAATATGGATTCAACCCAAATGCAAATGGTCATATCTGCCGTCATTTTCAATGCGTCCGAGGCCATTGATGGCGCGGGGCACATCCACATATCCTGTGGGAACAAAACCCTTGGGAAGGAAATAGCAGAGAGATTCCCAGGGCTTAAAACCGGACGCTATATCTGGTTGAGCGTGAAAGATGATGGAAAAGGAATGGATCCGAAAACAAGAGACCATATCTTTGAACCATTTTTCACCACCAAATTCCAGGGCCGGGGACTGGGAATGGCTGCCGCGTACGGTATTGTTAAAAATCATGAAGGCTGGATTGCCGTGGACTCCAAGCCCGGCAAGGGAACCACCGTAAGGATATATCTGCCCGTAGCGGAACAGAAGGTGGATATTAGTCGTCAAACCGTCTCTACCTTTAATAGAGGCTCCGGGACAATTCTTCTCATTGAAGATAATAAAATGCTCATGGAAGTCAGCCGGGAGGGGGTTAGAATGATGGGCTACGAGGTTTTGACGGCCTCTAATGGTAGAGAAGCAGTGGCCCTGGCTGGAAACTCGAAACAGGAAATCGACCTGGCCCTTTTGGACTTCAAACTGCCCGATATGGAAGCCAAGCGTGTCTTTCTGGCGTTGAAGGCTCACCATCCGAGCATCAAAGTGATTGTCTGCAGCGGCTACGCCATAGATGGTCCGGTCCGGGAGGTCATGGAAGCGGGAGCGGATGGATTCCTGCAAAAGCCTTTCAAGTTTTCGGTCCTATCAAAGAAAATTGATGAAATCCTCCACGGATCAGGTGGTCAGAAACCGTTTTCCAATTGAACCAGGCGGTGATTCAGATAAGAAAGGCATCTCATTATCACTTAACCCATGATGAAATCCACGGAGTCCGATCTCAAATCCAAAATCGGTGTGAAGGCCATGCAACTACACCGATTGACCCTTAGATTCTCAGGGCCCATGGCCGGGTTGGAGGTGCCCTACCGGGAGCACAATCTTGTTCAGACGCTTTCGCAGGTCAGAATCTCATTTATCCTTGGCGCTCTGATGTATGCCTTCTTCGGCATTCTCGATGCCCTCGTTCTGCCCCAGCACCGGCATATCACATGGCTGATCCGTTATGCCTTTGTCTGTCCCTGTATCCTGGCCGTTATAGGCGCCACATTCCTCCCCCGTGTTCATGCTTACCTGCAACCCATGATGTCGGTGGCCCTCGCCATCGCCGGCCTGGGAATCGTGCTCATGATTATCATCGCTCCGGAACCGGTCAATTATTATTATTACGCCGGGTTGACCCTGCTCCTGATGTTCGGGTATTCGTTTATCTCTCTTCGATTTCTGTGGGCTTCCCTGAGCGGATTGATTATTGTGGTCCTTTACAATATCGCCGCGGTCCTGACGCAAACGCCGCCGCTGGAGTTGATCAGCAATAATTTTTTTCTGATCAGTGCCAATATTGCGGGGATGCTGATCTGTTATACCATTGAGTTTATGGGCCGCCGCAATTTCTTCCTCATGCACCTTCTTGCCGACGAGCGGCGAAAGATCGAGCAGACAAATGATCAATTGGAGGCGCGCGTTTTAGAACGGACGGCGGCCCTGGAAGAAATGAACCAGCAATTATCCCTGGAGATGGCCGAAAATGAGCGGGCGGAGGAGGAAAGACGTCGTCTGGAAGGGCAATTGAAACAGGCGGAAAAACTGGAGACCATCGGTAGACTCACAGCCGGCGTTGCCCATGATCTGAACAATATCCTCAGCGGCCTGGTCACCTATCCGGATATACTTCTCATGGACCTTCCCGAGGAGAGCCCATGGCAGAGGCCCCTTTCCATCATCCGGCAATCGGGACAGAAGGCGGCAGCCATCGTTCAGGACCTGCTGAGTCTGGCCCGGCAGGGTGTAGCAGAAAAGAAGATCGTCAATGTGAACCGGATCGTGACCGATTACCTTGCTTCCCCCGAATACGCCGAGTTGTTGTCCAATCACCGCCAGGTCCGTGTGGAGATCGATCTTGATGAAGGGGCATTGAACATCAAGGGCTCTGCGTATCATATCTCGAAAACACTCATGAATCTACTGCATAACGGCTGCGAGGCAAATCTAGTGGATGGAACCGTTCGGATTTCGTCACAAAACCGCTATTTCAATAAACCGCTCGATGCCTATGAACGGATCGAAGCAGGGGAATATGTTGTTTTAAGTGTTGCCGACACGGGGATTGGGATCAACCAGGAAGACTTAGAAAAGATATTCGAGCCCTTTTATACCAAAAAGAAACTGGGGCGAAGCGGAACAGGCCTGGGCATGACGCTCATCTGGTCAACGGTCAAGGACCACGGCGGCTTTATCGACATTCAAACGCAGGAAGGCCGAGGATCCGTCTTTGACCTCTATTTCCCGGTTACCAGGGATGCGGCGGAGGAAATGGAACGGATCTTCTCTCTTGCGGATTGCCGGGGTACGGAAAGGGTTCTGGTGGTGGATGATGTCCCCGAGCAGAGAGAAATCGCATCCCTCATGCTCCGAAAGCTGGGGTATAACGTACAAACCGTCGCCAGTGGCGAAGCCGCGATCAAGCAACTCGAAACCGACAAGGTTGATATCCTTATCCTGGATATGGTCATGGAACCGGGGATTGACGGCTGCGAGACCTACCGCCGGATTGTTGCCGCGCACCCCCACCAAAAGGCGATCATCGCCAGCGGCTTTACTGAATCAGAACGGGTGAAGGAAGCCCAGCGCCTTGGCGCGAAGACCTATATCAAAAAGCCTTACAGCCTACAGATTATCGCCCAGGCCATCCGCCGTGAATTGGACCGCTAAAAAGGTCACCGAAAACTGTCAATCCCGAGTTGGTCAACACTCTGAGCAAAGGAGGGGTCCACGAGGATCCTTTGGGCAAATCGAATATACTTGGTTACGATGGCCCGAATGGCAAATTGCAGTGCATAAGATCGAACCGGCTTTTCCAGCAGGTAATACACGTCGGATGCCACACACATATTTACCACATCCTCACTGGCATTTCCCGTGATGATAATGGTGTCCTCATAAGCGGTGGGGAACCTCTCGGCGATGGATTCCAGGAACGTAAAGCCGGTCCCGTTTCCCAAAAAGACATCCAATACGAATATGGCAATACCCGACGCATGTTTCAGACAGTAGGCCTTTCCCTCCTCAATATCCGAAAAAGCAAGGACGTCGCCCCAAACGTAAAATTTTTTCACGAGTTCGGAGACCGTTTTACAGATTCTAAGATCATCATCCACGATAATTACATCAAGACCGTCATTCATAATCCAACCCTCCTCTGTTTATCGGTTCGGCATCCTCATTTTCTCTAGAAACATCACCATATCCCATAATAAGTTGTCAATCAACATGGTTAGTGAGTTTAAAATTGAGCATCTGCCCCATTGAGGGCACTATTATGACGACCCGCATCAAATAGGCCCGAAGGAGGTTCGTGTGAGGAAGAAAACCGAATACCAGCCGCCTTAGGGAACTGGAAGAAAATAATATACGCATATCGTGCAGAACTTTTGTTCGTCATCAAGGCGTGATGGCAGGTGCATAGTGAGCTATGTGCCTGTTATCACAACGTAGAAGACGGGCAAAAGGGCAAACAGGATGCGTAGATTATTTTTTGGAAGTTCCCTTACACCATTACCTCCGCCATTCTTAAGCTGGTCGCGGAGATCGGCGAGGTCATCGGGCGGTATACCGTGCTGACGGAACAGAGACTGACACCGCGCCTGTGGAATGGGGTCCACCTTAGGTCAAAATTGAATGCTGATTGACAGTCTTTTTTTGATTTCCCATGGCGGTGAAGAAAATCTTGGGAAAAGATAACATTTTTAATAAAATCAAGGATTTTTGGCACAGTTCTGGAGTAGCAGAGTCCGCGCCAAAGGCTCTATTTTCTTCAAATTTTCTTGACATTTTTCCCTTCAGAAAAAATACGTTAACATGTTGATAATGCTGTAGTTATATACCATAATATCATGAAAATTTGAAGTACTTTTCGGGATTAACTACGACCCTTAAGTTAATGACATTGACGTATAGATATAGGCATCTTGCACTTAAGATTTTGCAAAAGAGTTGATCGCAACGGATCACAGCAATGTTCAATAAGCTCGCCTCTTGGTTGCATGGAAAACCATTCGGCTCCTTTGCAGTTCATGAAGAAACCGTCCTCCGTATTTCAATTTTCGGGAAAATGCCCTGAACACGCGACGGGGCCAGGGAACAATGTCGGAGTACACTGCTGCATTTTGAAAACCCGCCGTAAGAAGCATGGATACAATGCAGGAGGGATTGGGGCCCCACCAGTTGGTATCATCGGCATAGAGCTCTTGCCCCTCATAAAACGCCATTGTGGGCCTTTTGGTGCCGAGAAAATCAACCTGTGTTTCCAAAATCAGCATTTCCCTGGTTACGGCGGCCACTTTTTCCAAACACAGCAAAGGATGTTTCATGTGATATAACACACCGAGAAAAAGAACCAGATCAAATTGGCCGACATTTTGGGGTGTCATGTCAAGCACATCAATTTCAAGGGTTTTGGCTTTTGAGTTAGAAGCGCGATGGGCCAGGTCGAACCCCGCTTTTGTACCCCATCCTTCGCCGTTCCAGCAAAATGAATCCGTCGCAAGAACGAGTTCGGCGCCCCGACGTTCACATTCAAAGGTATAAAAACCATCCCAGGCTCCGATATCCAGGACCCGCTTTCCACTCAAATCCTCGGGAATTCCAAGAAGAGGGAGCCTGCGGCTTGGTTCATTGACACCTTCCGTGATTACTCCGCCGCCGAGATCCATTGTGTGAAACCATTCTATGGCTTCCGCTTTTCTCTTCAGGTCGTCCGATTCCAACTTCCCTCCGCTGAAAAAACTCGCTTTTTTGAAAATTGAGTATAGTTGAAACAGCGTTCGGCTTCAACGGCAATGCTACAATGGCAATGCGATATTGTTCTTCACCATTTATGTGCCAAAATCAGTAATGAAAATACTGAACAAACAACCTCGGATGAGTTATGTGTTTAGCCAAAACTCATTTCAATCTGGGGTAAACAGTGTTGAACCTTATAGATGCTATCGTCGAAATCGTCCGTCCGCTTGAAGAGCAAAGTTTTCAGCGACTCATGGAGGAGCATCATTACCTGGCCTGTGTGTCCTACCCAAAATCGGTGTAATAGTATTATATCTCGCTTCGTTTGGCGATCAATAGATGGCTCTTCCAAGTTTTGCGTTGCGGCACTAGAATGTTCTCTGAAGTTAAATCGGAATTTTTTACCACCACAAAATATTGGGGTAGGACGATTTTCCGTTTGGCCGGTTGCGGAAAAGGGTTCGTGCATGATCCTTGCGTACCACATTCGACCAGATTTCGCAAAGCTGCCAGATCAATCCTTCCGTTTTGTGCCTGCAATCCGGCTTTATGAGCAAGGGCCGGGGGAATCTTGTGGTTCCACCCGGCTTGGGGAGTACGTACAGCTGTGGGTAAGGTGGGCTGGGGCGGGGATAAAATCCTCCTGTAGCCCCTACCTCAAATGATCAAATGACTCGAATAACCAAATCAATGATAGCCGCCTCGCACGGGCCATACATACGCGCTGTCATTAACATCAAACTTTTTGTATTTCATTGGTCCATCTCTGTATACGACCCATGTCATAGACGGGTCCTCATTGCCCCACACCTCTGTACTGGTCCAGTAGTAAATATGCTGTTCAGGATTACCATGAGCTACGAGCAATGGGTAAAGCTCATAAATGGTGGGGAGCCGCCAGTCACTATAGCCATTGTCAGGCAGCACCAGATCATTACAAAAGTTGAGAGCACCCGCCCACGTTGTAGTCCCGACAGC
>JABGPV010000005.1 GCA_018644785.1 Deltaproteobacteria bacterium | reverse complement strand
ATGTGCCATTGTGACCACGGTGGAAAAGGCCTTGGCCATGGGCAAAAAGGATTTTATTACGGTCAAAGCCCTGCAGTTGGCGCTCAGTAGCGGTGAGGAGATGGGATACAACCGATGGGACGGGGACCATTTCATGACCACCGATAAGTGCAGCACCCGGGCCTATGAAGAGGCCGGGATCAAAAATCCCAGGGAAGAGATCAGCATGATGGAACTGCATGACTGTTTCTCCATCACCGAACTGGTGACCTATGAGGACCTCCATATATCCCAAAGAGGCGAGGCGGTGAAAGATGTGATGGGTGGATTCTACGACCGGGAAGGCGGGGGTGTCCCCTGCCAGGTGGACGGCGGGCTCAAATGTTTCGGCCATCCCATCGGGGCTTCGGGTCTCCGGATGCTCTACGAGATGTATCTGCAGTTTCACGGCAGGGCCGGTGAGCGGCAGATCGAGGACCCGCGTTTCGGGTTGACCCACAACCTGGGTGGGGTCCCCTTTATGAATGTCTGCAGTATTTCCATTGTCGGGAAGTACGAGAACTGAGAAGGGGAGAGCCGTGCCGTAAAACAGTCTTCCCACGACCGGAAAGGAGTCGAACATGGATTTTATAAAGCTCTTTGAACCCATACGGATCAACAACCTGGAGATCAAGAACCGGATCGTCATGCCCTCCATGGGGCTGGCCTACAGCACGAACTTCTCTTTTAATGACCGTTTAAAGGCCTTTTTCATGGAACGCGCCCGGGGCGGTGTCGGGCTCTTGACCATCGGACCCCTCTCCATAGACCGGGTGGGCAGTGTCCCCATCATGGTGGGGCTGCATGAGGACGCGTTTATTGACCCATTGAAAGACTTCATTGATCAAGTGCACCGGGAAACCGATGCGAAGGTGGCGTTCCAGCTCCTGCACATGGGCCGGTATGCCTTCTCTTTCCTTACCGGTATGACCCCCATCGCGCCCTCCGCCATTCCCAGTAAACTGACCAAGGAGACGCCCAGGGAAATGACCCTCGAAGACATAGAAGTGGTCCAGGAGGCCTACGTCAAGGCAGCGATCCGGGCGGTTGCCACGGGTGTCGATTTTGTGGAAATCCTGACCTGCACCGGGTATCTCATGAGCCAGTTCCTCTCACCGGTGACCAATAAACGCACCGATCATTACGGCGGCACAATCGAAAACCGTATGCGGTTCCCCCTGGAGGTGATCGGCCGTGTCAGAAAAGCCATCGGAGAAGATACGGCCCTGGGGATCCGGGTTGCGGGAAATGAATTCATGAAAGGCGGCAATACCAACCGGGAGTCGGCCCTCTTTTCCCGGGCAGCGGAAGAGGCAGGCGTAGATGCCATCAATGTGACGGGCGGATGGCATGAAACCACCGTGCCCCAACTGACAGGCAATGTGCCGGCCGGGGGATTCTTGTACCTGGCGCGCGGGATCAAGGAGGCGGTGACCATACCGGTCTTTGCATCAAACCGGCTGGGAGACCCCCATGTGGCGGAACGGGCCCTTAGGTCGGGTTCCTGCGATATGATCTGCTGGGGTAGATCGCTCATTACGGATCCGGCGCTTCCCCGCAAGGTACAGGAGGGGAGGCTTAAGGAGATCGTTCCCTGTGTTGCCTGCAACCAGGGCTGCTTTGATACCATTTTTTCGGGGAATCCCGTGACGTGTATCCTGAACCCCTTGGCCGGATACGAGGCATATTACAAGGTGGAGCGGGCAGAAGAGCCCAAAACGATCATGGTAGCGGGCGGCGGACCTGCGGGCATGCAGTTCGCCATCACGGCGGCGGAAAGGGGTCACCGGGTTACCCTCTTCGAAAAAGAGGCGCGTCTCGGAGGACAAGTCAATCTGGCAGGGGCCCCCCCGGGCAAGGCGGAACTGATGAAGCTCATTATCAGCATGCGTGACCGGATGGATTTGCTGGGGGTCGAGGTCATACTCGATACCCTCCTGACGCCTGACATGGTATCCCAAAAAAATCCGGATCTGCTGGTGGCGGCAACGGGCGCAAGACCGGTCTCTCCTGATGTGCCGGGCGCTCAAATGCCCCATGTGACGGATGCATGGGACGTGCTGTCGGAAAAAACCTGGGATATCGGCCGGGATGTGGTGGTTGTGGGCGGAAGCGCAACCGGGTGCGAGACAGCCCATTTTATTGCCGCCATGGATGTGCCCGACCCCGACACCTACACCTTCCTGATGTTGCACGGGGCAGAGGATCGGGATTACGCCACATCTCTTTTGAGGGCCTCCGGCAGACGGGTCACGATCATCGACATGGTTCCCCGGCTGGCCAACAACGTGGGGAAAACCGCGCGATGGTCCCTGATGAAGTCATTGAAACTTCTGGGCGTGAACCTGCGGCCCGGCACACGGCTCCTGGAGATCAGGGAAGACGCGGTGGTGGTGGAGACCGGCAACGGGCAAGAGACCATTGTTGCTGATACCGTGGTAATGGCCGCCGGGGTCTCCCCGGTACGCAACCTTTCAGAGGCGATTCAGGATACGGATACCGAATTGATTGAAATCGGGGACGCGAAGGCCCCGGGGAAAATCACCGAGGCCATACGGCAAGGATTCCTTCGGGCATTAGAGGTTTAACCTCCAGGCTTCTAAGGGGCTCCTAAGGGGAGATGACGGTATGGGAAAATGGATGGACGGCTACCTGGAACGTCTGGACCGGGTTCGCCGTGAAAATCTGGCGGGCGGAGGAAACGCCCGGCTGGATATCCAGCGCGGTCTTAATAAGCTCACCGCCAGGGAGCGCATCGCCCGGCTGGTGGATGCGGGATCTTTTGAGGAAATGGGCTCCCTGGTGACCGATTCCCGAGCGCCCTTTGACGGCAACCCCCGGCCGTGTCCATCGGACGGGGTGGTCATGGGCTTCGGGAAAATCAATACGAAGATGGCGGCCCTGTGCGTCATGGATTTCTCGGTCATGTCCGGGTCTCTCGGCGACCAGGCGGCCTGGAAACTGGCGGATCTGGTTGAAATGGCCGGACAAAAAAGGATGCCTCTGGTCTGCATTTTCGATTCGGCGGGGCTAAGGATCGGGATCAAAGGGGGGGATTGCGGTCTCTCCGGTCTGGGCCGCTTCATCCGGAACTTTTCTCTGTATTCCGGGGTGATTCCCAGAATTTCCCTTGTTTTGGGGCCTTGTGCCGGGCTCATGGCCTCCATTGCCGTACTTTCCGATTTTTTGATCATGAGAGAAAATGCGGCATTTTTATGGTATGGGGGCGAAAAAGAATCGGATGACGCGGGTACCGCTGAATTCCATATGGAAAAAAGCGGGCAGTGCGACCTCATTGCCCGGGATGATGAAGACGCCATTCGTCGTCTGAAAGACCTGCTGAAATTCCTGCCGGCCAGTTGCTGGGAAAAACCGTCCTTAGAGGAGACCGGAGATGATCCCGAGAGGCGGGAGGAAGCCCTTCTGGATGTGATGCCTGATAATCCCAAGTTTACTTACGATATCCATGAAATCATTGAATTAATCGTGGACCATGGGACCTTCTTTGAACTGAAAGAAGATTACGCATCGCACCTGGTGACCGGGTTTTGCCGGTTCGGCGGCCATGTGACCGGTCTTGTGGCCAACAATCCGGATGAATTGAGCGGCATTATGGAACCGGATGCATCGGATAAATATGACCGGTTTATGAGATTTCTGGATGCCTTCAACATCCCCCTGGTCACCCTGGTGGACACCACGGCCTTCCCGCCGGGCGACCGATGGGAGCGCATGGGCGTAATACGGCACGGCGCCAAGCTCCTCCACTCCTATGCCCATCTCACCTGCCCCAAAATCACCATGGTATTGAGGCGGTCATACGGCGGGGCCAACATTGTTATGGGGTGTTCCAAGATGTTTCCGGACCTTGTCTACACATGGCCCACGGCCGAGTTTGCGCCCACGGGCCCCGAGACCGTGGTTCATGCCATCTTCCACAAAGAGCTGGCCAAAGCCAAAGAGCAGGGGAATTATGATGAGGTGTTCAATCGGTTCCTCGGCATCCTCAAAGAACAGTTTTCGGTGATGAACCTTGCCAAGGTATGGACGTCCTATTATACGGCCCATGAAGTGATTGATCCCAGAGACACCCGGCCCAGGATTATCAAGGCTCTTACAGCGGTCCGGAACAAGCATGAAGTACTCCCGGAGAAAAAACGTTCCATAAAACCCGCGTAACCGGCAAGGAGGGCGGCCTAAATGGGTGAAAAAATGGACAGCGCCATAAAACGACTGACCGAGATCCATGAAAAAAACCGGTCCGGTGGCGGACTTGCGCATATCGAAAGGCAGCATGACCGGGGTAAAATGACGGCCCGGGAACGGATCGCCTGCCTCCTGGACGAGGACTCTTTCTCCGAACTGGGATCGAGCGTCAACACCACCGGATCCAGGATAGACGGAAGGGAATTAGATGCTCCGTGCGACGGGGCGGTAGTGGGAACCGGGCGGATCGAGGGGAGAAAGGTGGTGGTCTACGCCAGTGATTTCACGGTCCTGGGCGGTTCCATCGGCACCCAGCACGGCCTTAAGTTCGTCAAAATGATGGAGATGGCGGCGGCCTGGGGAATCCCCATGATATGGCTCCTGGACTCCTCGGGCGGACGGCTCGGGTACCGGGATGTGCCCATGGCCGGGATCGACTGGTGGTTTGCCCTGGAGTCCAGATATTCAGGGATGATCCCCCAGATCAATGTCCTGTTGGGTCCCTGCATCGCGGGACAGGCCTACTGTCCCACCCTCTGCGATTTTCTGCTCATGAGCCGGGGGTCGGCGCACTTGTGGCTCGGCGGTCCCCGCATGACCCAGGCGGCCACCTCCGAGAAGATCGGCGATGATGTGGGGGGAGCGGATTATCACATGGTCTACAGCGGCACCTGTGACGTGGTGGGCGAAAACGATGAAGAGACCATTTTAAAGACCCGGAAATTGATGGGATACCTCCCGTCCAACTGGGAAGAGCGGCCCCCGCTCAGGGAAACCACCGACAGTCCCCACCGGGAGGTGGGAGAATTATGCGACATGGTCCCCGATGACCATGATACCCCGTACGATATGCACCAAGTGATCAAAAGTCTGGTGGATGACGGGGCGTATTACGAAATCAAGGACGAATACGCAGGGCAATTGATCACCTGTTTCTGTCATTTTAATGGAGAAGCCGTGGGGGTTGTGGCATGCAATCCCAAAACCCCCGGCAGCGTCATTGAAATCAACGCCTGCGATAAATACTACCGATTCCTGCAAGTGCTGGATGCCTATTCCATCCCGCTGGTGACCCTGGTGGACACACCGCCCCTGGTGCCGGGGGAGGCCCAGGAGGCGCTCGGGTTGATCCGGCATTTCGGAAAGATTCTGGATCTCTATGCCACAGCCACCATCCCCAAGATTTCCGTAGTGTTGCGGCAGGCCCATGCGGATGCGGGGGGCATGATACTGGGGTGCGTCAAGGATATGGGCGTTGACATCACTTATGCCTGGCCCACGGCAAAGTTCAGTGTGGAAGCATCAACCATAGATTACCGGGACGATTTTCCATGCGGCATTGAAGATGACGCCTTCCCCGGATACCTGAACAGGGGCAGGGAACCGGTCGATGTCTTTGAGGCGGCCGGAAGCTGGACCGCCCAGGTGGTGGATGAGATCATCCACCCGAAAGAGACCCGAAAACGGATTATTGAGGCCATTGAACTCACACGGAATAAGAGTAAGCCGCCGCCCCCCAGGGCCAAGGGCCACGGAACAGAACCCACATGACGGGGACGAACAGATCAGGGAGCGAGGCGAAAGGAATACCATCATGAGTGATGCAGAGAAGCGTTCCAAGCGGGTGGAGGTTCGAGCGCCCATGTCGGGGGTGTTCTATCGGAGCCCCGGTCCGGATCAGGAGAGGTATGTGGAATTGGGTAATGTGGTCAAAAAAAAGCAGGTGTTGGCGCTTCTGGAGACCATGAAGGTATTCCAGAGCGTCAAGGCACCCGTTGCGGGGAAAATTATTGAGATCACAGCGGAAAATGAGATCCCTTTGAAGGACGATGACCTCATGTTTGTCATTGAGAAGGCATGATGTGATGTCGTCTAAGACCTTATTTTCCAAGATACTCATCGCCAATCGGGGCGAAATCGCCCACCGGGTTATCCGGTCCTGCAAAGAAATGGGGATCCATACGGTGGCGGTGTACTCGGAGGCGGATCGGGAATCCCTTCACCTGTCCCTGGCCGATGAACGGGTGTGTATCGGTCCGGCTGTGAGTTCAAAAAGTTATTTAAACATGGAAATCATCCTGCAGGCCGCAAAAGAAACCGGGGCGGACGCCATACATCCGGGTTACGGGTACCTGTCGGAGCGTGAGAAATTCGCCACCCTGTGCGAAGCCCAAGGCCTGGCATTTATCGGCCCCACAGCCGCTAACTTAAAACTTGCCGGGGATAAGCTGGCCGCAAAAAAGATTGCCGAATCCGCGGGGGTCCCGGTGATCCCCAGCAGCCGGGGGCATGTCCCCACGGTTGAGGAGGCGAAGGTCGTATGCGGGGAAATGGGGTATCCGGTGATGATCAAATCCGCCGGCGGGGGGGGGGGCCGCGGGATAAGGATTTGCGAAGATGAAGAAACATTGGTGGAGGAATTTCCCATCGCCCGCATGGAGGCCGGCGCCGCCTTTGGAGATGCGACCTTGTATATTGAGAAGTTCATTGCCGAACCGCGCCACATTGAGTTCCAGGTGCTCTGCGACACCTTAGGCCATGTCGCCCACCTGGGGGAGCGGGAGTGTACCATCCAACGGCGCTTCCAGAAATTGATTGAAGAATCCCCGTCTCCGTTTGTGAGCCCTACCCTTCGCCGGGAGATGGGAGAAGCTGCCATGGCCGTCCTGAAAGCGGCCGATTATGTGAACGCGGGCACGGTGGAATTCCTGGTGGACAAAAACGGCGCTTTCTATTTCATGGAGATCAATGCGCGCATACAGGTGGAACACCCGGTAACCGAGTTGACCACGGGGATCGACCTGGTCAAGGAACAGATCCGGTTGGCGGCCGGAGAACCCCTGGGGTATTCCTTTGACGACCTGTCCATCAGGGGATGGGCCATGGAGTGCCGGATCAATGCAGAGGACCCGGACCGGGGGTTTGCGCCCTCTCCCGGGACCATTACCCATTATCGTCCGCCCGGAGGGTTCGGCGTCAGGCTCGATACCCACCTCTACCAGGGGTATGAACTGCCCATTTTCTATGACTCCCTGATGGCCAAACTGGTGACCCATGACCTGACCCGGTTGGGCGCCGTCCGGGTCATGAAACGGGCCCTTGAAGAATTTCAAATTGAACCCATCAAGACCACCATCCCCCTTTATTTGCATGTGATGGATGATCCGAAGTTTCTGAAAGGGGATTTCCATACCGGGTTTATCAAACGCTTTGTTCAGGAAGCGGCGGATGAGGACGAGGACTAGAAAATCGGGAGGCTGCCAAATGGATTTTGAATTGACCGAAGAAGAGCGGATGTTGAAAGATACCGTGGCCAAATTCGTGGACCGGGATGTGATTCCTCTGGCCCCCGAGATCGATGAGCAGGAAAGATTTCCGGAAGAGAATTTCAGGGCCATGGCCGACATGGGTCTTTTCGGCATATCCATCCCCGAGGCGTACGGCGGGAGCGACGCGGGATTCTTTTCATGCGTCCTGGTGATGGAAGAGTTGATGCGCGGGTGTGTCTCCACCGGGAACACCTTTGGCGCACACGCCATTTTGTGCGCGGAGAATATTTGCAGAAACGGCAATGAGGCCCAGCGGAAAAAATACCTGCCCGCACTGATCAGGGGGGAGAAGATCGGGGCCCTTGCCATCACCGAGCCCGAGGCCGGCTCCGATGCCCTCTCGCTTCGAACCCGGGCGGTCAGAAACGGAGACAGCTATCTTCTGACCGGCACAAAGATGTTCATCACCAACGGTCCTCTGGCGGACGTCGTCGTGGTCTACGCAAAGACCGATCCCGAAGCCGGTCCCAAGGGGATATCCGCCTTTATTGTGGAGAAGGATTCGCATGGGTTTTCCACGGGCAAGACGCTCAAAAAGATGGGTGTCCGGGGATCTCCGACGGGAGAGTTGATCTTTGAAAACTGTGAGGTGCCGGCCGAGAACCTGCTCGGCGGAGAGAACCATGGGTTAAACGTCCTCATGAGCGGGCTCGACCGGGAGCGGATACTCTGGTCCATAGCCCCCATCGGGGTGGCCCAGGGCGCTTTTGACCTGGCATTCAAGTATGCTGCCGAGCGGCACCAGTTCGGCAAACCCATCATCTCGTTCCAGATGATGCAGCAGATCCTGGCGGATGTGGCCACGGATATTCAAGCCGGCCGGGTCCTCGCTTACTGGGCCGCATCCCGTGCGTCCTCAGGCGGACGGGTCAGCCTCGAGGCGTCGTACGCAAAGCTCTTTTGCGCCGAAGCGGGCGTGCGGGCCGTGGGCAAAGCGCTCCAGGTATTTGGAGGTTATGGGTTTATCCGGGAGTTCCCCATTGAGCGGATGTACAGGGATGTAAAGGGCATCGAGTTCGGGGCCGGAACCAATCAGATTCAGCGGCTGATCATCATGCGGGAACTGATGCGTGGGTTGAATAAACCGAAGAGATAATCATTTAAAATGCTCCTCAAAACAGGAGCTCTTAATATGTAGTCTTTCTTGGACCCCTGGCCACACCGGGAGACCAGTGTATCTCCCGGTAACACTCGAGGAGGAAGCACTATGGAAGACCGATTCTGGCACAAGGCATATGCCAAAGATGTCGCGCCCACCATTAACTATGAAACATTGACCCTGCCCGATGTCCTTAAACGGACCGCCCAGAAACATCCGGAAACCGTCGCCCTGGTGATGATGGGGAAAACCATCACCTACCGACGGCTCAATGAGCTGGTCAACCGGTTTTCCGGCGCACTGGCGGATCTCGGAATACAAAAGGGCGACAAGGTATCCCTGATACTCCCGAACATGCCCCAGGTGATTATCGCCTCCTATGCCGTATTCAGGCTGGGGGCCGTGGTGGTCATGAACAACCCGCTTTACACGGAAACCGAACTGGCGCACCAGCTCAATGACTCGGATTCAAAGATGGCCATATGCATGGATCTCCTGGTCCCCAGACTCCTCAAGCTGAAGGAGAAAACGGGGATAGAGACCATCATTTCCTGCCACATCCGCGATTATCTCCCTTTCCCGAAAAAGCAGCTCTTTCCCTTTGTCAAAAAGAAGATGCACCGGAAGCACGACCCGGCCGAGGGGGTCCCGGAGTTCATGGACCTGATCAAGCGGTATCCTGCGGACCCACCAAAAACGGAGGTCCTGTTTGATGACCTGGCGGCACTCCTTTACACCGGTGGGACCACGGGCCTTTCCAAGGGCGTGATGCTGACCCATGCCAATTGCAGCATCTGTGTCCAACAGTTGAAAGCCTGGCTTACGACTGTGGACGAGGGAAAGGATGTGATGCTGGGCACCTTTCCCGTATTTCATACGGCCGGGTTCACCACCGGCATGAATACGGCCATATACAGGGGGATTACCTACGTCCTCATCCCCAGGCCGGATCCGGGTGTGGTCCTTGAAATGACCCGGAAATACAAGCCCAACTGGTTTCCCTGCGTCCCCACCATTTTTGTGGGGGTTCTGGCCCATGAGGATTTCCGGAAAACGGATTTTTCATCCGTCAAGGGATGTGTGTCGGGGGCCGCCCCTTTGGCTCACGAGACCATCAAACAATGGAAAGCAGCCGTGGGAGCGGACATTGTGGAGTGCTACGGCCTGACCGAGACGTCCACACTGTCACATGCCAATCCATGGGGTGGGACATTAAAGCCCGGGAGCGTGGGGGTCCCTGTTTCCGATACGGACTGCCGGATCGTGGACGTGGATACCGGCACAAAGGATATGCCCCTCGGGGAGTCGGGAGAAATTCTCCTGAAGGGCCCCCAGGTGACCGGCGGATACTACAAGCAGCCGGAAGAGACGGCTGACACCATACGCGATGGATGGCTCTACACCGGAGATATCGGATACATGGATGATGAAGGATACCTCTTCATTGTGGACCGGAAGAAAGACATGATCATCGCAGGGGGATACAACATCTATCCCAGAGATATTGACGAAGTCCTCTACGAGCACCCTAAAATAATGGAGGCCTGTGTGGTGGGCGTCCCGGATGCCTACCGGGGGGAGACCGTGAAAGCCTTTATCGTCCCGGAGGCCGGTGAGAGTGTCACCGAAGATGAGGTAAAAGCCTGGTGCAAGGAGAAACTCGCCATCTACAAGGTTCCCAGGCAGGTGGAATGGATGGATGAACTCCCCAAGAGCGCCATCGGAAAGGTGTTGAGGAGAAAGCTCAGAGAAATGGAGATGGAGAAAAACGCGACCGGCGACGGGACGACCGGCGGGTAAACGGAGGCTTTTCTATGGATGACTATGATGCAATCGTCATCGGTGCGGGGAACGGCGGACTCACGGCATCGACGGCACTGGCCCAAAAAGGGCTGCGGGTACTGCTCCTGGAGCGACACAATATTCCGGGCGGGTGCGCCACCAGTTTCTGCCGGGGCCGTTTCGAATTTGAAGTGGCCCTCCATCAGTTGAGCGGCATGGGGACACCCACGAAACCCGGGCCCCTGCGCATGATGCTGGGGAGCCTTGGGGTTCTGGATCAACTGGAGCTGGTGGAGATGCCGGATCTCTACACCGTGGTCATGCCGGACGGCTTCAAGATCGGATTCAAGCCCGACAAAAACCATGTTCTAGGGGAATTGAAGGCACGATTCCCCCATGAGCATCAGGCCATCGACACATTTTTCAATCTGGTCTATGCCTACGCCAACCAGATGCTGGCCGCCTTTTTCTTCAAGGACCCCGAGCCCTCTCGCGAAAAATATCCGGACATGTATGCCTGTGCCTTCAAAACAGCGGCCCAGGTCCTGGACGAACTCTTTACGGATCCGCTCTTAAAAGCCGTCATAAGCGTGTACTGGGGATATATCGGTCTCCCGCCCGACCGGCTGGCATTTCCCTACCTGGCCATGATTTTTTTTACCTACATCGAATTTAAACCCTTTCACATCAAGGGCGGTTCCCAGGCCCTCAGTAATGTCATTGTCAATAAATTCCTTTCTCACGGGGGGACGGTGCGCTACAACTGCGCCGTTAAGAAGATCATTGTGGAAGATGGGGCGGTCAAGGGCGTCGTGACTGAGGACGGGGACCGGATAGGATCCCGGTTTGTGGTCTCAAACGCATCGCAGATATCCACCTACGTGGGCCTCATGGACCCGGAACATGTCCCGGACGGGGTACAGAGGGAGATGAGAGGGAGAAGTCTCAGCCCGTCGGCGTTCACCCTGTTCGTTGGTTTCGATTGTGAACCGGATGCCTTGGGGTTCACGGAACCGACCAGTTTTCTCCTCAAAGACCTGGATGTGTCGGACCGGATGCTCGGCAGGATGGGGGAGTTGTCCATCGGGGATCAACCCATGGTCCTGAGCTGCTATGATGTGGCGGATCCGGATTTCTCCCCCCCGGGGACCTGCCAGGCCAATATCGTCATCCTCAAATACGGGAAGGCCTGGCTGCGGGTTCCCCCGCGGGAGTATCACAGTGTGAAATTTAAGTGTGCGGAGGAGATGCTCCGAAGGGTGGAGGAGATCTATCCCGGCGTCAGGGGACACATTGAAGAACTGGAGGTCGCCACCCCGCTGACGCACATGCGGTATCTGGGCCATCCGGAGGGGGCCATCTACGGATACGAGCAGTATATCAAGGATTCCATGTTCTTTCAGCCGGGTCGGTATTCTCCCATTCATGGGCTCTACTTTGCCAGCGGCTGGGTGGGAGATTGCGGGTTTCATCCCACCCTTCAGGCCGGCCTCAGAGTTGCCAAATCCATCGTACGTAAATTGGAGAAGGAAGAAAAATGAAAAAAGCCGTGTTTGAAGACTTTGACGGATATGACGATATCATTGGGGAGATTGAGTACAGCCGGAAGTTCGGTGTGGATTATACCCAAGAGCGGAGTATGCCGGAGCGGTTCATCAACCGGCTTCATCCGCCTCGACTGAGACTCCGCCTGGGCGAGATTATAGAAGAAACCGCTTCGGCCAAGACATTCAGGCTGGTTTCCGAGGAGAATGAACTCCCGCCGTTTCTTGCCGGGCAGTACATTTCACTTTTGGTGGAGACCGGCGGCATCCTCACCAACCGGCCCTACAGCATATCCTCGCCCCCTAACCAGGCGGGGTTCTGGGATATTACGGTTCGAAGGGTTCCATCGGGGCTGGTGAGCAATTTTCTCCTTGATCATGTGAAGAAGGGGGAAATTTTACATAGCTCAGGGCCCTGCGGCAACTTCTATCATAACCCCCTCTTCCATGACAAAAGCATCGTCTTGATTGCCGGCGGCGCCGGCATAACGCCCTTTATGAGCATGATACGAGAGATCGCTGAATGCGGGTTGGACCGGCATGTTCACCTCTTTTTCGGGAGCAAAACCCTTGAAGAGGCCCTGTTCCACCATGAACTCACATCTCTTTCCGCTCGATTTGAGAACATTCAATACCTCCCGGTCATTGAAAAGCCATCCGAAGACTACCCAGGGACAGTGGGGCTGATCACCGGAAAACTGATCCAAGAGAAACTGGGCGACCTTTCGGGAAAAACCTTTTATCTCTGCGGCCCACAGGGGCTTTATGATTTCTGCATCCCGGAGCTGGAGGAACTGGGCATTCCGGGAAGGAAAATACGTAAAGAAGTCTACGGCGCCCCTCTGGAGGTCTCCGCCTGCCCGGGCTGGCCCCGGGAGATTCATGCGAACCAGGCGTTTTCAATCGCGGTAAAAGAGAAGGGGACCATTTCCGCCCGTGCGGGTGAGCCGGTGATCAAATCGCTGGAGAAAGCAGGTCTCACCCTCAAGGCCCTATGCCGATCGGGGGAGTGCAGCATGTGCAGGGTGCGGGTGGTGTCGGGGCGGGTATTCCAGCCAAAGGGGGTGCCGGTCAGGAAGTCGGATACGCAATTCGGGTATGTGCATGCCTGCGTCTCCTATCCCCTCGGGGACCTGGAGATCGAGATTTAGAAAGCAAGGAGAGGAGATATTTTCAATGACCGATGACCATCAAATAAAAACTGGACCACGAAAGAACGATCTGGTGAGATTTGAGAAAAAGGGAGACGTGGGCCGGATTATCCTGAATCGGCCTGAGAAGCGCAACGCCATGAATCTCGCCGTTTGGGAGGCCCTTGATCGGGCCATAACCGCTGCGGGCGAAGATCCGGAGGTGAAGGTGGTGATCCTCACCGGAGAAGGCAAGTCCTTCTGTGCGGGCATCGATCTCGGTCCTGAAAACGAACTGATCTCGGCCATCGGAGATAAGCCGGGGGCAACGCAGAAGCTGAAATTCTTTCAAAAAATCAAGGATGTACAGGATATCCATAATCGTCTGGAGAGACTCTCCAAGCCGAGTATTGCGGCCATTCACGGCCATTGCCTCGGGGCCGGCCTGGAGTTGGTTCTCTGCTGTGACATCCGCATCTGTACGGCGGATGCAATCTTCGCCCTGCCCGAGGCCACCCTGGCCTTTATTACGGATGTGGGCGGACTACAGCGGCTCCCCAGGGTGGTGGGGAGGGGGCACGCCCGGGAGATCGCCTTCCGGGGGCATCGGTTTGATGCGGACCGGGCAAGAATGATCCAGCTGGTCAATGATGTCTATACGGATAGGGATGAACTGGAAGCAGGGACAATAGAAATGGCCGAAGAGATTGCATCCAACCCCCCATTGGCGGTGCAGGGGGCAAAAGATATCTTTCTGTTCGATGATGAGGTCGGTTTAAAACGGTCGCTTCATTACAATGCGGCAAGATCATCCATGATTTTGCCGTCGGAAGATTTGTTTGAGGCCATAAGCGCCAAAATGCAGAAGCGAAAGGGCAACTTCAAAGGGGCATAATAAAGGGAGGTCAACATGAGTCAGAAAAAAACGGTGGTAACCTGTGCCCTTACCGGGGTCCTGACAGATCCTTCGGTTCACCATGTCCCGGTCACCCCGGAGGAGATGGCGGACCACGCAATGCAGGCATATGACGCGGGGGCTTCCATCCTCCACTGTCATTTCAGGAACCAGGCCGAAGGGATGGGGCATCTGCCCACGTGGGACCTGGATATTGTGGGGAACATATTGGCGGCCATCAAGGACCGCATACCGGAGATCATCATCTGCATGAGCACGGGGGTTGTGGGGCCCGATATCTCGGGTCCTGTGGCATGCCTTGAAAAATTTCAACCGGAGATGGCCGCCTGCAATGCCGGGTCTTTGAATTATCTGAAGCTTCGCGCCAACGGATCATGGGCCTGGCCCCCGGCCCTCTTCGACAACCGGGTGGAAAAAATCCAAGGGTTTCTGGATGTGATGATCGCAAACCGTATCACACCTGAGTTCGAGTGTTTTGACACCGGCATTGTCCGGAGTGTGGGTCTTTTCCGGAAAAACGGGATGTTTCAGGAGTCGGCCCATATTTCCTGCGTCATGGGGGTTCAAAGCGGCATGCCCGCGCGGCCCGATCTGCTCCCCATCCTTGTGGATGAGATGCAGGAAGGGACCCATTACCAGGTCATCGCGGTGGGCCGGGGTGAGATCTGGGACCTGCATCGTAAATGCGCTGAACTGGGCGGCAATGTGAGGACGGGGCTCGAGGACACCTTCTATCTGCCGGGGGGTGAGAAGGCGAAGAACAACGGGGTTCTGGTGGATGCCCTGGTCAATATCGTGAGGGAGGCGGGCCGGGAACCGGCCTCTCCCGCGGAAGCCCGTGAGATCCTGGGCCTGAGATCCGCCACAACCAACGGGAGGACTACAATCTGATGGAAATTATTAAATATACGGAAGAACACCGGATTTTCAGGGAAGCGGTAAGGAAATTTTTCGCAAAAGAGGTCATTCCACACGCCGACGAATGGGAAGAAGCCGGCAGGGTGCCCAAGAGCGTCTGGCGGAAGATGGGGGAACAGGGATTCCTCTGCATGGATGTGCCCGAGTCATATGGCGGGCTCGGGGCGGATTTTCTCTATTCGGTAATCCTGACCGAAGAGCTGGGAAGGACGGGAAATACCGGATTGGCCACGCCCCTGCACAGCGATATTATTGTTCCCTACATCACATCCTTTGCTTCCGAAGAATTGAAGAAAAAATATCTTCCCGGATGCATCTCGGGAGAGTTGATCACGGCTGTGGCCATGACCGAGCCCAATGCCGGAAGTGATCTTGCCGCCATCCGGACCACGGCTGTTGAAGATGGGGATGATGTGGTGCTAAACGGCCAGAAGACCTTTATCAGCAACGGCCTCAATTGCGGGCTGGTCGTGGTGGCCACAAAAGATCCGTCCGTGGAAAACCCCTATCAGGCCATAGATCTGTATCTGGTGGAGGAAAACACGCCCGGATTTGAAAGGGGAAAAAGGATCAAAAAGGTGGGATGGCACAGCCAGGACACGGCTGAACTGTTTTTCAGCGATTGCCGGATCCCCAAAACCAATCGCCTGGGACAGAAGGGCGGCGGTTTCATGATGCTCATGGAGAAGCTGCAGCAAGAAAGGCTCATGTGCTGCATCATCGCGGTGGCCGCTGCCGAGCGGATGCTGGAGATGACCACTCAGTACTGCCGGGAGCGGACCGCTTTCGGGCGACCGCTAACCAAATTTCAGAATACGCAATTCAAGATTGTTGAGATGGCGACAGAAATCCGATTGGGCCGTACCTTCGTGGACAAGCTCGTCGTGGATCACATGGAGGGGGCCAATGTGGTGGTCAACGTATCCATGGGCAAGTACTGGACCTCGGAAATGGCCATGCGCGTAGCCGATCAGTGTGTCCAGCTGCACGGGGGGTACGGGTATTGCGAAGAATACCCCATCGCCCGGGCCTGGAGAGACGCAAGGGTCCTGTCAATCTTCGCCGGGACCAGTGAGATTATGAAGGGTATTGCCGCCAAGTTCATGGGACTTTAAAGGAAACAATGGACTTTCAATTTACCGATGAACAGCACATGTTCAGGGAACAGGTCATTCGGTTTGCCAAAAAGGAGATTGTGCCCAGGGTTCAGGAACACGATCTCAAGGGCGAATTTGACCGGCAATCCTTTGGCAAACTGGGAGAATTCGGAATCCTGGGCCTTCACTTTCCGGAAAGTTTGGGCGGGAGTGATGCGGATGTGGTAACCACGGTCCTGGCAGGCGAAGCCCTGGGGGAGGCCGGAGTGGACGGGGGGTTGACGCTCGCTTACGGCGCCCACACCTTCCTTTGCGCGGATACCATTTATGCCCACGGGACCGATCGGCAGCGGACCGCCTATATCCCGAAACTGGCTTCCGGCGAGTGGGTGGGGTGCATGGGACTGACCGAACCGGATGCCGGATCGGATGTGGCGTCCATGACCACCCGGGCCGAAAAAAAAGGGGATCGGTATATCTTAAACGGCAACAAGATGTTCATTACCAACGGGCCCGTGGCCGACGTGGCGGTGGTGTACGCCAAGACCGGCAAAGATCTCAAGCATGCGGGGATTTCGGCTTTCATCGTTGAAAAGGGACTAAAGGGCTTTTCAGCCGGCAACAATCTCATGAAGATGGGGGTTCGTACCTCCCATACTTCGGAACTCATCCTGGAAGAGTGTGAAATCCCCGAGGCGAACCTCATCGGTCAGGAGGGAGGGGGATTCCTCATGGCCATGCAAACCGTGGAATGGGACAGAAGCGCCCTCCTGGCCCCCTTTGTGGGCGGCATGACCTATGTTCTAAACAAATGCGCCCGCTATGCCCGGGAACGATACCAATTCGGCCGACCCATCGGTCAGTTTCAGGCCATTAAACATAAACTGGCCGATATTAAGATCTTCATCGAAGCCGCCAGGACCTTGTGTTATCGAATCGCCTGGTGCAAAGACCAGGGGAGACCCCTGAACCATCTGGAGGCAGCCATTGCCAAACTCTTTGTGGGAGACTGGTCTTTGGGGCCGGCCAATGACGCCATGGTCCTGTTCGGGGGGTATGGATATTGCCAGGAATATGAGGTGGAACGGTATTTCAGGGACAGCCGGCTCGCCCCCATCGGCGGCGGGACCTCCGATATTCAGAAAAAAATCATCTCAAAACTCATTTAAATGATGCGCAAAGGGTTATCGGCTTATGAATTTTGACATGGGGGAAGCGGAAAAACAGATCTGCAAGAGGATCAGGGAACTGTTCGCCGGGGATACCGCGGCCGAACTGAGGCAGATGGAAATCCTGCCCATGGAGGACGTCCGGAGAATCACCCGCCATTGGCTCACGTCACTGGGGGAAGCCGGATATCCCATGTCTTCAATGGAAAACGGCCGCAACAGCGTTTCCCTGGTGGCCAAGCAGGAACAGTTGGCGGCGCTGGCCCCCTCGCTCTTTCTTTCAGTGGAGGTGAGCATTCGCATCTTCGGGCGGCTCATTACCCTTTTCGGCAGCGAGGATCAAAAAAATGCCGTTCTTCCCGATCTCATAAGCGGAAAGACCATCGGCGCCGTAGCCCTCTCCGAAAACGGCATGAACATTGAAAAGGACCCGCTCAATACCATGGGCGTCTCCTCCACGGACGGTTTCCATGTGACCGGGAACAAGGGTCATGTGATTAATGCACCCATCGCAGACTGGATCGCGGTGGCCGGAAAAATCGATGGCCGGGAGGGACCTGCCTTCTTTCTGATGGAAAAAGAGAGCAAAGGTCTTTTCATGGGCCACAGACTGGCCACCCTCGGATATGAGGGGGTGCCCATATCGCCCATACGACTCGATGACTGCCCTGTTCCCCCGGCACATGTGATTCACCCTCCCGTGGATCGTGCTGTGCTTCAGACAGTCCGCATGTGGGAAGACCAGGTCTTAACCGCCGCAAGCCTGGGACTCATGCGACGATCATTTGACGCAGCACTTGAATATGCCAAGACCCATAGAAGCGGGGGGAAACCGATTGTTGCCTATCAGGAGGTCGGCTTCAAACTGGCCGAGATGCTGACGCTCTTTCAGACGGCACAGCTTCTGGCCTATCGTGCCGCCTGGATGTCCGAATCGGAAGACCGGGAGGCTGACGTCCTGGCCCATTCGGCCAAGGTATTTTGCGCCGAGTCCGCCGAGAAGGTCGCAAGCGACGCCCTGCAGATCCTGGGCGGAAAGGGGTATGTGTGCGGAAACCCCGTGGAAGCCGGATACCGCGACGCCAAATATATTCAGATCGCGGGGACATCCACGGAAATATCCCGCATGAAGATCGGGGACCGGGTCCTGGAATACCCTTAAATTCCGGATTGGAGGAAGTTGACCCATGAGTGATGATTTGCTGTATGAAGTCAAGGACAACGTCGCCTTTCTGACCATCAACCGGGAGAACCGTAGAAACGCCATCAGCCTGGAAATGATCCGGTCTTTTCGGGACCGTCTGGTGGAGGCGGATCGGGACGAAACGGTGGGGGCGGTTTGCCTCACGGGAAAGGGGGACAAGGCCTTCTGCGCGGGGGCGGATTTGGGGAGCGCCCTAGCAAGACAGGGGGCCGGGCAGGGGGAGGACCCATTGTCGGGTCCCAGGACCTACGCTGCGCTCCTCAAGGAAATGGCGAAATTCCCTAAACCGCTGGTGGCGCGCATAAACGGTCCGTGCATTGCCGGCGGAATGGGTTTGATGCTCGCCTGCGATATGGTCATTGCCAGGGGCGACACCTACTTTCGCCTGCCCGAGGTCAACGTGGGCATCTTTCCCATGATGGTGGGGGCACTTCTCTATCGGAATTTGCCCAGGAAAAAGGCCATGGATCTGGTCCTGACGGGAAGGAAAATACCGGCCGTGGAAGCGGAACGGTTGGGAATGATCAGCCGCGTCGTGGGCCCGCACCGGCTGGACAGTGAAGTTGATGATACGCTGAAACATCTCACATCCATGAGCCCCATCGGCACAAGGCTCGGCAAGCAGGCATTTGCAGCCATGAGCGAAATGCCCTTTGAAGCGGCCGTGGGCTATCTCTCAGAGGCCCTTGGCAAGGTCATCGCCACTAAGGACGCGGCAGAAGGCATGAAGGCGTTCATGGAAAAAAGACAGCCCAAATTTATCGGTAAATAATTTAAGGAGGATGAAAAAATGGCGTTTACGGAAGTGACGGAAGTTTTCGACAGGATGCCCCGGGTGTTCAACGCGGATGCGGCCCAGGGTCTGGATGTGGTTTTTCAGTATGAGATCACCGGCGATAACGGCGGAAACTGGAGTGTGGTAATCAAAGACGGTGCCTGCCAGGTCAGCGAAGGGATCCATGAATCACCCTCCGTGACCCTGACCCTGTCGGGCGACACATGGCTCGGAATCGTCAACAAAGAAACCAACGGCATGCAGGCTTTTATGTCCGGGGACCTCAAGGCCACCGGGGATGTCATGTTGGCCCAGCGGATTGAACAGCTTTTTCCGCTCTGAAAGGCCCGTCAGGCGGGAAGCGGATTCTTTGCCCACTCCGGCAAGGGATCCGGCTTTGCTAATAGTGCTAATAGGGGACAGACCCCGTTTATTTTTCTGATCGGATCGGATTCCCCTGACACAGCACCCGCCACAAGGTTTTTGCCGGATCGGCTCTGTCCACCGGTTTCATGAGAAGGGCATCGAAGGCCAATCGTTATTTCTGGGGTCAAGCCATAAACAGCGAAAGGAGAATTGGAATGGAAACAAGCCTCTTTCCTAGAGCAATTCCAGCCCTACTGTTTCTGATGACAATAATGTTGCTTGTGGGATGCAGCAACGATAGCCACGATGATCCGGGAGTAAAGGTGAGCGTCAATGGCGCACTGCAAGATGGCTCCATACAAACCAAACAAACCTCCACCGGCCTTGTTGTAGATGCCCGGGCCTTTGCTACCAAGATTTCCGGACTTTCGTTTTACCAGATGCTCAATCCCCCCTCCCCCGGCATGGTCCTTCAATACGGCAAAATCATTTCCTTTGTGTCGGTCGGATTTGCCTCGGGGTTTTGCTCCCTTGCAGAGGTCCCCATGGAACCTCCTTTGGAGATCTCGGGGGGCATCTATTGGACCCCCTTGAATTTCCTGGCCGAGGCCCTTTCCGGTGAAATAGAGGTGGAAGCAGGCGGATCCATCATTGCCGTTACCACGTCCCCTCCCCCGGAAATCGGTGATATTGTACCACAAACCCAGACCATTGCTCAGCAGCTGGAAGGGGAATTCCATGTCCGGCAGGGGGAGATTTCCCTGGTCAACATCGCGGAATTGTTTACTGCGGGATACACGACCGATTGCCAAGCCATGAATGCCGGCGCAACATACTTTATTGTACAGAATCCCATCTCCCCAAGGGTCGACCTCTTTAACAGAATACCCTTCGGCATTCAGATGGACCAGGACGAAGCCGTCATATGGGTGGCCAACACGCCGCCGGAATGCAAATACTTCGGCTACCAGCACTATTTGCTGAGCCGGTATTATTACGAGGGAAAGAACCCGGGTTTCAAAAAGGTCTATGCGCGGCTTGGAGATTCCATCAACAACTACAAACCTTTCTTGAACAACGATCCTTTTAAGAAATTCTTCGTTTTCATCATCACCGGCAACCAGGAGGTTCACGATCATGTGATGTCGGCCATTCAAGAGGCCGGGATCACTGAAGATCTCATCCTGTCGCTTGTCCTGCCCGATGACGTCCGGTTCGGCCTGGAAATGGAGTCCGATTTACTGAACTTCATCCACAGGGCCACCGTGTTTGACCAGGGCACGGCTAAGGAAAAATACATCCACAACCCGACCCTGGAGGTGCTGCGGGTGACACCCAGGAAGGAAAAGGCGACAATCCCCATGGAGCCGCCTGACCCCCGGGATCGCCAGACCGGGATCCGTGAACAGGATATTGCGGGACTGGGGGCGCTTTTGGAACGGCTAAAAACCAATGTCATCGCCAAGCACGGGGGGAATTTCCAATACATCAGAGAGCTCAAGACCAGCACATGGTTGTATCCGGGAAATGGTCAGGCCATCCAAGAGGGAGAAAACGTCCTCGGAGAAACCAATGACACATTATATCTACAGACCGATTCATTTGTCTTAAATGATGATGATCTCATCATCGTCTTGGGTGTAAACCATGACCAGACAGGGAAAACCGTCTACTCAAACGTGAGCTGTTATGGTACAAATCTGAGCAGTAATGGTACGCCGGTCTATAACGGCGTTGGCGGTATCCTGAGTACGCCGTGGACCCCAAATACTCCCGATAGAATCAGCTATTTCGGTACCGCGGCGGAATATCTGCCTGATATCAGTACGGCGCAACAGGACATGCTCTATGTCTATAAATTTGCGCGAAGGCCCATAGATGAGAGCACCTTTGTGATCCCTTACAATCTGGACGGTTCCTATAACGGAATCAACAACGGGGTGCCGGTTATCATGGGTTTCAGGATGTACGTGGATGTGGAGACCACCATCGGTCCCTATCCGGGAAATACCGAAGACGGGAATTATTTTTCTTTTGAGGGACCACCCGGGAGCGAGGTCTTTTTTGACCAGGCCATCCTTTTCACCAATACGCCTCCCCCTTATTAATGGGGACTGAAAATCAAAACAAAGAATTCCGGGGACAGTGTATCAATTATCCTGCTTATCTTCCTTGCTGTATGTCGTGACGGCACGTATTGGGCGCCAAATAAAACAGGTGTGACCCCTTTTTTACTTCAATTATATTTTGAAAGAGCGTCCCGCTGCCCAAAGTTATTTACTTAGTGATGGACGTCGTTTCCCATAATGAAAACATCTGCGGCTTGTTCGCAGAATGTTTTTGTTAGAGTCCTTTTGTATATTGGGCGTTGGTTGAAGGATGAATCATCTGTTTGAGTTCATTTTCTGAATCGCGATCTCCATTCAGGAGTTGTTCAAAAAGCGCTATTATTCCGGATTTATCCATCCCTATTTTAGTTTCGGTCTTTATATCCCTTAGGTCAATGAAAAAACTGGAAAAAACATTCGGTAAATCAGTGACGATGTCTGTGTTCAAGAAGTTGTTATTGCTATAGATACAATGATAGTTGCCCTTTGTTTTTTTAATAAAGAATGGGACTTTGCTCAAATTGGTAATAGATGAAGATTTCTGGCATTTCTGAATACAGTCGTCATCAATACTGCTTTTTTCACATCCAATGACCTGCTGATGTAAACATTGCCTGCTGACCATGAGTGAAATGGGATGATAGATACTATAGTACAGCTTGAAATCCTGAGGCTTAATAATGCTTTTCATCTGGTTTCTGCTGATTTCATTTGAAATGAATGAACCATAACAGTCGAAATTTTCTTTTAAACATAAAAGGCTGAATGAATTGATAATGTTAAGAAAGGGGCCGGCTATCCATGGAATCCCTTTTTGACAGGCTTCATAAGCGATACCGCTATTATTTGTTACAATAAGTTCCGGTTCCACCTTTTTAAGAAAATTTACCGCAGCAGTATAGTTTTCCCCTATTAAAACAGAAGGGAACCAGGGGATTATTTTTCTGTTTTTTAAAAAAAGATCTATAAACCCGGGATATTCATTTTTTAAACAATCAGGAAGTTGAAAAAAGATATCCGCAGCGGTCTTATCACAGAGGTACAAATCTTTCTGGGAGGAGATTAATAGAGAAAGAGCGGGTTTAATATGGGGTGTACTTTGTTTTTTTAAGACGGGAACCGCAATCGGTTCAATAATTTTTTTGATACCATTTAATCGGGCTAAAATTCTTTTCTTTATTGAAGTGAGTTCTTTATACGGTATAAAAAGATCACTTTGAAGGTTTTCCCGCTCTATAAGCTTAATGTAATATGCCGTATCATTTAAGGTTCTGAATTTTTTTAATAATAGATCGTGGTCCAAGCCCCTTGCGGCACTTAACAGATTGCTTTCTGACAATACACTAAATGAACTGTCCGGAGTTTTCACAGATACTTTTAAATAGGTCCCGAGTTTTCCTGAAATGCTTAGGGTTAAAGGACTTTTGGCTATACTTAACGGTTTGATTTTATTTTGAATGATAGCTGTGGTTTCAGCTTTTTCTTCATTAAAGTTTATCCGGTTTTCTTCCATCTTTCTGTTCGTGCGATAATTATCAATTTCGGAAAGCTGTCTAATTGAATTATCACGGGGACTATCAATATACATATCTTTGCTAATATCCCCTTTCAAATAGGAATTTGAAAAATCCCGGTTAAACACCTTATAAAGGTCACTGTTGTCATTATTCAGTCTGTTTTGATCATAAAAACTCCGGATTTGTTTTTTCCAGCAATTTACCACCGAATATACGTAATCAAAGCCCTTTATCCTGCCTTCAATCTTTACCGAATCAATCCCCGCCTCGGATAGTTCTCTTAGATCAAAATAGGCTGAATTATCTTTGAGATTCAGGGGGAAATCTTTACCTTCAGGCGTCGTTAAATAGCGGTTTCTGCAGGGTTGACTGCATCTGCCGCGATTTCCCGAGTTCCCTCCATGAACAGAACTTACATAACAAAGGCCTGAAAAGGAGATGCAGTAGGAACCGTGAACAAATACTTCAGTCTCCATATGACGTTTTTGTCCGGCATAGGCTAAATCTTTGATCTCATGAAGATTCAACTCTCTTGACAGATTAACCCGGTGAGCCGAAAGTTTGCCTAAAAACTTTATCTGGCCTTCATTATGAGTATTAAGCTGTGTGGATGCATGAATTTGAAGACCTTTAAAATATTTGGATAACAGAAAAAACAATCCAAAGTCCTGAATAATGACCCCATCGATATTTGTGTTTACCAGTTTGTTCAGCAAGCTTATAATGGCCTGGATTTCACTTCCCGTTATAATAATATTAAGGGTTAGAAAAACTTTACAATTATTTCCATGAGCAAGCTTCAAAACCCCTCTCAACTCTTCAAAATTTAAGTTGATTGCCCGGTTTCTGGCGTTGAATTTATTCAGACCGCAGTATATGGCATCGGCCCCTGCTGCAATTGCCGCTTTTATGGAATCAATATCACCCCCCGGCGCCAGAATTTCGATTTTTCTTTTCATATGATTTTTGGCAACATGATTGCGATCGGTCATGTGGAGAAACCTAAAATGGGTGGCCTAAGACTTCACCTGCGTCCCGGTTTGTGCCTGTTTAACGGCGACCCGGAAAACTTGTTTATGGTCTTCTTAGGATGTCAGCTTGCCTGTATTTGGGCAAGTAGTTTTATTACCCCCTAAATCCCGCGAGCGTCTCTTTTGCCGAAGCGACAAGGCAGCAGACGCGCAGCCGTATTGTAATACGGCAAGGAGTTGATAACGCATTAGATTCGGCAATTCAGGGGACAGTCTATTTATTGATTGACAAGCAAATCAGTCTTTTCGTATTTTCAATACATTATGGCAAAAATCGCACGAGTCGTCGTAGCGTGGATACTGCATCACATCACCCAGCGGGGGAACCGCGATATACTGTCCCCGGAATTCACATGACTGATTACCAGAAATATTTCGGTGAAACCCATAACATGGTCCGGAAGACCGTTTCCGAGTTTGTTAAGCGGGAAATCGGACCGTTTGTGGATGAATGGGAGGAACAGGGGGGATTCCCCCGAGACCTCTATCCCAAGGCCGGCGCCGCGGGCATTCTCGGCATCGGTTACCCCGAGACCTATGGCGGTTCCGGCGGTGACATCTTCGTTAAGATCGCCGCCACCGAGGAATTGATGCGATGCGGCTCAGGCGGCGTGGCCGCGGGTCTCGGGTCTCTCGACATTGGGATACCCCCGGTATTGGCCCTGGGGAGCGAGGACCAGAAATCGCGTCTGCTCCCCCCTGTTTTCCGGGGCGAAAAGATCTCGGCGCTGGGCATCACGGAACCGGACGCCGGATCGGATGTGGCCAATATCCGGACCCGGGCGGTTTTAAAAGGTGACCATTACGTGGTGAACGGGAGCAAGATGTTCATCACCAGCGGCGCCAGAGCGGACCGGTTGACCTGCGCGGTTCGAACCGGCGGCGAGGGATACGGCGGTATCAGTCTGCTGGTCATCGATTCGAACACCCCCGGATATTCGGTCTCTGAAAAGCTGAAAAAGATGGGGTGGTGGGCGTCGGATACGGCCCAGATTTATTTCGATGACTGCCGGGTGCCGGTCCAAAACCTCCTTGGGGCTGAGGGTCAGGGGTTTTACGGCATCATGGAAAATTTTCAGAGTGAGCGGTTACATCTCTCCATTATGGCCAACATGACCGCCCAGATGGCCCTGGAAGAATCCCTCAAGTACGCCCGGGACAGAAAAGCCTTTAGCCGGCCCCTCACCGGTTTTCAGGTCACCCGCCATAAGCTTGCCGATATGGCGACCCTGGTGGAGGCCAGTCGTGAATTCACCTACCGGGTCGCCGCCAAAATAGGGGCCGGGGAAAACCGGGTCAAGGAGATTTCCATGGCAAAGAATTTTGCCTGTATGGCCAGTGATCGGGTCACCCATGACGCCGTCCAGATACACGGCGGCTTCGGTTACATGCGGGAATATCTGGTGGAACGGCTCTACAGAGACAATCGGGTCCTCTCCATCGGAGGGGGGACCCAGGAGATTATGAAAGAGATCATCAGCAAAATGATCGTTTGATGATCCCTACTCCGCCACCTCGCCTTTTATAAGATCGTTAATCCGTTCTTTGTTGTAGCCCAATTCTCCCAGAATATCGACCGTATCGGCGCCCCGAGGCCCCTTGGCCGGGTCGGCACGACCGGGCGTTCGGGAAAGTCTGGGGGCGGGGGCGGGTTGTGGGATGCCGTCCATATCAATGATGAGGTTTCGTTCCTGATTGTGCGGATGTTCCCCCACTTCGTTCAGGTTCAGAACCGGCGTCACACAAGCGTCTTTTCCCTGAAAGACGCTTGTCCATTCATCCCGGGTTCTGGTTTTAAACACTTCGGCAAAACGATCGATCATTTTGGGCCATTGTTGCATGTCAAATTGATGGGGAAGGGTCTGGGGGTCCAGCTCAAGACCTTCCAGCAATGCCCCATAAAACCGTTGTTCAACGGCCCCAACCGCCATGTAAAGGCCGTCTGAGGTTTCGTAGGTTTGGTAGAACGGGGCCCCGCCATCCAGGGGATTGGTTCCGATATCAAGGGTCATGAGATGGTGCGCCAGCATACCGTGGAACATGGTCGAAAAACCGGCGGCGCCATCCAGCATGGCGGCATCCACCACCTGTCCTTTTCCGGAATGGTGACGTTCCTGAAGCGCCAGCAGGATGCCCATGGCGCAGAGCATGCCGCCGCCCGCGAAATCCGCCAGCATATTCGCGGGCGGAAGGGGCCGTTCCCCCTTTCTTTTGCAGAGAGAGAGCGCCCCGGACAGGGCAATATAGTTGATATCATGGCCGGCCGTAGCCGAAAGACTCCCGGTTTGGCCCCAGCCGGTGAGCCGGGCGTAAATTAATCCGGGGTTCAGCTTTGATACATCTTTCGGCCCCAGGCCCAGCGCTTCCATGACCCCGGGCCGATACGGTTCCAGCAGCACATCGGCCTTTTCGATCATCTTCTTTATAATCTCGATTCCCTCTTTTGATTTCAAGTTCAAACGCATGGACCGTTTGCCCCGGTTAAAAGGGCTTTTTTTCATGATGTTCCCAAATTCAGGCGCCCCTTTGGTCAGGCGGTCCACAATAACCACATCCGCACCGAAATCAGACAGTATCATACCGCAATAGGGGGAAGGCGCCAGGCCCGCCATTTCAACTATTTTTATACCGTTCAGAGGTCTCATGTCTTTTCCTTATAAAAAAGTATCTTCATTTTTTTAAACCGTTGGGATTATACGGAAAATCAAGGATGTCTGTCAAGTAAAACGGCGTTATGAATCGGAATTCTCGACGACGCACCATTATGATTTATTCTCATTGACGTTCCGGTTTCGGTTCCATACACTTGGAAAGTAAACAACCATCAAAGATGGGATTGCAAATGACCAAAATAAAAAAACCTGTTTTTTCTGCCCTGGTGTTTGCAGTGATTGCAACAATGATAGCCGCATGCAGTGATAACAACAGTGGTTCCAAACCATTGGAAAAGGAGGAATATTTCATAATCCTTTCGGGTAGTGGCTCGTTGATACCGGCCGAGGCGTCACAGACGTCATCCTCATCATCATCGGAGGTGACAAGTGGTTACACGCTGATGATGGAAAATCTATCGGAATCCGTCACCTGGTTTGCCAATAGGCCAGCCCGCGACATTGGACGGGAAACAACCGCCGGGTTTATCAACCGTGTGTGGCCGGTCCGCTTCGGGGCCATCCATCCAAACGCTCTCCTGGATTGCCGGGTAAGCGGGCAAAGCCTTGAAGACGGCATGTATTTAACTATCGGGAACCCGGTGTACGATCCTGAAAACGACCGGCTTACATTTGCTTCCGTTACCCTGCATAACTGGACCATGGATGAAAAACCGGCAAACCCACTCTCCTTTGACCATGTCAAACTGACCCTTCTGCCGAACTGTATCAATCCAGGGCAAACCTGCTGGTCGTGGGCCCAGGTATCGCCTTCGGTGAGCTTTGTTCCGTCAGACGAGGAAGGCAAATATCTGCTGAAGATGAATCATATTTATCGTGAGTTGTATCACCTTCAGCATGCGCCCGGATATGGCTCCGAAATCATGTCGACCCTCTCCATGGAAACCTATTGGGATGATATTTTTCAGGGTATACCGCCCAATGCATCCCTGAGCGCTTACACGGATACGGGCAAACTGAATCTTATTCTGCTGACCATTGAAAACCCTTCCTATGATCCAGAAGACAATACGTTTACTTATGAAGCGACGGTGCTGTCCGGTGATACAGACAGCCCGGGAGTCATGAACACGGCAACGCTGCTGATTGATTCCACCGGCCCTGTCGATTACCGCAAGGCCGCTGAACGGGAATACAAAAAGCTTTTTGATGCGTGGATTTACCAGGGAGATCAGAAATATAACAATGTTCTCATGTGGTATCAGGGAAACGCACTGGATACACTGATCGATTATGTGTCCATCACACAGAACAAAAAAGAAGGCTCTGATTTGGGTGGTTATATTTCGAAACTCTACATTGCCAGATTGAAGGAGGGAAATTGGTGGGATGATTTCGGCTGGTGGGGAATCGCATTTCTGAACGCCGCCAGGAATCACACGATACTGGGGGAAACGCCGGAAACGGAATATATGAAAAATGCGGGCCGGTGCCTGGAAGAGTATATGGACTATGCGACCGAGGTATGGAAACAGGCACAGACAGCTAAATGCTTCCATGATGTAGGCTGGTCAAGGTATGCACCGCGATTCGAGGGAGGTGTCTGGAACTCCGCGTTTGCAGCGTTGAACACTGGGCCGTATTGGGATTGCAATCCCAATCACCATCAGGAACCACCCATATTGCCTCTCCCCGTCCCCGTGGGGACACCGGGAGATGATTGTTCAATACTCACGCCGCTACAGAATACCGTGACGAACGGACTCTACCTGGTCCTCAACACAAGATACTACCAGCAGAGTTCGGAGAAACAGAAAACGCGCAGGGACCGGACCCTGGCCATTTACGGATGGCTCAAAAACTGGATGGATCTTGAAGACCAAGAGGTATCCCAGTGCCCCGTAAGTAAAGAAAAGCCCACTCCCCTGAACAAAATAAAGCCCTCGCTTCTGAACTCGGAAACAGGCCTTCTAAGAGAAAGGGTGAGCACCTATATAAAGGACACGGAACAATCCCCATCCTGCTTCACCGGCGTAAAATGGTACGAACAGAATTTGTCTTGGGCGGGGGACCAGGGGATTGTTCTGGGCGGTCTGGTTGACATCCTTAACAGCAAATTGACCGAAGATAACCAATGGCTTCTCGAAAAAGCCAAAGGAATCCTTGACGGTGTTAAGGATCATATGACCCAAGGCATGAGCGGCAGCAAACATGATAAGCTGGCCCCGGAAGTTCTCCGGCCCTGGACCTTGTTTGACGGCTGGGGTCCCGATGATGGTGAAAACCCCACCTTTACTTCTCCCGGCGGCTTTGGTTTCGGCGACCCGGATTATCCTGGGCCTGGTGACCGGGAATACGAAGAGGTATGTTCTTGTGATAACTTAAAAAAAGAACCCCCATGCCCATCGGAGCCCCCGAAAATCGCTGTGGATTCCACGACAAATTACATCGCCGGTCCGGGAGTCTTTATGCGCTACCTGGTTTATGCTTACCAAAACAACAAGGATTTGAGAGACCATATCCGCAGCAATGAATATCTGGCTTTCCTGAAAGCGAATGCCGATGCCGTTGCATACGAAAAATATTCCTGTTCCTGTAAGGGCATCGAAAGTTCAGATTCCCCTGACGTTAAGGCCGGCAAACTGGCCTGCAAAATGAGTTGCCAGATCACACGGCTTGCAACGCTGAATGCGGCCATGGTGATATTGACGTCACGCTGAAGCTCGCAGCGAATAGCGTTTGATCATAACATAATTGTCCGCTGATTTATGTTCTGGTGCATCGACTGGGATAAAGCATAAAGATCATATTTACGGCTCTTTACATACAGTGCGTTGTCTGCCCCTGCGGCGGATTCTGACAAGTGTTGCAGTTGCAGCAATTGTCAGACGGGGCCAGCGTGTCAAGATCCGTAGCCTCGATTTTCACCTTGCAGGTGCTTTGGTCTTCGAGTGTGACCGTCACCACGTTTCTCGCACTGGGTACTGAACTATCACAGAGGCCAAGGGTCCAACTCGTATCCAGTGTGGCGGATATACACCCTCCATTTGAGTCCGGTGTTACGATGATTCCCACTTGACCGGCATTGTCCGGGTTCTGACAGCCATTGGGGTTGGGGCAGTCGCTCGCCCCCCCGCACCGCCAATACCACCCGTTTACCTGAAATCCAATCTTGTTTTCGCCAAACAAATTCGAAACCGTTATGGGCATCACCTGGTTATAGGGAGCGTCTTTGGGCGTACTACCTTCAAAGAAAGTCAGGGACGGGCCTTGGCAACCCGCCAGCAATTGCACTTGATTGTCCACCTGCATCGTTACGGTATCCTCAACTTCCTCCTCCTGTGGTTCCAGGATATTGACGGTGTAAGTGGATCCGGCATCTTTTGTTACCTGACAATCTGCTGATGTGGCACAGGCTCCTCCCTGGTTGCAGTCAGCCGGTACCCGTCCGGTGCATGCAGAACACCCAAATGGATAAACACCATCGGAATCCAGGTAGCCTTGATCCGAGGTGACAGGTCCAAAAGTTGTTCCTTCACTTGATACAATGCTGACGGGTACGCTGAAACCATTAACCAGGCTGATGTCAATGGTATCACGGCCATCAGATTGGGCGTAAATAGTAAATTCTGCCTGAGTCGTCGCGCAACCGGTCCATGGCAAATCGCCGCCGATGGCATAGGATATGTTGGCATGACAATCCGTCTTCTTAAATACAAATTCTTGTTTATTTTTTGGGGTATTGCTCTTATCTTGCAGCGTGAAAGAACAGATATAGGGGTTGGTTCCTTCGACTTTGCAGAAATCAGAAAAATCAGAAGGCAAATAACATGAAGTCGCAATAAAGCCAAGGTTAACCGTTACGTCATTATCTTGATTGTTAGTCAATATAACCCTCGTATAATTATCAGGAGAGTCGATCAACAAAGTTGCATTTAACAGGGAAACGGCCTCTGTGAGATCCCCCGTTAATATCGTTGCGTCATAGGAAAAAATGTTGTTTTGATAAGTTGGGTTATTAAGCTCCAATGCGAGCAGCTGCAATTCACCCGCTTCGGTATAAGCACTCAGAGAGGCATTGGGAGGAGCTTTGCTGAAATAGAAATTCCAATTCTCCGTCATGGATACGGCCGTATTTATTTCAACACCGGAACCCGGTGCATTTTGTATCTGGTACAATTCCGGATAAACATTGTTCAAATACAGCTTGTACACGCCGTCCGTCTCTGTTGGCTCAAAGAAAGCGTCCGGCGCAATCTGAGCAAACGACCAGGTATTTGTTTCACCCTCAGGGCTGTTATCAAATACGGTTATCTTGATGTACCCAATATCCAATGGGGTATCGGGGTGTTTAACGTCCATTGTAGAACCCAGCAACGCCACCTGAAAAGTGAGACGATCCGTTTCTGAGTCATAGACCGGGCTTTTAAATTCTAAATACAGGCCGTCATTTATTGCTTCTTCCTTCAGGTATCCGTCCAAAACGCCATTTGGAGAGACCTCGCCATAAATTTTGGGCCACAAATCAATATAGTCTTGTACGGTTTCTATGCCCGATTCGTGATCCGGCCTCACTGTATACCAAAGTACATTATTCGACACGTCCTCCAAGGTTAGGGTGTATTCCCAGCTTTGATCTGCGGTATCAACGGTTTTTTCTCCAGCACTCTCAACAACGGGCGAAAGGGTCCCGCTGTCCATGGCCATCACATACACGCGATTGGTTGGTATATTGGGTGAGACAGGCGAACTGCCGTTATCGCTGTCGCTGCATCCCAAAGGAATGATTAAAAGAAAAGCTGACAATACAAACCCGCCCAGAACCGTAGACAATTTTCTCATATTTTTCTCCTTTCATGCTCAAATCGCTTATACCCAAAGTTCGTCATGAATGGCCTTGTGGTCGTCACCTTTCCGGAGTTTTTCCGTCACATGTTCCATGACTCTTTCTATTTGCCGGGGGGCCAGATTTTTTAAGAGACAGTCTTTCATAATCAGTAACAGCGTTTCAGGCGCCATACCAACGTAATCAAGGGTTTCGCCAAGTTCAATGACAGCGGCGATCTGCCCGGATGTTTTCCCCTTCCCCGCAGTCAGGACGTCTTTAATGGAAGACGGATCGAAGCCGCTTTCCAGGGCAAAGGCTGTGGCATTGAGCAGCGTTGGATTTGTTTGAATTGACGCTCTATAATCTGTTTCGGCTAATAAAGTCCTCGCTTTTTTAAAAGCTGCGTGCCTGTTATGGACAGCGGATTTGAGGGTATCCGGTCCCACTTTTTCTAAAATACCTTCCTGGAGTTTGAGGAAAACATGTTTTGAGACAATGTTTGAAGGATCATTTTGAAATAATGGGTCCATAATTGAGCGGGCCTGTTCGGGCAGGGAATGGGACATGGTTGCGTATTCGCTCAGAGTGAAGGGACGCGGTTGATCAAATTCCCGTGGGCCATCATTGAGCAAAAGTACGCTGTTCTCGTGGCCAAAACCATCAGCGCGGAGGGCCTCTCCGTCATCGTCCGGAACCAGTCGTGATCCATTGACCAGGAAAGTGTATTCATATCTTCCCGGTGGCAGTTTGATGTCAATGACCCAGTATCCAAGGGCATCAGGGCCTTTCAAGCGAAAAACTCCGGGCATCCAGTTTGAAAACGTCCCCACCAGTTGTACCTGATTTGCCGAAGGTGCATAGAGATCCAGAACCACCGGAATCAGCACGGGTTTCTCAGGAGATCGAAAAAAGGTGAGACCGGTCACGAGAAGAAACATGGCCAGGGCGCCCGCCAGCGCCGGTATGGGCCAGAAACGCCGTTTGGGCCAGAATGACTTCAGCCTGTCTCTCCATGTGAGGCATGGTTTCTCAGGAAGCGCTGCCATAACCCGGGCCACAAAATCATCTGGCGCCTTTTCCTGATGATTTTCCAGGCGCTTCAACTTGTCCCGGTTTTCCAAGTGGCGTTGTCTCATGCTTCAAATTTTCCCACTTTGTGGTTTATCTCTGGCGGAATCTATTTCGTGCTCCGACAAGTGTTTCGCCAGTTGATCCCGTCCCCTTTTGACACGCATTTTGGCGGCACTGGTCCCGATCTTCATGATGCCGGAAATTTCCGTATAGGAAAACCCTTCCACATGCTTTAAAACCAGCGGAACACGAAGCTTTTCCGGTATTTTATGAAGGGCGGTCATGAGGTCCATTCGGCAATGCTCCGGGTTCCGTGGGAGGGCAGGCTTCATTTCAGGATTGGGGTTGTGCACCTCGCGCCGCCTGGCACGGCTGCGCAGCCGGTTTTTGCCCAGGTTGGCGCAGATGGTGAAAAGCCAGTTCCTGAAACTGCGCTTTGGGTCATAACTGGCCAGCTTGCAATAGGCCTGAATAAAGGTATCCTGCGCAAGGTCTTCCGCCTCGTATCGATCCCTCATCCGGGCCAGCGACATAAAATAGACCCGGTGTTGATACCTCTTTACGATCTCAGCATACGCATCCTTCCGTCCGTTCATGCATTTTTCTATCAATACCGCGTCGGTTGGATGCATCTTCTGTTTCTTCCTGTTACACCGCCCGGGCCCTTTTCGTCACATGACAGGCGCAATATTTATTTCGCATACCCGAAACTGATTTCAGATTGGAATGACTGTATCATTTTTTTCTTTTAATCCAAAGATAAAGCTGGGGCTTGTAAAGAAAACGGCCTGATTTTCGGGAGTGCCACATTGAACGGGATTGGCTGCTTGTTTACACGATTACCGATTTTGAACTGAGATCTGCGCGTTTGGGATCTCACAGTTATTATTTGACTGACGAGGGACGACGCTTACTCAAATCCAACCTCAAATTGAATGATGGACTTATGAACCAATTTTCCACTATAATTTGAACGTACGCGGCGGGCTGTTGAACTTCCTTGAATTCAATAATTTTTCTTTTCCTCGAAAGCGGGGCCAACACTTTCGTGTTCTAAGATCAGATAATATAAAGAACCAGGAGATAAAATTAATGAGAAATTTTGATCATTTGAGACTTCTAAACAACGAGAAAGAGGCCATTAGAGAGGCAACCAGCTTGCTCAAAGATAAATTTCAAGTCAAGGAGGTGATCTTGTTCGGTTCAAAAGCCCGTGGGGATAGTGATCCCGAATCGGATATTGACTTGCTTCTTTTGACGACGACGCCACTTCATTGGAAAGATCGCCATGCGATTGTCGATGCCCTTTTTGAGATTGAGATGAAGCATGATGTTGTGATCGGCATCGTCGTTAACACGCTTGCAGACTGGAATGAAGGAGTATGCACTATTCTGCCCCTTCACAAAGAAATTAGCAGGGAAGGCGTGGCGATGCAATGACAAAAAAAGGTAGCGACATCGACGGCCATAAATCCATACTAATCGACTATTGGATGGAAAAGGCCTTTGAATCAATAGCTGCGGCTCGGAGCGAATATGATTCCACGCGCTACACAACGGCCGTGAGAAATCTGTATTATGCTTGTTTTTATGCGTTGACGGCGGTGTTGCTGAAGGAAGGCCACATCTTCAAAAAGCATACCGCTGTTAAGGCTGCCCTCCACAAGAATCTTATTAAGACAGGGATCGTGGAATCAGGTTGGGGTAAGTTTTACAACAGGATTTTCGATAGTCGACATGAGGGTGATTACCAGCCCTTGCGTATCTTCCAGGCTGAAGAAGTCAAGTTGTTTCTTGATCAGGGTGCGGGATTCATCAAACAAATGGAAAAATTGTTGTCTCAATGATTAAGGTCTACCCGTAACGACACACCAAAATTCTGCCGATTGAAAAGTCAATGCAGATACTCTGTGCAGCAGCGATCCCTACCCAAGATAAATCAATTTTTTACTGAAAATCCTGAGTTTTCTTCAAAAGGAGCAGAAGCCCCGGTATGGCGATGAGGGTGCAGGCGATGAAAAAGTAGTCCCATCCCATGTTCTTGGCCAGAAAACCCGTAGGGGCGGAGGCCAGGACTCTGGGGATACCCATGAGGCTGCTGAGCAGGGCATACTGGGTGGCGGTGAATTTCTTGTTGGTGATGCTGGCCATAAAAGCAACATAGGCGGTGGTGCCCATGCCGCTGCTCAAGTTTTCAAAGCCGATGACCCCTGAAAGGAGGGGGACACTGTAGCCCACCCGCGCAAGGAGAACAAAACCGGCGGTGGACAGCGCCTGTAAAATGCCGAAAATCCATAGAGACCGCTTGATTCCCAATCGAATCATGGCCACCCCACCCGCCAGGCTTCCGCCGATGGTGGCCCAGAACCCGAAGAGTTTCACCACCGTGCCGATCTCGGTCTTTGAAAACCCCATATCCAGATAAAAGGGTATGGTCATGGCGCTGGCCATGGTGTCGCCGATTTTATAAAAGAGGATAAAGGCCAGTACCCAGAGGGCCCCCGGCCGGCTGAAATATTCCACCAGGGGATCGATGGCCGCTTCACGAAGCGTTGTGGGTTGGCCCAAGGGCGCCGGCGGTTCCGGCGTCAGCAGTGTGGTGAGCACCCCGGGCAGCAGACAGGCGGCCATGATGAGATAAACAAAGGCAAAGGAGACACGATCCGCCATGATCAATCCCCCTCCGGAAGCCAGCAGCATGCCCACCCGATAGCCGTTCACATAGAGGGATGATCCCAGTCCCAGCTCCTCATCCGGCAGGTCTTCCCGGCGGTAGGCGTCCACCACAATATCCTGTGATGCGCTGAAAAAGGTGACCAGAAAAGCGGCAAAGGCCACCATCCAGGGGTTGTTGGCGGGATCTGTCAGCCCCAGTCCCCCGATGGAAAACATGAGGGCCAGCTGGGCTATCACGAGCCATCCCCGCCGTCGTCCCAGAAAGGGAAGGGTATAGCGATCCAGGAGCGGGGCCCACAGAAATTTCACCGTGTAGGGAAGACCCACCAGGGCCATCATGCCGATGACCGTAAGATCCACCCCCGCGTCCTTCATCCATGCCTGGAGCACCGTGATGGTCAACAGCAGCGGCAACCCGCAGGCAAATCCCATGACCAGAGCCACCAGCATGCGACGGCTGAAAATGGCTCTGATCAGGGGGGTGGATTTTTCAGATGGCATGTTTTGGGATATCACTCGGTGGTGAGGACCCGAACCGTTTCATCCATTTCTTCAGGGGTGACTTCATTCCTGAGGGATTCCATCCGCGTCATGACTTCTGCAAACCGCACCCCCTCGGCGGCGCTGATCCATTCCAATTGCAGCCGTTCCGGACGGATGCCCAGCTTTACCATTTTCTTGTGGACTTTTTTGATGCGTTTTTCGGTCCAGTGGTTTGCGTCAATATAGTGGCAGTCCCCGATATGGCAGCCGCTCACCAGGATGACCGGGGCCCCCATTCTGAACCCGTCCCAGATGAATTTTTCATCCACGCGACCGGAACACATGGTGCGGATCAGGCGCGCGTTAGGGGGATACTGCAACCGGGAAACCCCTGCATAATCAGCGCCTGCATAGGAACACCAGTTGCAGGCAAATACCAGGATCTTTTCCTGTGGCTCGGTTTCAAGCATGGCATGGGACTGCTGAAGGATCTGCTCATCAGTGAAATGGTTCATGACAATGGCGTCAAATTTACACTCCGCCGCACAGGTGCCGCACCCGGAACAGGCGGCCGTATTGACGGATGCGGGCATTTTCCGCTTTACATCCACGGTAATGGCATTGTAAGGGCAGACCTTTGCGCATTTACCGCAGGCGGTGCATTTTTCCTCGATCACCATGCTCGTGATGGGTTCGGTGGTAATTTCCCCCTTGTGCATGATGCGAATGACCCGGGCCGCCGCAGCGGAGGCCTGGGTGACGCTTTCCTTGATGTCTTTGGGTCCTTCGGCACATCCCGCATAAAAAACGCCGCGGGTGGCTGCATCCACCGGCAGCAGCTTGGGGTGGGCTTCCAGGAAAAAACCGTCCGCTGTGAGTTGCAGGCCCAGCATCTCCTGAAGCTTCTGTGTTTTGGCCGCGGGTTTCATACCCAAGGCGAGAACCAGCATGTCCAGATTGTGCATTTCCAGGCTTCCGGTGGTGGTGTTCTCCACGGCGACCCGGAGCCCCTTGTTGTCATCCTCTTCCACGGTTCCGGGGAGGCCGCGAATGTACTTCACCCCCAGCCGGCGGCTTCGCGTATAGAGATCCTCAAACCCTTTTCCAAAGGCCCGCATGTCGATATAGAAGACCTTGATCTCCATATCCGGGTAGTGCTCCTTGAGCATGAGGGTGCTTTTAACCGTGTTCATACAGCATGTGTTGGAGCAGTAACTGCCGCCTTTTCGGGCGGATCTGGATCCCACACATTGAACGAATCCAACGGATTCAGGCGTTTTCCGGTCAGTGGGTCGTACCAATTCTCCCTGTGTGGGACCACCCGCGTTGATGAGCCGTTCAAATTCAACACTGGTGAGGACATTTTCAAACCGGGAATAGGCATATTCGTCCATCTCGGTGGGATCGTACACATCAAGCCCCGTGGCCACCACGATGGTTCCCACATTTTCGATGATCTCTTCATCGGACATGTGAAAATCAATACACTCCTTGTCGCAGGCATCTTTACACTTGGCGCACACCACCGGGTTGTGCCCCAGACACTCATTGACATTGATGACGTAGGCGGAGGGAACGGCTTGAGGAAAGGGGGAGTAAATGGCCCTGCGGGATGAAAGGCCCAGGTTGAATTCATCAGGCCGGATCACCGGGCAGGCATTGGCGCAGTCCCCGCATGCGGTGCACTCTTTTTCATCCACATAGCGCGCTTTTTTAAGGATGCGAATGTCAAAATTTCCTACGTATCCTTTGACATCCACCACTTCACTCATGGTGTACAGTGTGATCCTGGGATGTCGACCGACATCCGTCATTTTCGGCCCCAGTATTCAGATGGAGCAGTCCATGGTGGGAAAGGTTTTATCCAGCTGGGCCATCATACCGCCGATGGTGGGGCTTTTCTCCACCAGGACCACATCATAGCCGTTGTCAGCCAGATCCAGGGCTGCCTGAATGCCAGCGATCCCTCCGCCGATGACCAGCGTGCGCTGGGTCATGGGGATGGTGTCTTCCTTCAAGGGCTCCAGCAGGCGAACGCGGGAAACCGCCATCCGTACCAGGTCCAGGGCCTTTTGGGTGGCCGCTTCCGGTTCCTGCATGTGTACCCAACTGCACTGTTCGCGCAGGTTGGCCATTTCCATGAGATAGGGATTAATGCCGACCGACTGAAGCATCTGTCTGAAAGTGGGCTCATGAAGCCTGGGTGAACAGGATGCCACCACCACCCGGTCCAGGTCCATTTCCAGGATATCATCCTTGATCTCCTGCTGTCCCGGCTCGGAGCAGGCATAGACAATATCCTTGCTGACCGTCACGTTTTCCAGCCCTTCAGCAAAGGCCGCCACTTTTTCGCAATCCACGGTCTTGGCAATGTTCAAACCGCAATGGCAGACATAAACGCCGACGCGGGCCACTTCTTTTTCCGGTTCATGCTCTTTTCTTGCAACCCTCTTTGCTTCCATCGTTTCCTCTGTTTCCTATTCCCACTCTATGGTCTTTGCCAGTACGCTCGTAAGGTCCATCATCTCCATTTTGAGCGCTTCCCCCTTAAACGGGTCTTCCATGGCGCAGCGAAGATGAATCTGGCACTTGGGGCAGCCGGTGACCAACAAATCACTTCCCGTGTCTTTGGCCTGCTCAATGCGTTTGACCTGAAGGGCCTTGCTGAATGAATCGCAGCCAATCCAGGCACTGTTGCCGCAGCATATGGCGTTGGCCCCATGATCCCGCATTTCACTAAAATTTTTAGGGTTCAATCGGTCAATCAGTTTCCTGGGCAGTTCCGGACGATTTTCAAAGCGACTCAGCCGACACGGGTCCTGAAAGGTCAATTTCCGGTTCAAAGGCTTAAAGCCAACAGCCCCCTTGTCGATTTCATTTTCAAGAAAATCGTAGATGTGGGTGACCTTGAAATTCAGATCAATCCCCTGCTCCGGATAATCGCGACAAAGGGTTCGATAACATTCGGGGCACGCAGTTACCACCTCTTCAATGCCCGCTTCCCCGATGGCCTTCGCATTCAGGTGCGCCAGTTTCAAAAAGTTGGTTTTGTCCCCGGACCAGAGCAGATCATGACCGCAACACCGCAGGTTTTCCAAGAGGCGTGGATGAATGTCAAAAAAATTGAGGAGCCGGATGCTGTCCACCAGGATATCCCGAGTATTGAGTCCAATGTGTCGACTGAAAAACAGGTCAAAATAAGGTGCGCACCCCCCGAAAAAGAGGATCTTGCTCTTCTTATCGATGGTGACGTCGTCGGGCAGCCAATCCCATTGCCTGATTTGGAGATCTTCTGAGGTCATGGTCCGCATGAGGGAATGGAAAAATCCCCCATGCACCGCGTGTGTATCCAGCCTGTTTTCCACAACCACTTCCCGCAGATCTCTGATAAATCGTGAAAAATCGACCGCTGAAGGGCATCTTTCATAGCACAGGCCGCAGGTGAGACAAGACCAGATATCATTCTGGACGGACGAGGAGGAGATCTGGCCGGAAATGGCCGCATTGGCCGTGGCTCTGGGAGAAAAGGGTTTTCCCACGAGGGTCAGGGGACAGGCGGAAGAACATTTTCCGCAATCCTGGCAGGCAAACACATCGTGAAGGCCTGCCAGACGTCGCAAGGCCTCACCGCGGTCCGCCTCGGGTCTTGGAACGGGAGTCGGCACAACCGGACTTGGTCCCATTTTCTCGATTTCATCCGAGAAGGTTTGAAGGAACCCAAGGAGCGCTTCCGATTCATCGGGCAGGAAGGTGGCCAGACGCAAACGCTCTTTTCCCAGGCCCAGCAGTTCCAGAATTTGCCGGGTATCTTCCACATGGCCCTGAGCGTTGGTGGTGCCGGTGCCGTAACGGCATGTTCCCGGGCTGCAACCGACCAGTGCGACACCGTTGGCGCCCATCTCGAAACACTTGAAAAGGAGGGCCTTGCTGATTCTGCCGGTGCAGGGAATTCGCACCATTTTAATTTCCCCGGGGATCATTGCTGCTTGATCCTGGAGAACCTGATAGGCGGAATGGGGGCCCCAGTTACACAAAAAAAGAATGATTTTGGGATCTGTCATAATACCTGCCAAATGAATTAAATCTGGGGTAGAAGCACTTCTTCCAGGATACGCTCAAGATATTCCTGGTTTCGATAAGGACTGTCCGCCGCGTTGGACGGGCATATGGAAATACAATTACCGCACCCCTTGCAAAGGGCTTCATCCACCACTGCATGCCATCCACCCACCCCGTTGGGGTTAAAGGAAACGGCCCGGTAGGGACATATCTCAATGCATCTCCCGCATCCGCGGCATCGCTCTTCATCCACCACCACGGTAAAGCCCTTGCTCTGTCGCGGACCTCTGGGCATGACAGCGGCGGCCAGTACCGCAGCGGCCAATCCGCCCTTTCGCTGGGAAATCTGAATACCGGGGGTTGATGTCAAAAACAAGCCCGAAATAGGGGTGGTTCCGGGGTAATGAAACGGGATGCCCGGAACCCCTTTTTTCTGCACGTCTACGGTCAGAACCGCATTGAGAAGGCCCTCCTGCCCCGATTCAAAATGGGCATAGGGCACCCTGCGGCTGGCCTTTTCCCCCAGGATGATGGCGCCCACCTGCATAACTTGGGAAAAATCCTCGGTTTCCACCGTAATCTGAAAATCCCCCAGGGTACCGCCGATGGCCGTAATTCGGGAACCTTGAAAACAATGAATATTGGGGTGCTCAAGGGTTTTTGTGAGGGGCTTATTCTGCATCCCGAACATGAACACCTCATATCCCGATGAGGCCAGGGTCTGAGCACTGAAAACGGCCGCTTCGGACTCACCGATGACCGCGGTGGTGAAATTGTAATCGCGCATGGGGGCTGGAAGGGGTTTCAGATGCCTTGCCCGGTTGATGGAACGACCAATCAATCCTTTGAAACTGTTAACGGCGCCGGATGTGTCATCCCGCAGGTTCCGCAACACCTCGCCCCTCAGATTACAGGTCTCCACCATGGCCCGGCTGATGCCCGTGCCGCGAAAAAGGGCATTTTTGAGGCGGCTTCGCTGGTCCGTGCAGGCGGAGCAGACAAAATCGTGGGGGCAGCACACGCAGGAAGCCAGGACCACCCGGGTGAGGCCCTTTTCCCGGATGGACCGCAGAATGTCCGCGGCCCCATCAGGCACGCAGGCAGCTGTCATGACCTGAGCATGGGCGATGCCATCTGTTTGGGCCAAATCCGCCACATGCCGGTTCATCTCATCGGGCCATCCGAAGGAATCATTGCACCGGCAAACGAACACGCCAATGCGGATTTCCGGGGAAAGCTCGGGATCCGGAGGAAAAAAGGTCACGCCGCGCCCTTTAGGCCTTTGGGAGCCCCCTTCCAGAAGAATCATGGCATGGGCTGCCGCGGCAAATCCCCGAGCCACCATGGCATTGACATCCGGTTTTGCGGCTTTGGGTCCGTAGGCCCGAATAACATCCTCCCCCTTCACAGACGGAGCGGCGGAAGGATCCGCAATGATGACCACCCCCGCATGTTCCACGGTCTCCCTCGGTTGGTCCTGGTGACGAATGGCACCGACGGCTTCACAGACATCCGCGCATAGGCGGCACTCCGAACAGATACCGCATTGAAGACAGCGTTCGGCTTCAAAAAGGACCTGAGGTTCACTTAACCCCATGGCCACTTCCGAAAAATTGTCTTTCCGCACCCCCGGCTGCTGTTCGGGCATGGTGGGTCGGGAGAGGGAGGGAATATTTTTGGGGATCTCCGGGTAATCCCTGTCCGCGGGCCGTCCGGTTTTCTCGGCGAGAATTTCTTCCCGGCTGAGCGCCATATGTATGGATCTTGCCGCAGACCGCCCCGATGCCATGGACTGCACCACAGTGGTAGGACCCGTCACCCCATCGCCCGCCGCATAAAGGCCTTCCACTCGTGTCCAACTCCGGTCATCCACGGTAAGGCATCCCTGCCGGCTGATTTGAATACCTGATGCCGGATCTGTCTTTTCCAATTGATCCGTGTCTGCAAAAGGGCCCATCTGACCGATGGCCACCACAGCCTGGTCAAAGGCCATATCGAATGGGTCAGAACCCGGTATTGTAACCGGCCAGGGGATACCGTTGGCATCCGGTTCACCGGGGCTGGTGGGCCGGCACCGCAACGTTTGCAGGCGACCGTCTTCCCCTTCAAATGAAATGACACGGACGGCGTCCACAATGGTAACGCCTTCTTCCCGGGCGCCTCTAACCTCATGGGGACTTGCGGGAATCAGATCCTCCGGAAACCAACTCACCAGGGTCACCTGGTCTCCCCGGCGAACAAGGGTTCGTGCCAGGTCAAAGGCAGCGTTGCCATCGCCGATTACCGCTACCTTACGGGATTTTCCATCATCAGTTTCCGGCATGCCGGGCCTTTCTCCTTCATTGCCATAGAGCCGGGTCAGGACCGACAGACAGCCGTCCACGCCTTTAAGCGCCTCTCCCGGAACCCCCAGTTTCCGGTCCGTCCAAGCCCCAACGGTTGCCAGTACCGCTTGAAAATCTTTTTTAAGGGAGATAAGGTCGTTTTGCAAATCCACCGGGTGCGAGGTTTCAAATTGAACCCCCAGTTCACGAATATACTGAACGTCATAATCCAGTATTTCCCGAGGCAGCCGATGGACGCCGATGCCATAACGTAAAAGCCCCCCCAATTCAGGTTCCTTTTCAAATATCGTTACACCGTAGCCGAGTCGCGCCAGTTCCGCAGCCGCCGCCAGTCCGGCAGGCCCGGAGCCGATGATTGCCACCCGCTCGTCTCTCGAAGGGGCTTTTTCAAGTTCCGTTTCATGGGGTTGTGTGATTTCATAATCCGCCAGAAACCGTTTTATATCCCGAATGGCAATGGGGTCGTCCAGCTCCCCGCGCCGGCATTCTTCTTCACAAGGGTGGGTACAGATTCTGCCGCAGATGCCGGGAAGGACATTGTCTTTTCGAACCACCCGAAACGCTTCTTTGTACCGGCCGGCTCGGGCCAGGGCCACATAGGCCTGGGCGTTAACACCTAAGGGACAGTTCCATTGACACAGCGGTTCCTTTCTTTTGTCGATGACGGGTCTTCCGGGAAGGGCATGGCGACCCTCAAACCGGACAGGCGTTAGTTTGTCCGGAGTGATAACCGGGCACACCTCAGCGCAGCGACCGCACAAAACACACTGCTCCGCATCCACATAGGTTTCCGGGTGCTGGATGCGGATACGAAAACCCTGGGGCGAATGTTTGATGCCGGTCACCCGGGCCGGCAGCACGCAATGGATCTCGGGATTTCTCAGGATGCGAAGCAGTCCGGGCCGATGGGCAAAGTTGAAAGGGGCCCCGGAGGGCAACCGCCATTGCCGGGCCGCCAGTTTCCGGTTGAGGTCCGCTTCCCGATCCACCAGGGTTACCGGAATGCCCAGTTCTCCCAGCTTGTTGGCAGCAGCGATACCGGCAGGGTTGGCTCCTACAATGACCACACTGTGCAGCCGATCTTTGGAACGTTTCATTTATCAGGCTCCCCTATTTCCAGAGGCCTTTTTTTTCCGGCCCTTGAGAACGGCCAGGCCGTAGTCATAGCCCTTGGTGAAGGCTTTAATGTTCTTCTTTTCGGTGCCTTTGGGAACCGACTCGGTTACAGAGTTCCGCGCGGCATTTACGGAAATGGCACCGGTGATAGCGGTAAAAAACCCGAGCATTATGATATTGGCCATCATTTTTCGGCCCAGCTCCTCGGCCATGCGCGTGGCGGGGATGGAAAAATAGGGTGTACGGGCGAAAGATTTTTCGTGTAGGGGCGAAAGATTTTTCGCCCCTACGCTTGGGTTTACCAGATCCTGGTCAATCATCAGCGTTCCGTTTTCTTTCATGTCACCGAAAAATTTATCGAAACCGCCCTGGCTCATGCACACCAGGATATCGGGATGTCTCACGTACGGGTAATGAATGGCGCCGTCGGCAATGATTACCTGAGCACTGCACGCACCCCCCCGGGCTTCCGGGCCATAGGCCTGCACCAGGGTACTCTCCTTGTGATCGCCGATCACCGCGGCTTCGCCAAGGATGCGGCCCGCCAGAACAATGCCCTGGCCGCCGAATCCGGTAAATAGAATCTCCTGGCGTTGGAGGAGATGGTTTTTCTCTGTCATGTCAAGCGGCCTTTTCTTCATTAAAGAGTTCCGGGGGGCGGCACGTGCTGTCGTACCGGTCGATGCAGGTGGGTCGTTCAATATCCACGAATTTCCCCAAGATCACCCCCCGGTCGAAATCAATGTCCAGCTCCGTGGGATGGGCGTCATTTTTGATGATGGTCTTTTCCTGGTACAATCGAAGGGAATCCAACGCACTTTCTTTGTTTCGCCTGCCGAAATTGACAGGGCAGGGGGAAAGGATTTCTACAAACGCGAATCCCCGGTTCAAAAGCGCATCCTTGATGGATTCCGTCATGTCACGCGTATGCAGGATGGTCCAGCGGGACACATAGGTGGCCCCGGACGCATAGGCCATGAGCGGCAGATTAAAGGGGCCGTCCGGATTGCCGGCCGGCGTTGTGGTGGTTTTGAAGTTCAGCGGCGTGGTGGCCGCCACCTGGCCGCCGGTCATGCCGTAGTTCAGGTTGTTCACGCAGACCACGGTGATGTCCACATTCCGGCGGGCCCCGTGAATAAAATGGTTGCCCCCGATGGCAAAAAGATCCCCGTCTCCGCTGAAAACCACCACATTCAACTCGGGGTTGGCCAGCTTCAGGCCCGTTGCAAAGGGGATGGCACGACCATGGGTGGCATGGTACGAGTCCAGCATTACATAGCCGGCCCCTCGGGCGGTACAGCCGATACCGGACACCATCACGGTTTTCTCAAGATCAATGCCGCTGGCCTTCATGGCTGTGAGGCAGGACGCAAAGGCCGTGCCGATACCGCATCCGGGACACCAGATATGGGGAATGCGGTCCGTCCTGAGGAGATCGTCCAGGGGATGGGCAATTTGTTTTTTTGTTGAGGTCATGGGAATCCTCATCCTTTAAAATGATTCTTTCAATACGTTCAAGACACGTTCGGGCGTAATGATGGTTCCCCCGGCATGACCCACCAGAACGCACGGCGCCTGGCCGCGGGCAGACCGTTCAACTTCCAGATGGATCTGGCCCAGGTTGATTTCCACGGTGACAAACCCTTTAACCCGTGCCGCGAGCTCTCGAATTTTTTCTTCAGGAAAGGGCCATACGGTGATCAGGCGAAGAAAACCTACTTTGATGCCCTGCTCGCGGGCTTCATCCACAGCGGCCAGGCTGGTTCTTGATGAAACGCCATAAGAGACGATGACTATTTCTGCGTCGTCGAGCCGGTAGCTTTCCGTCTGGATGATATGTTCCAGGTTGTTCCGGATTTTGCCCACGATGCGGTCCATCATGACTTCCTGGCCTTCCACCGTCATGTCGGGATAACCCCGTTCATCATGGGTCAGTCCCGTTATGTGGACCCGGTAGCCTTCACCGGCAATGGCCATGGGCGCAACACCGTTGGGGCCCGGTTCAAAGGGCTTGAAACGGTCCTTCCGTCCCCTGGCTCTCGGGCGGGAGACGGTATGAATGGCTTTGGCCTCGGGAATCACCACCCGCTCGCTCAGGTGCCCGATCATTTCATCGGTCATGATCAGGACCGGCACCCGGTAGGTTTCACTCAGGTTGAAAGCGTCAATGGTCTGGTAGAAAAGTTCCTGGGGCGATGCAGGGGCCAGTGCAATGATTTCATAATGGCCGTGGGAGCCCCACCGGGCCTGCATCATGTCCCCCTGGGCACCCTGGGTGGGTAGCCCCGTTGAAGGTCCTGCCCGCTGTACATCCACCACGACGCAGGGCGTCTCCGTGCAGATGGCCAGGCCGATATTCTCCAGCATCAGGCTCAATCCCGGCCCGGATGTGGCGGTCATGCTTTTGACGCCTGCGCAGGATGCCCCAACAATGGAGGCCATGGCCGCGATCTCATCTTCCATCTGAATAAAGGTGCCGCCCACCTCGGGGAGCCGTCCGGAAATATGCTCGGCTATCTCCGTTGCCGGTGTGATGGGGTACCCCCCGAAAAAAAGACAACCGGCTGCCAGCGCCCCCTCGGCACAGGCCACATCTCCGGTCATGAAATGCTCTCCGGTCAGAACTGCTGGTCTCATGTCGCCTCCGTTTCAGGCGCTGCAGCTTGCTGGTCTGCGGTGGGGTCTTCCACCGAATAGATGGCAAATTCAGGGCATATGATTTCACAATAGTGGCAATTCACACAACCATCGGGTTTGATTACCAATGGCGGATGATACCCTTTTGTATTAAACCGCGTAGAAAACTCCAGCACTTGCCTGGGACAGAATTCGATGCAGAAGCCGCAGCCCTTACACCGATCTTCCAGGATATGCACGATGCCGATGGTGGTTTGTATTTCTTCCGAATCAAACGGAACCCGCCATAAAACCATGGGGTCATTCCTCGAATTTAGACACTATTTTGATGATAAATCCCGTGAAAAAGGGGTTTATTATAGAAATCCTGCTGAGCATGTCAAGGTATAATTCCATTTGCGAGAATGGATATGGAGGATATCGTCACATTTTCTGGGGGGGTGTCTAGTTATTCCATTTGCCTGGATGTAGAGAAATGGTTGGAAATCGCTGAATAGCCTTTTTTCTCTCGTTCCCACGCAGAGCATGGAACGAGGAATTGAGGCACGAGGTATCACTCTCCAATTTTCCTGAGAAAGTCTTTGTACACGAATTGGCTATACCATCGTCCTCGCTTAATCATGTCATCCAATAACGGTTTGACCGAAGGAATGATTCCTTGCTGTCTGGCTACCAACAAGACGGTTAAGGTTCCAATGGTATGAATTCCCTGTCTTTGGGCAATCTGATACCCGGTTCTTTCATCGATAATTAAGGTATCGGCTTGAAGTTCTTGTGCCAGCACAATCGCTTCCGCTTCTCCTTGATCAAGATCATGGAGTAAAAATCCGATATATTTCGTCCCTTGGATCTGTTTCACCTCGAAATAAGGTAAATCAATTTCTTGATGTCCTGGAGCATGTTTGGATTTCAATTCTCGATACACTTCTTGTGGGATATACACTGTACCAAAAAGTTCACGTAGAAGATCAATGCGCCCTATTGTGGCTAACGAAATAATCGGGGTACTATTCGAGACAACATTCATGCCAGTGAATCCTGAACCTGATGTGGGGTTGTTTTCGCACTCTCAATCATGTCATCGATAAGAACGCCATCATAATCGAAAATCGGTTCATCTTCGACTTGAAGCTTGTGGATAAATGCCAAACGCGTATATCCAGCAAGTTCAGCTGCCTTTCCCAAGCTTAATTTTTGAGTTCGGTAGAGCCACAGCGCATAGTGAAAGAGCATGGCTTTAGTAAAGGTTTCCTTTTTTTCTTTCAAAGAAAGCAAAATGGAATCGTCTATTTGAAGTCGAATTTCTGTTAACATTTCCCTTCTCCCTCATAAATGGCAATTAAGAATACGGTACGAAGCAACTTGATAGAAATTTGAATAATTTCCGCCATCTCCCTATTAGGATAAGACCTACAGGTCAACTTAGAGCACAACTTTATGTCGGTGTCAATGGATCTGCGGCATTTTAAGAGATTTCGGGGGACATCCTTAAAATTGTCTAATAGCTGAGATACGTTGGAGATATCTTGATTTGAACGTGGCCATCATCGGCGGGAATGGAGCGCAGCGGAATTCACATCCGTGTGCATGGCATTGTTGGTCTTTATTTCCTGCGGAACCTCTCGCTCAACGTGTCGATTCGCGCCCCATCAACGAACAGGATATTATTCCTTATGGCATGGGACTCAATCTTCTCACATATCTTCTCGATCGCGTTCTCTGTGAATTTTCCAGAGATGATCACACACATTTTAGAGGGCCGCACCCTTGCTTTGGTGTAAAGGTCGTAAAACGGCATCTTGAATGCATCCTCAATTTGGGAGAATATTTCATCGATGTCCGAGTTGGCCCCACCTTTGACGTCTCCAAACTTTACTTGAGCTGCCCAATGTTCAACTTCCTCGAACTCAGTCAATCGGGAGAAGACGATGTCCTTGCCATATTCCCGCCTTCCGTGATTGTACTTGACGTTTGAGAACCCGAGTTTGCGAAGAATGGGCAACACCACTCTGAGGGTGAACTCCTTCTCGTTGTTTGCTTCGGAAACCGTGAACATCTCAACCCCTATCCGGAGTTCAGCAGCCCCTTCAATCTCATTAGCAATCTGTTCCGAGATCTGGACTGCTTCGTCGCAATTGTCACAGTTTATCTCAGTGGAGAAATGCATAAATATGTAGGCCCCATCATCATCGTAAGAATCGAAGGTGATGTCCCCGTCCTCTTTCTGCCGCTCTTCGACGATGGCCTTCTTTGTCTCCATGTAATGGCTGAACCGACCTTCCCATCCCAGTACTTCCTGGTGCCCCCATCTTCGAAAGAAAGTCGTAACCTTCCTGAGGCGATCTTCGTAAGGGAAACCGGCATCGTGTCAAAGAATATAGTTCCTTCCTGTATCTTCTCGCACAGAGCAAAGGAGACTCCTTCTGGCAGGTCATTAACCTTGATTCCCTTCAAGAGAGCCTTGGGTGTATACCATGACTCGCCGTCGTCGGAATCGATTGCTTCGCCGTGCAAAGAAATTGAGATGACCTCGCCAAATTCCTCTGTGTATTCAATCATAGTCTTTTTCGCCAATAAGTGATTATACGTGTCTGAATATCATCCGATTTGTAATGTTATCCATCAAAATACACAACTTCCCGCTGCACTATATAGAGAGTATCTGAAATTCCCTTACACATCAAAAACCTGGAGTACGCCTTAAAATCAGTCAACCTGTCCTTCAAACTCTGAATCCACCCTTTGGATTCCTGCCATCACAACATATAGGGTTGGTTCAATTTGCCGCCTATCCGGTCCCGGAGAAAGGGTACTTGTATTAAGTTAGGATTGCATGCAAGCCGAATTCTATGGAATTTCAATAAAATCGCCAACACAAAACTTGAAAAGAGCTTAACACAAGAATACACAGTCCAGCTTTGAAGTCACAGTTTTCATCATCATGGTCCAACTCCCCGGTATCCTATCAGGAAACAAGAAAGATCTTCAATAAAAACAATGAAGAAAAGATGATTTTTTCAGAGTCTCGGTATCTGTTGTAATTTCCGTACCGCTCGAAAAAAATTGAAAAATCCGGCAGGCAATGTTATGAAAATCCAGCCGTGAAGCGCCTCTTTTATAACATCATCGAGAACTTTAGATATGAGGAAACCAAATATGACTGATAAAGCCTTTCAAGATTACTATCCGGATGATTTCTCCCATTGCTATGGCTGCGGCAGGCTTAATAAGGATGGATTGCAACTCAAAAGTTACTGGGATGGGGATGAGACCGTATGCCGCTACCAACCACGACCCTATTACACGGGCGGGTTCCCGGGGTTCGGGTATGGGGGATTGGTGGCGTCGTTGCTGGACTGTCATGGAACCGCTTCGGCGGCGGCGGCAAAATACCGTGAAGAGGGACGGGAAATGGGAACCGACCCCGCCCTGCGGTTTGTAACGGCCTCCCTCAAGGTGGATTTTGTTGCCCCCACGCCTATTGACGGGGTCCTGGAGGTGCGGGGTAAAATAAAGGAGATCAAGGGCCGTAAGGTGACCATTACCGAGACCCTCTCGGCGAAAGATAAAATCGTTGCCAGAGGCGAATTGATCGCGGTATTAATCCCCGAAAATTTTATGGATGGAAAGTAAACCCTTATGAAGGGAGAAACCATGAAAACAAAACGTTTCTGTCTATTAAAACTGGTGGTAGGCGTACTGGTTTTGCTGCTGGCGGCGCCTCCCCACCTCATGGCCCAGGGTGATGGGGGAGATGCTGAAAACAACTTCACCAAGGAGCAGTTGTCCCAGTTGGTGGCCCCCATCGCGTTGTATCCGGATTCACTGCTGTCTCAGATACTGATGGCCTCCACTTATCCACTGGAAGTGGTAGAGGGCGATCGGTTTATGAAGGCCAATGCGGAATTAAAGGGGGACGCCCTGGACACGTTCCTGAAAGAAAAGTCCTGGGATGTCAGCGTGAAGTCCTTATGCCATTTTCCGGATGTCCTGGGGTCCATGAGTGAAAAGCTGGATCAGACCACCCAACTGGGGAACGCCTTTCTGGGGCAGCAGGAAGAGGTCATGGAGACGGTCCAGGAACTTCGGGCCAAGGCCCATGCCCAGGGAAACCTTGAAACCACCAAGGAACAGACCGTGGTGGTTGAAAACAAAGTGATCGTGATTGAGTCTCCCGATCCGCAGGTCATTTACGTGCCCACGTACAATCCCACCATTGTTTACGGCACATGGCCCTATCCGGCTTATCCACCCTATGCCTGGTACTATCCACCCGGCAGGGGTCTGCTGACATTCGGTGTGGGGATTGCCGTGGGCGTCGGGATCTCACGCTGGAGCCGATGCAACTGGCGAAACAACAGCGTCAATGTCAACATCAACCGCACAGCCAATTTCAATCGGAACGCCAGGCCCGGCGGTGGAAAAGGCGGCGGCGGAACCTGGAAACATAATCCAAAACACAGAAAAGGGGCTTCTTATGGCAATCAAAACCTCAACAAGAAGTATGGGCAATCTTCCCGGCAGGCCTCCCGCGCAAAAGCCAGGGACCGTGGGTATGGCGGTTCATTTGATGGAAAGGGCCGTAAAGACTCGGTAGGCAAAGGGAACCGAAGCGGCCAGGGCAGCGGCCGAACAAACCTTGACCGGGGAAAGGGTGGCTCCGCAGGCAAAGGGCGGGACCAAAACGTGAATCGTACAGCCCGGAGTGGCTCCGATCGAAAACAAGGCGGCAGCGCTTTCAGCGGGTCCTCCCGGGGCAAGGATGCGCGCATGTCCAGCCAGCGTGGACAATCCAGCCGACAGAGATCCAGCGGCGGGGGTTCCCATAGGGGGAGCCGCGGCGGTGGGGGCCGTGGGCGGCGATAGGTTGCTGAAACCAGGATTAGACAGTGGTTGAAGGCACAAAGCTTTTCATAATGATTTTTTCTCAAAACCAATCGTGTGGAGGGAACAGCAATGGTTTTTTGTGAAAATAGCGGATTTAGGATTTTGAAGCGGTTTTTGAATACGGGCCTTCTCATTCTGATCGTCGTCGGCCTTTCGGGTTGGGTCGCAGCGGAAGAGAAAAAAGGAGTGGGCGAAACATTTGATTCTCCCCAAAAAGCGATTGAGAACCTGAGTAACGCGGTTAAAAAGGGTGATGCTCAGACATTAATCTCCATTTTCGGCCCGGACGCGGAAGATATCGTCTTATCGGGCGATGACGTTGCCGACCGCTCGGATCGGGCAAAGTTTCTTGAGCTGTTTAGAGAAGGCCATGATCTTGAAAGGAAAGGTCCGGAAAAGGTGGTTCTCGTTTTGGGAAATGAAGAATGGCCCTTTCCCATCCCTCTGGTGAAACAGGGAAACCAGTGGTATTTTGATGTGTCGGCGGGAAAGCAGGAAATTCTGGATCGACGCATCGGACAAAATGAATTGAACGTTATCAACGTGGTGAACACCTATGTGGATGCTCAGGACGAGTATGCGGTGAAGGATCTTGATGGAGACGGCATTCGTGCGTTCGCTGCCGGGCTTAAGAGCGACCCCGGGAAAAAAAATGGCCTGTACTGGCCCGTAAAGGAAGGTGAAACCATGAGCCCCATGGGTCCCCTGGTGGCTGAGGCGGTTCAAAAGGGATATACCTCAAAAGATGGAAAAAAATGGCCATACCATGGATATTACTATAAAACACTCCTGGGTCAGGGAGGCCATGCCCACGGTGGCGCCTATGATTACCGGACGCACGGCAAAATGATTTTCGGCCATGCGTTGTTGGCCTATCCCGCCAAATATGGCGTCTCCGGAATCATGACGTTTATGGTGAACCAGCAGGGCGTGATCTATGAAAAAGATTTGGGAAAGGACACCGCATCCCTGGCGGCGGCAATAACAAAATTCGACCCTGATAAATCCTGGGATGAAACGGGTATGGGGGTTTTGTCCGAACCGAAAAACTAAGGCGGGCTATGCCCGCAACCCAAAATTCTGACATGACTCTGAGTCGCCTCTTTTGTAAAATAGATGGAGGAATCAAACACCATCCAAAAACGAAAGAGGTGACCCATGAAAAAACTTATAGAAAGGTTTTCAGATCTCGTCAAGGGTAGCATTACTGGTTTTGATCGAATCGTTTTTAAAGGTTTCATTCTTCCTCTGATGTCGGCTAAGGGCGCAATGCGGTTTTGTGGATTCAACAATATCCTCAATAAAGATTATAAGAAATGGATGATGGAACAGAGCAAGTGCTTAATTGAAGCTGCGAATCAATATGGCAAAGACAATTGTGGACAAGGCATTATCCCTATTCCCACATGGCGTATTCGAAAAGAAGCACTGGCTCATAAACGACAAATAGATGAAAAAATTGAAAATGGACTTATCGGTATTTGGTCCTGTCTGGAGTCGGCTTCCTCGTATCGTGCCCGTTATAGTGAAAGATGCGGATATCCTCAGCTTCGAAATTATCAAACACGTTGTAAACACCTATATTTTTATTTTGATCATAATGAGTACGGGTTTATGAACATTCGTTTGCAAACTTGGTTT
>JABGPV010000499.1 GCA_018644785.1 Deltaproteobacteria bacterium | reverse complement strand
CAGTTCGATTTCTGCTGCCGGGCCGGCATATGCGGGGCCTGCGCCATGGTCATCAACGGTCGTCCGGGCCTGGCCTGCAAGACGTTGGCCAAAGAGCTACCGGACCAGATCACCCTCATGCCGCTACCCGTGTTCAAGCTTGTGGGAGACCTTTCGGTGGATACGGGTACCTGGTTTCGCGCCATGAACGAAAAAGTGGGATCATGGATTCACACGGACAAGACCTTTGACCCGACCGCCCTGGAAGAGCGCATGGACAATGATCGGGCCGAAGAGATCTACGAACTGGAACGTTGCGTTGAATGCGGTTGTTGTGTGGCGTCGTGCGGCACCGCTAACATGCGCGAAGATTTCCTGGGTGCCGCCGCCTTGAACCGCATCGCCCGCTTTATGCTGGATCCCCGAGACGAGCGGAAAAACAAGGAGTATTTTGAGGTCATTGGAACCGACGAGGGCATTTTCGGATGCATGGGGCTTCTGGCCTGCGAGGACGTGTGCCCCAAAGAGCTTCCCCTTCAGGACGAGCTGGGCGTTCTACGCCGCAAAATGGGATGGACCGCCGTCAAGAATCTTTTTCGGCGAGGTTAAAGGGCAAAAAAAAGGGATTGCAGTTGCAACCCCCTTTTTTTGTTTGGTTTTGAAACGAATAACTACCCGTAAGTAAACCCTTCAGGCAAATCTTCCTCCGCCACACCTTCCGTAACCCAGGATAGATCCGTGATGGTATAGCTGGGATTCCGGGTCCTGAAAATGGGAACCACCCGCAGCCCCATCTTGGGCTCGCCAATGGACAGATAACTCATTAATATGGTGTCGATGCCGTCAAATTCCACATTGATGAACTTGATGGGTTTTTCCAGGGTGTTGAAAGCCCCGGATCTTTCACAGACCATGAAGGTATGGATTTTGCCGGTGTTCTTGCAGATGTCGGTAAAATCTACGATCGTGTTCTTGGAAAGACAGTCCGGACAGTAGATGCGAAAAGGGATATAGGTGGTCCCTTTAAATTCACAGTCCGGATCGTCGCACCGGGTACCCAGTATTTTACCCTGGGAAATGCTTTCAAAAAACGGGGCTTCACCACCATAGCTGTGCATGTAGGTCATTGACCTGGGGTTGGTGATCCCCATGAGCTTCCACCCGTCCTCCTCATTGCGAATCGGCATGTTGGGCGTGATATGGTGGAAGTCCCCTTTAATTTTATATTGTCCGTTTTTGACCCGTACGGTTCCAAATATGCTCATTTTTTCCTCCCTCTAGGCGTCTTCTTTCAACAGGTGGTCGGGGTCCATTAAAATGGTGGATGTTACATGGCTTCCCACGCCGGCGTGGCTGATGGCCAGCGCCCGTTTGGCGTCTTTCACCTGCAAGTCCGTCCAATCAGCAGGTTTCTCCCGTCCGAATTCTTCCCAGGTTTTGGGATCACCATGGATTTCCGCCCAACGATTCCATATATGGGAAGCGATTTCCAGGGTTTGCATGATGCCTGTGGCGCCCACGGCATGCATACACCCGATGAGTCCGCCTGAAAGGTTCGACGGCAGCTTCCCGGGTTCACCCGTGTGAGGGTTAGTGTGATAACAATCGCCGGATTCGACATAATCCCGGCCATAGCCGTAAGGCCTGATCCCCACATCTTCATAGGACTGTACATCACTGATGGTAAAGGCGTCATGGAGTTCAATAACGTCCAGATCCTCGGTGGGGTCTACGATACCTGCCATTCGATACCCATAATAGGCGGCCATTCTCGCACCCAGAAAGCCGGTGAAACCGGGATAACGCTCGCCTCCGGGGAACTTTTCAGCCATATCCGCATACTGGTCCGGGCTCTCGTTGGGCAACAGGGGAATTTCCATGTCGCGGCGGCAGGCGGGTCTCAGCGTATGGGAACCGGCGGCCACCCAGATGCGGAGGGGCTTGTGCTGGGTGTTTTTGGTGAGCTCCATGGCGGTGGGTTCATCACAGATGATGGCGCAGGCTGCGCCAACGCTCATGAGGCAGCAATCAAGCGCTCGCAGGGGATATGCCACAACGGGAGAGTTGAGCACATCATCCACGGTAATATCCATGGGGGCTTGTGCATAGGGGTTGAAGCGGGCATATCCGTGGTGTTTGACGGAAATTTCAGCTAAGGTTCGGCGGAAGGATTCCTCTTGTTTGCCGAATACCTGCCAGTATTTCTGCGCCATTACCGCATAATAACCGGTGTAAATGTGTCCCAAGGGCGTCTCCCAATCCTTGTCCGCGGCACAGGAAATCAGGTGATTCCCCTCATCGGTGGGGACTTCATCCATCCGTTCCCAGCCCATGGCCAAGGCACAATCCGAGTACCCGGAGGCTACCGCCTTAACCGTTTCCCAGAGGGTGCTTCCGCCGGTGGCGCCACCGGTTTTAACCCCGATGTTGCCCAGCGGGTCCAGGCCCAGGCGGTCATGAATCACGGCCTCGCCCAGAAGTTGGTCCCCGAAATGGTCAGCAAAATGGCCATAGTAGCAGGAATGAATGTAGCTTTTTAACTCCGCGGGGGACTTGTCAATGAGCCGCGCTG
>JABGPV010000498.1 GCA_018644785.1 Deltaproteobacteria bacterium | reverse complement strand
GTACGGGACTATGACAAGATCCTGGTAAAGGAATGGGATCTGGCCGATGACAACAGCGATGTTCTGGCCTTTGACAAGGATGGAAAACTAATTTTCATGAAAGCCGGCAAACTCACCCCGGAAGATATTAAAAAGCTTACGGGGTTAATCCGAAAAAATCTTGACAAGTAATGCCATCAATCCATGGCAGCCATTGAAATAAAAAAAATCGGCCTGGTTCGATCGAGCCTCAAAAACAGGCGGGATTGTCCTTTTCAGGAAAAGGAGGGGGCACCTGAAGCATGGATCGAAATCGATCCGGCATATGCGGATGGCCTCTACGGGTTGCACCTGGGTGATGAAATTATGGTGTTCACCTGGATGCATCTGGCCAATCGCCACACATTGCAGGTCCATCCCAGAGGGAACAGAAAAAATCCCCTCAAAGGTGTTTTTGCCACCCGATCACCGAGTCGGCCCAATCCGATCGGCATTCATCAGACTCGCATTATCAGCCTGGGCCAACCGTCGAAAATCAAAGTACAAGCCCTTGAAGTGGTGGATAAAACCCCGGTTGTGGACATCAAACCCGTTATAAAATAATTGGCCATTGTCTGTTCCTCCTTCATCGTTGTCGATTAACGATATCTGAAGAAAAAGAAGATTGAATATGGAAAAAATCTCTCCCAGAACATATGACAAATACATCAAAGCCATTACGGATATCAGCCGGGCCATCACTTCGGATCTTTATCTGGAAGATATCCTGAAATTGATCGTCCTGGTCACCGCCAAGGTCACCGGCGTTGAGATCTGTTCCCTCTGGCTCATCGATGACAGCCAACCTGATAAAAAGATTCGTCTGAAAGCAACCCAGGCCATTGAACACGAATACTTGAAGGACCGATCCCTCAATATGGATGAAGGGGTCGTGGGTTACGTGGCCACCCATAACCAGCCGCTGATCCTGAAGAATGTTCTTGAGGAACCCCGGTTCAAGGAAAAAGAGATGGCCAGAAAACTGGGACTTGTGTCCATGGTCAGCGTCCCCCTTGAAGTCAAGGACGAAAAAGTCATCGGCGTTCTCAACTGCTTCACCTCAGAACCCCACAATTTTCCGGAAACAGAGGTTAATCTCATCAAAGCGGTGGCCAACCAGGCGGCCGTTGCCATCCTGAACACCCAGTTCATGGTACAAACCAAGGTCATCCAGGAAGAACTGGAGGCACGAAAGCTGATTGAACGCGCCAAGGAAGTACTCATGCGGCAACGCAATATGACAGGAGAACAAAGCTACCGTTGGATGCAGAAACGCGCCATGGATTCCCGCAAAGCCATCGGGCATATTGCTGAGGCGGTTTTGCTTTCGGACGAAATCTGATTCCCGCCTTATTTTTCTGTAAAAAAATCTTGACAAATGTGATTCGCTAAACTAGAAATATCGGTTCAATATGAAGGCATAATGAATCCTTTCTACAATGGCGTGGGAAGGGCTTCGTTAAGAATGTGACAAAGGCGTCCAATTTCTCTTTAGGAGAAGGACGCCTTTTTTTGTTTAACCCAATTTTACACGTTTTAACAAAGGAGACATAACCATGCGATTTTCAAAAAGCAACGATGTTCTGGGAACAACCAACCGAGGTAATCCTGCCGAATCCAGTCTTTGCACCCTCTGCCGCGCGGACTGTAATGGCCGGTGTGAAACATGGCTTTCCAGCCTGGTGGGAAGGAAACTGCTTTATCCGAGGAGTTTCGGTATTGTTACCGCCGGCGCCAATAACACCACCCACGTGGGCGTCTCCTATAACTCCCTCAGGATCCAGGGATATGCTTACGGCGTTTCCGGATTGCAAGACAATTTGACCAACAACCCCGACGACTGCATTTTTCCCAATGTGACCCTGGAAACCGAATTCGGTCAGGAAATGAAAACTAAGATCCGTATGCCCCTTATGACGGGCGCTTTAGGATCAACCTTTGTGGCTGAAAAGTACTGGGATTCATTTGCCATAGGCGGCGCTCTGGCCGGCATTCCTGTTGTCATCGGTGAAAACGTGGTGGGAGTCGACCGGCAAAGCAAGATTAAACCGGGTGAAACCCGAAAAGGTAAAATTGAAGTGTCCCCTGAGCTGGACCGACGTATCGATACCTACCTCAGATACTTTGACGGATACGGCGCTATTATTGTGCAGCTCAACGTGGAAGATACCCGCAACGGCGTTGCGGAATATGTAGTCGAAAAATATGGTGAAAAATGCATCATCGAATTAAAATGGGGCCAGGGAGCCAAAGATATCGGTGGTGAGATCCAGGTGACCAGCCTTGAATACGCCCTTTTTCTCAAGGACCGCGGTTATGTGGTGGATCCTGATCCCACACTGCCCGAAGTGCAGGAAGCATTTGAAAACGGTTCCATCAAATCCTTTGCGCGACACAGCCGGCTGGGCGGCACCAATCTCGATACAGTGGACCAGGTACAGGAAGATTTCATGAGCAGCGTGGATTACCTGCGGGGATTGGGTTTCAAACGAATTTCACTGAAAACCGGTTCCTACGGCATGGAAGAATTGGCCATGGCCATAAAATTTTC
>JABGPV010000497.1 GCA_018644785.1 Deltaproteobacteria bacterium | reverse complement strand
CGGGGGTCAGGCTTTCACGCACATCCTGTCCCACAGCGCGCCCACGAATATCTTCTATCAATTTCTTTACGACTTTATAGTTGACATCCGCCTCCAGAAGCGCTAAACGCACTTCTTTCAACGCATCCTGAATATTGGCTTCAGTGAGCCTTCCCCGCCCTTTCAGTTTTTTGAAAACACGGTTAAGTTTTTCAGATAAGCTGTCAAACATGTCGCTACGGACCCTCGCATTTTGTAAACAATCAGGATTACTTTATAAGACTACGGATGTCAACAAAAAACGAAATAACACCGAAAAGAACATCAAACCATTTTGAGGTTGCCAATGAAATCCATACCCTCTAATATTGCGTTTGAAAAAATGCCCTTGATACTATCGACGCAACCATCATACATGGATTCGTCGGAGATGTCATATGATTTCCATGGGGTTCTCATTGGAATGATTCAATTACATGACTGAAAAAAAACACAGCGACGGGATTATCAGTCCGAGGAAGGGTAAGGGAGATCCGCAATTGGCGCCGGATGTCCTCATGGTGATGATCCCTTCGGAACTCCGGTTTCTGGCGCAAAAAACGGGTGCAACCAAAGCGGTTTTCAGCGAAATGCGCCTTTATGATATGTACCGGATACAAGAAAAAAAAGAAGCGTCCGTCACACTGGCGGGCCCTTTCATCGGCGCGCCCCATGCGGTTATGGGAATGGAAAAACTGATTGCCATGGGGGCTCGGAGGATTCTGGTGCTGGGCTGGTGCGGTTCGCTGCAGCCGTTTCTTAAAATCGGCGATCTGGTGATCCCGACCCATGCCGTATCGGAGGAAGGCACGTCACAACATTATCCAACCGCTTCAAAAAACCCCACATCGGATTCAGCGCTTAACCGGACTCTGGAAACCGCCCTCAAAGAAAAAAAGACCCCCTTTACAAAAGGACCGATTTGGACTACGGATGCCATATATAGGGAAACACCGGAAAAGGTAACAGCCTACCAGCAGCAAAACATCCTGGCCGTGGAAATGGAAATCTCAGCGCTGCTGGCGGTATCTTCATTTCGCTCTGTCCAGCTGGCAGCGCTACTGGTGGTTTCCGATGAGCTTTTCGAATTGAAATGGCGACCTGGATTTTCCAACAGCCGGCTTAAAAAAGGAAGTCGTGCCGCTGCCGAACTGCTGCTGGAGGTCCATGAACAATTGGCCCGGCCCGAAAAGTTATCCGGAGAAATGAAATGAACCTCAAAAACGGCATCCTCGCCATAGACGTGGGCAGCGGTACCCAGGACATCCTGGCATGGCGCTCGGAGCAGAGGATTGAAAACTGCCCCAAGTTGATCCTCCCCTCGCCCACCACCATCATTGCCAGGCAGATGAGGGAGGCCACGAAAAGAGGGCATCACCTCTTTCTGACGGGCCATACCATGGGCGGGGGCCCTTCCACGAAAGCGGTTCGGGAGCACATCTCGGCCGGGTTAAAGGTTTTTGCCCTGGAACAACCCGCCCTGACATTCCATGACAGGATTGATAAGGTCGCTGCCATGGGGGTTGAAGTTGTGGCCCGAAAACCGTCCAATAAACCGCTAACCCAACTGGAAATGGGCGACTTGAACCTGCCGGCCATCGAAGGGGCCCTGCGACTGTTCCATGAGCCCATGCCCGGAATTGTTGCCGTGGCCGTTCAGGACCATGGGTTTTCACCGGACATGAGCAATCGGGTGTTCAGGTTCGAACAATGGAAAAAACTCCTTGAATCGGGGGAAAGCCTGGCATCTCTCATATATGAAAAACCCCCTGATTACCTGACGCGAATGAAAGCCGTAAGTGATACAAATCCCGGCACCCTGCTGATGGATACCGGCGCATCCGCCATTGTCGGCGCCCTTGAAGACGCCTGGGTTGCGGAAAAATCCCGGGAAGGGGTCACCCTTCTCAATATCGGGAACGAGCATATTCTGGCGGCCCTGGTGAAAAACGAAAAGGTATGGGGCGTATACGAACATCATACGTCCCTGATGACGCCCCAAAAACTAGCGTTGCACCTGGAACGGCTCCGGCATGAAGACTTACCAAACCAGGAAATACTCGATGAGATGGGCCACGGCTGCCACGTAATACCCGGTGCCGGCAAGGAGAGCACCTTCAGCCCCGTGGGGATTACGGGCCCCAATCGGGAAAGGTTTGCATCTTTACAGGGACACATGGCGGCCCCATTCGGGGATATGATGCTCACCGGCTGTTTCGGTCTGGTGAAGGCTGTTCACGCGAAGATGGACCATTAGAAATGAAAAACATCCGAAAAGAAATTGATACACTGAAAGAAAAGATTGAATACCATAACCGGCGGTATTACGTCCTGGATGATCCCGAAATTTCGGATGCCGGCTATGACAAGCTTTTTCAGCGCTTGATCGAACTGGAAAAACAACACCCCGAACTGGAAACCCATGACTCTCCCACCCGGAAAGTGGGCGGCAGACCCAAAGGCGGGTTTCTACCGGTAGCGCATCGTTCTCCCATGCTGAGCCTAGAAAACTGTTTTGACTCTCAACAAATCTTTGATTTTGACAAGCGTGTCAGGAAGTTTCTGAAAAATGATGCG
>JABGPV010000496.1 GCA_018644785.1 Deltaproteobacteria bacterium | reverse complement strand
TCATCCCATGGGGTGGGACGCATTCGGCATGCCGGCGGAAAACGCGGCCATTGAAAACAACACCCATCCGGCCCGATGGACCTATGAAAATATCGCCGCCATGAAAACCCAACTGAAACGGATGGGGTTCAGCTACGACTGGGATCGGGAACTGGCCACCTGCGATCCCGAGTATTACCGATGGGAACAATTGGTCTTTATCGAAATGTATGAAAAGGGACTGGCCTATCGTAAGAAAACCCATGTGAACTGGTGTGAAAAATGCCAGACGGTTCTGGCCAACGAGCAGGTTGAAGACGGTTGCTGCTGGCGACACCCCGAACTTGAAGTCACCAAGAAAGAAATGAACAGCTGGTTTCTCAAAATTACCGATTATGCCGATGACATGCTCGAATACTGTGAAAAACTTCCCGGTTGGCCGGATCGGGTCATGAGCATGCAGAAAAACTGGATCGGGAAAAGCCATGGCGCTGCCATTCAATTCCCCATGGTGGGTGCGGGGGATGCCATCGAAGTCTTCACCACCCGCCAGGACACTCTCTATGGGGCGACATTCATGTGTTTGGCACCCGAACATCCCATGGTAAACGAGATTATCGAGGGGCTGTCCCAGGAAAAAGCGGTCCTTGACTTTGTGAATCGAACGCTCAAAATGGATAGCATCACGCGAACCGCCGATTTCACCGCCAAGGAAGGCGTTTTTACCGGAAGACATTGTCTGAATCCGGTAACCCGTGAGGAAATCCCCATCTTTGTGGCCAATTTCGTCCTTTTTGACTACGGTACCGGTGCCATTATGGCGGTTCCCACCCATGATCAGCGGGATTTTGAGTTCGCCAAGAAATACGATTTGAAGCTCCGGGTGGTCATTAAACCCGAGGATTCCGACCTGAACGAAGCAGATCTGACGGAAGCCTATTTGGATCGGGGCATCCTGGTAAACTCGGGGCCTTTTGATGGTCAGGGCAATCTCGAGGCTTTGGACAGCATTGCCGATTATCTTGAAACCAATGGTATCGGTCATAAAACCGTGAATTATCGCATCAGGGACTGGGGTATATCGCGGCAGCGTTACTGGGGAACGCCGATTCCCATGATCCATTGTGATGACTGCGGTATCGTTCCGGTAAAGAAAGAAGACCTGCCCGTGGTTTTGCCGCTGGATCTGGAATTGCGTTCCAATGGGGGATCTCCTTTGCCTTTCGATCCGACTTTCACCGAAACCACCTGCCCGAAATGCAGCGGTCAGGCCAGGCGTGAAACGGACACCATGGACACCTTTGTAGAATCCTCATGGTATTTCGACCGATACGCGTGCCCCGACTACAACGAAGGCCCCCTGGATGCGGAACGGGTGGATTACTGGTTACCCGTGGACCAGTATATCGGCGGTATTGAACATGCCATTTTACACCTGTTATATTCCAGGTTTTACACGCGGGTCCTCAAGGATCTGGGACACATCAAGATCAAAGAACCCTTCACCAATTTATTGACCCAGGGCATGGTCTGCAAAGCCACCCAGCAGTGTCCTGAACATGGCTACCTCTACCCGAAGGAAGTTGTTGAAGACCGCTGTTCCCGGTGCGATGCACACGTGACGGTCGGGAACATTGTGAAAATGTCCAAATCCAAGAAAAACGTGGTGGATCCCCAGGAATTGATTGATCGTTACGGCGCCGATACCGTTCGGATGTTCTGCCTGTTTGCATCTCCACCGGATAAGGATCTGGAATGGAGTGAACAAGGCGTTGACGGTTCCTACAGGTTTCTTCAACGGGTATGGCGGCTTGTGGTGGATCACCTGGAAGAACTGAAAAAGGTAAAGGCATGGAATGAAAAAAGAGATTTTGTTGACCCTCTGAAATCCGTCCATCGTAAAACCCATGAAACCATCAAGAAAGTTACGAGCGACGTGGAAAACCGGTTTCATTTTAATACCGCTATCTCAGCGGTTATGGAATTGGTCAATGAAACCAATCATTTCTTAAATGGAGAAGGAAAGAAAGATGCCCTTGCCTGGTCCGTGGTCCGAAAGTCCGTTGAAACCACTGTCATTTTACTCTCCCCGGTGGTACCCCATATCACCGATGAACTCTGGCAAATGATGGGGCATGTTGGGTCTCTGTTAAATGTTCCCTGGCCGGATTATAATGAAGATGCACTTAAAACCGAGAAGAAACTGGTCATCCTTCAGGTCAACGGAAAAGTGAGAAGCCGGATTGAGGTGGCTGCTTCCAGCAGTGAGATGGAAATTGAGGCCCTTGCCCTGGCAGATGAAAAAGTTCAGCGCCATGTAAAAGGGAAGGCCATCAAGCGTGTTATCGTGGTACAGAAGAAACTGGTGAATGTGGTGGTTTAAATAAATGGATGAGCGTAACGGTTTTCGAATTTTAGTGGTCATGTTCTGCCTGATCTTGGCTTCGGGCTGCGGTTACCAGCTTCAGGCAACCGGACAACCCATTCGCATCAGCATTGCCAGCATGGCCATACCGCTCATGGAAAGCCCTTCTTCCAACATCGGCTTTGAAGGGGATTTCACCAAGATGATCCGCCGGGAATTTGTCAGCCATTCCCAGGTACCGTTGGTTTCAAAAGAAAAGGCCGCGGCGGTTTTGATC
>JABGPV010000495.1 GCA_018644785.1 Deltaproteobacteria bacterium | reverse complement strand
ATCTTTGGTTACACCCCGGGTTAGAATAAACGCTCATAAAGCCCCTTTGAAAGGCGCTCCATTGGATCGATACCGTTGTTTTGCCGAACTTCAACAACATGAAACCTTTGGCGAGGATTACCACATTGACTTGAGGAAAGGAGTCTCTTCCGTTGCCGTAATAGCCCCTCACGGCGGTGGCATAGAATTTGGCACAGACCCCATAGCTCAATCTATCGCCGATCCGGACCACACTTTCTGGGCTTTTAAGGGCATCAAGAAAACCGGGAATCGAATCTTGCATATTACGAGCACTCGGTTTGATGTGCCGGACGCGCTGAAAATCACCCTGGCCGCACAAACGGTCGTTACCATACACGGTTGCCGCGGGGAAGCGTCGATTGTTCATGTTGGGGGCCGGCACAGTGAACTTAAATCTCGGATACGCCAGTCCCTCTGTCAGTCCGGGTTTAACGCTGAAATCAGTGAAAGGCCGGCTTTGAGGGGTGAAAATCCCGAAAATTTGTGCAACCGATGCATCAGCGGTAGAGGTGTACAGCTTGAAATTACAAAGGGATTGAGAAAAACGATGTTTACCTCGTATGAAGGGTGGGATATAAGGAAAAAAACAGAATGTTTTTTCCGTTTCACGAATGCCGTAAAAACTGTTTTGGCGTTTTGAAAGTGAACACGCCGAGACCCTAAAACCAGGGGAATGGAACATCAGCGGGCTGTTCAACTTCTGGCAGGAAATTAATCTATTCTGATTGCTGGTGCATTTGAGGAAAGTCTTTGACCTGGATGTCTGCTATCCAATGGGCCGGCGGGGAAAGACCCTTGCGTCATCCGACTGGGATTCGCCCAAAAGTTTCGTCAATCGCCACTTACGGTCTTTACCCGGTTGCGGCCGGCCTCTTTGGCCCGATGCAGCGCCTCATCCGCCCGGTCAATCAGATTCCGAATTGAATCTTTAACACCGGTTCTGTTCTGGGTGACGCCGATGCTAATGGTAATTTGGATGGGACCGGTCCGCCATTGCACCCGGTTTTCCCCCACCAACTGACGCAATCTTTCACAGGCAACACTCGCCCCTTCAAGCGCGGTTTCCGGAAGGATCACTGCAAATTCCTCACCTCCGTACCGGCAGGGCAGATCAGTCTGTCGTGACCATTCCCTGATAATTCTGCCCATATCCGCCAGAACGAGATCACCTGCCTTATGCCCCAGCTTATCATTAACGCGTTTTAAGAAATCCAAATCCATCATACAAAGGGAAAGGTCTTTGCCATGCCGTTCGGCCCGCGCCCGTTCCCGATCCAAGGCTTCCATGAAGTACCGACGATTGAAAAGGCCGGTCAACTCATCCAGCGTGGCCATGTCCGAAATTTTCCTCCGGGCTGTACGGAGTTCTTTTTTGAGCTTTTCTATCTCCATGACATTCCGATAAACATAAAGACAATGTTATGTAAATATATCATTTTCCAAATGGCCTCGAGGAAAAACCGTCATCCAAAAATCAGTGGACCAAGTTTTTCTTCTACCTCTTCAAGCACCTGGGCGGGCAGAGTGTCAAAATACGTCACCCCTCTTATTCGCCAGTCGATGCATTTCACATGGTCGGCAAGGATCACCCCTTTAACCTTGTGCCGTTGGGGTATTTGGACCTCAAAGGGATAGCCTTTCACCTGAAGGGTAATTGGGACCACGATTGAAAGACCCACGATCCGATTATAATCATCAGCAGAGAGTACAAGTGCAGGCCGATGCCCTCCCTGCCCATGGCCCATTACCGGATCGAAACCGAGCCTGATCACATGACCCCGTTTCGGTAAAAAGTTTTGTTGACTCACCAGACTTCCTTTCCAGAGGGCGCTCCCCAATCTGTTTCTGTATGGATGTTTTCCGTTGTGACGCCTTCAAGCAACTCCACAAGCGAGTATTTCCATTTTCTTTTCTGCTGCATGGGCGCCACAATAAGCCTGCCGTCTTCAACAGTGAGATCAACAGCCGAGTTTTCAGCCAACTGTAGTTCGGCCAAAAGCCCTGTGGGAATTCTAAGCCCGATGCTGTTGCCCCATTTCCTGAGAATCGACTCCATGGCCAAAGCCTCCTGAGGGTTTTCTGAAATTCATCGTATAAACAATGTATAATTATTACGACTTCTTGTCAACGACAAATTACCACGATACCCTCAAACGAAAATCATACCAGATAAATCAGCTGTTTTTCAAACATTGACAAAACCATCCGGATATGAGAATCAAAACGCTGATTTGATCCATTGGCCGGCGTGGCGCTTAGTGTAGGGTCAACGGAAAAGATATGATTCATAAGGAGTTCATACTTGAAAGCGTTTGGTAAGCTGGTGAGAAGCGCCGATGTCATCCATGGTTATGAAAATAACGGCATCATTTATGAGTGGAGCAGGGATAACGCCTATCTGGCCATTGATGCGATTGAATACAAAGGGATCGAAGGAGCCATCCTGTATTATCATAATCCTCCGGTGCATCAGATCGGGACCACAGCACTTTATGCGTTTCATGAAGCCCTGGACCGTGTTATGGGGGAATTGAAACATCTGAACTATTTCATTCTCTATGGCCCCAATGATCCGGTTCACACGGGGGGGGACCTGAAAGAGAGCCTGGG
>JABGPV010000494.1 GCA_018644785.1 Deltaproteobacteria bacterium | reverse complement strand
AAGAAACAGCGCGGTCTTCATAATCTCTAACAGATCGTCTCTTACCGAGTAATTCAAAAAAATCAGCCATTTCTATAGTCCCTCCAATGAACTCGACGCTTTCTGTTGGTTTAAGTATGGATCGGTACCAGCCCTCTCGCTAAACCACTTTTTGTAGCTCCCAAGCCATGCCACCACTCACAATAGATACCATAGGACGTAGTCACAGTAAATACGCTGTTTGTTCTTTGGCCCTCTTTCTTTATCTCGCATAAAACGGTTCATTCCTGGTCATCGTCAAACTCCTAGAGACCCCGTATGATGAGAATTCCTAAAAAGAATGAAAAAAGCGCGTAATGCCCAATTTTACCCGGGGAGAAGAAACATGACGCCATGTCCCATGACCATTTTCATCATCAGTTTTTAAAAAATAAAATCATCCGGAACCGCCTGACTGATCGAACCCGAAAAGGGTACTCTGCATGATACGGGTAATATAACAGATTTGCTCCATGGTGAAGTAACCACCACGAGTGCGATGGGTGTTTCTGCGGTAGATCCTGGCATGTTCTTCCGACCGGAAGAAGACGCTCTTTTTTCAAAAGGACTCGATAATACTCGGCTCTTTAAGAGCCCGAACATTGACATCCGGAATAAAGATGATGGGTTGTACTTTGTTTTCGTTATAAACGGTTGTTTCAAGGTCACTGGTAATTTTTATTTCCATTGGGTCCGAACAGTGGGCACAGCGGGAGCGAACGGTTACGGACAGCCTTTTTTTCTCTAATCGCCCTTGCACGAAGGGCGCTGCAAATGCGTCCACCGCTCAGGCTGCAAAACAGGTCCGCCCATCGTCAAATGTCAGGTGGTGCGGCGTTTTTTCCACGGTGACGGGATACGCCCAGGTGACGGCGCCCTGATGGTCTCGAAACAGGAAAGTCATGTGCTGTTCCAGGTCCGCCAGAATATCATTCACTTTTGATATTTCAATGTTCAGGGCCCCGGCGATTTCCTCTGGCGGCAGCGGTGTGGACCGTCCCGGGATGGTGTTTACCGTGAAGTGGTGAACGCGTCGGTGCCCGGGGGTCATGAAGTCCAGGTCATGCAGAACACGTCGCCGGTGTTTTTTGATCTGTTTTTCCCACAGGGCGGGCGGCACCTTAAACATGAAACGCCAGATGCCGTTTAACATATGAGTGTTCATTTTTTATCCTCCTTCTTGTTTTGTTTTAAAATAACATTTTGCAGATCTTCCCAGAATTTGAAAACAGGATCGTCTGCCGGTATTTTATTGATGATACGAAGTATGGTTGATTTCTTTTTCTTGCTTTTCTATAAAAAGTAAACAGGCAGTTGATATATTACTTTCAAGTATATGGATTTTTCTGGGAGAGTCTTGAGTTTTTGCGCATAAAACTTGACTGAATACGCAGATGAACAAAGAAGTTTCTCCCGGGGCGTACAGAGGGGCCACCGCATCAGCGGATGCGGTACGGATGCTTTTTACGTACCTGGAATACCGGAAAATAGATCCGAAAATGCTTGAGGCGGCTTCCGGAATCAGGCGCCATCAAATGAAACGCCGTGTCCCGGTTACAATGGTGAACCGTTTATGGCAGGCGGCGCAGGAAACGGCCGAAGATCCTGATTTCGGTTTGCATTTGGGAGAAGCGTTTGTTCACCTGGCACAGGGGCACTTGCTTTTCTCGGTCATGCGGTACAGCTCCACTTTTTCGGCTGCTCTGGGCAGGTTCTTCCGATATCACTCCCTCATGGCGGACATCGTACAACCCCGTGCGGTCAAAACGGGAAGTTCGATCCATTGTCTGCTGGAGCGGAAATATCCTGAATTGCCGTTGGAACGACACCATGCGGAAGCCACCTTCACTATCATATACGGGAGTCTGAATTCACTTTCAGCGCTCAAGATTCCCTTAAAGGAAGTGGCATTCCGCCACGAGAAGCCTGCTTCTACAGTAGAACTGGAGCGTTTCTTTCAAGCGCCGCTTAATTTTGGGTGTTCCGAGGAACGGTTGGTCTTTCAAAAAGATGATCTTGAACAACCGGTTCACAGCGCTGATCCTGTCTATCTATCGGCCCATGAATCGCTGGCCGGAGACCTGTTGAAAGGATTGGATCCTGAAGGGTCTGTGAAGCGAAAGGTAAGGGATTTGGTTGAAAAATTCATCTTAAGAGGCGAACAGCCGAGAATCGCCACCATTGCTGGAAAACTGAATATCAGTGTTCGAAAGCTCCAGCTCTTACTCAAGGAAGAAGGGGGCAGTTTTAGAGAAATCGTTAATGACACGCGCAAACGGCTGGCAAAGCGTTTTCTGGGCAAGCCGGAAACAACCCTTTGTGATGTTGCTTTTCTGCTTGGGTTTTCAGAGCAGAGTGCTTTTAACCATGCTTTCAGGCGTTGGACGGGGTTGACGCCGGGGCAGTATCTGCAGGAATGAAGCGGGGCCATGGGGACATCTTAACTTTTAAACTTCATTGCGCCATGTTATTTGAAATCAGATAGATGAATCAAGAGCAGACTGAACCCTTTACATAAACAAGTCCTTAATTATTATGAGATAAATAGTGCCCGAACGAAAACTGTCTTTTTCGCCAATCTCTGCGTCAGATAATAATTTTAATCCTCGAAATACCGAAT
>JABGPV010000493.1 GCA_018644785.1 Deltaproteobacteria bacterium | reverse complement strand
GCCGTTAAACCGGCCTTTTGATCTTTTCGCGCTTCAATGTCGGAAAATATCCCCTGCATTTCTTTCTCATTTTCATTGAGGTCATCCATGGATTGTTGCAATCGTGACTTGATCGGCGTAAGAATTTCCATCAAATCGCTTTTCTGTGCGGACAATTTTTCCGATTCATCACCCGTTCTCTTCAGTTCCTGATCTACGAATTCGAGGTCGCTGTCCATTCCGGAGATCTTTTTCTTCAATACCGCGATCTCATTTTCCGCGTTTCTTATGGTTTTATCCCCGATTCGAGAGTCCTTCAGGGCGGCCTTCAATTCCACGGCAGTATGGCTTAATTCCGTCTGTTTTTCGTCCGCCAACGTTTTTAAATCGTCGAACTCCCCGCGTGCGGAAACATACGCTTTCTGCAACGCAACAATCTTTTGGATGATTTCTTTCACGTCTTTTTCAAACATATCATGCACCTGCCACGTACTTTTCCCAGTTTTCCTGAAGCTTGGTGAGCTTTTCTTCTATGGAAACCTTTTCAGTATGGTTTTGTTCTGCAAGGGCCATTGCGTTTTCCAATTCATCATTCAATCTGCTGACTTCCCCGGCAAGTTGCTTAATGCGTCCGGCATCCGCCTCTCGAAGCTTGACAATGCCCGCTTCCGCCTCGTTTTTCTCATTCAAGGCGGCTTCCGCTTTGCCTTCCGCCTCCTCTTGGGCCTTCAGCGCCAAGCGCGTTTTTTCTTCTGCATCCGCCTTGGATTTCAAGGCCGCCGCCGCTGCCTTTTCAGCTTCGGATTGTGCTGTCAAGGCCTTTTGCGCTTTATTCTCCGCCTCGCTTTTTTTATTCAGGGCCGTTTTCGCTTTGGCTTCTGAGTCGGTTTGGGCTTTCAGAGCCGCTTCCGCCTTTTCCTCCGCCTCAATCTTTTCTTTCAGATAAACTTCACTTTTCTCAGTCACAGCCTGCATTTCTTGTTTGATCAGAGCCTTTTCCTGCTCGGCCTGCCGCACATGTTCCTGCAGAAATGCCAGTATATCCGCCTGCGCCTTTTCCCTTTCTTTTAGGATCGCTTCATTGGCAGCCGTTTTTTTCCGTAAATCCGATGCGGCATCGTCACAGGCTTTTTGAATATCGTTCAGATACGAGGTTGTTTTTCCCCCGGAAATTCCGGGAGCAACATATCCCGTAAGGATGACGTCAAAGTCGTCGCCGGCTTTTTTGGAAATTTCAGCCGGATCGGCGGCCAGGGTTACGTCACAGGCTTCGGAAAAGACGTTTTTGACCCACTCCGTTGTTTTTGAATCATGGTTTAAGACCAGTATCTTCCGAGTTTTTTCCGACATAGGCGCAACCTCCTTTGAAAGAATCATGCCTCGTTGCTATTACCGGTTTCCAGTTCGAAGGTTCAGGGGTTCAATGTGCGAACCGTTACATGAGATCACGATGCATCCGCCTATTGATGGGTTGCAAACTGCTTGGGGTGTAATCGCTCTTTCCGTTCATTCTTGAAGGTTTCGATCCGCTTTTCAATCGGGTCCAGCTCGGACAGGAGGATCGTCATTGTTTCATCCTTCGAGATATTGAACATCGGGTCCTCTTTCCTGGCGGCAGCCATTCTTTCCCCTATCCCGGCGATAATCTTTTGCTTCTCCTTTTCCAGCCCGTCAATATTGTAGGTGAGGACAATTCCACGAACAGATCCCTTGGCGGTATGGCCCAGATTTTCAACCTGATCGGCAAAGACGTCCCCAATATGTCTCATTTTGTACTTGAAATCTTTCCCCATTTGTTTTCCCTTTCAAAGTTGTTTTTGTTCCCTATGCCTGCCTGTTCGAAATTTCCAATCTCAAACTTTTTTCACTTGTTCAGCAGTGACTTCAGTTCTTTGTTTTCCTCAACGATTAAGGCCAAAAGACCTCTCCGTTCATTATCCAGTTCTTTATGCTTCTTTTGATATTCTCCCGTTTCGGCACTTCTCGCGCCATGTTTTTCAAGGCTTGCCAACCTCTTTTCAATGGTGGCGATTCTACCTTCAATAGCCTGGGTTGCCTCGCTGCTGAGAACCTTTTTTCCGCCGCCGACTTTACTGGATTTGCTCTTTATTGCGACAAAGGGGTCCGCCATATTGCGGACGATTCGTTTCCCCATCTTTGACGCATTATTTCTTATGGCGCAGCCGCTCCTGCTTAAAATACTCCACGTAACCAGGCCTGAGTAATCAATAACCGCCCTGGCGCCCCTGATTGCCGTATCCAACCCATCGGAATCATTTTGCTTGGTTTTCATCACTTCTCCTCCAGCGGCGGTGTTTGAAATTTGAAACTTGAAATTGGGCCGGCAGAATCATGTCAATGCGTTACCAAATTTCCAGTTTCCAGTTTCCAGCCTCATCCCACCTCGGTCATCGCCATAATCAAAGCGCCTTTTGCAGTGGTTGTGAGCGGGTCTTCGGCAAGGCGAACGTCGGAAATTTCCAGGGGAAGACTTACATTCTTGAGCATGGTCCGGAATTTTTCTCTACATCCGTTCGGCATGGCCGTGCGAGCCATTGGTGTAAATGATCTTGCGCCCCGGCAAGCGCCCCAAAGCCTTGGTCAGAGGTTGGTCGGGCGCGACATCACTGACGTCGATGTCGTGCACGTAGTCGAGGTAG
>JABGPV010000492.1 GCA_018644785.1 Deltaproteobacteria bacterium | reverse complement strand
GCTGGATGAGGCGGCTTCCGCCCTGGACGCCGAGAGCGAAGGGCACGTTCAGCGCGCCATTGAAGGGCTGAAAGGGAGCGAACCATCCTGATTGTGGCGCACAGGCTCAGCACCATTCGAAAAGCAGATCGTATTTTTGTGCTGGAAGCGGGCCGGATCGTGGAGTCCGGCACTCTTTCGGCGCTATTGCAGCTGAACGGACGATTCAAACAGCTCTACGATATGCAATTCAAAGGGAAATGATACTCCCTTTTCGTGACCAACCAACAGGGACTTTCTTTTATCTGGTTGTTCATTTTGCTGCAGCTGGATTGCCATGAAATGCCTTGACAGCAATCCGTAACCTGATTAGGATGCCTGCAATCCTCGGCAAGAAGCCGATACGCTCAGAAACGCCATACAACAGAATACGGATTATCAAATTTTAGCCATGAAGGCTTTTCCTTCTCGTAGGAAGGGGTCTCTTTGTGGCTTTTTTTGTGGACGTTCACAGGTTCCCGGTTCAGCGTTCCGGGTTAATGAGAGGAAGGAAACCATGCCTGACCATTTTTTGCGATGTCTCTTTTGCGGGATGCTGATCCTGTGTGTTTTTTTGATTTTACCGTCCGGTGTTTCGGCGCAGAATTCGTCTATGGATATCCGGATCGCGGACAGCAAGGGAGGTTGGGGCTACCCCAATCCTTATAAACACTATCCCAGGGGACCCGGTTATCTGAGAATGGCGTGGGTTTTCGATACCCTGGTCTGGAAGGATAAGGACGGATATATTCCAGCTCTGGCCAAATCATGGCGGTATGACCCTGATTCTTTAAGTTTTATATTTGAACTTCAGGAAGGGGTTTTGTGGCATGATGGGAAGCCTTTTACGGCAGAAGATGTGGTGTTTACCATCGAATATTTCAAGAAACATCCCTACCAATGGGTGCCCCTGGATAAAGTGGCAGGCGCCAAGGCCCGAGGGTCCTACGAAGTGTCCATCAAGCTCAAGGAACCTTATGCGCCCTTTATGGCTTACATCGGGGGGACCATGCCCATCATTCCCCAACACATCTGGAAGAAGGTGGATGACCCCAAAAGGGTCCAGTCTCCGAATGCGTTTATCGGTTGCGGTCCCTTCAAATTTGTAGATTTTGACAACACCAAGGGGACGTACCTGTATAAGGCCAACGAGGGCTACTACAAGGGAAAACCCGCCGTCAATCGACTCATCTACATCAAAGCCAAAAATCCTTTGATGACGCTCTTGAGCGGCAAAGCGGATCTGGTGAACATCAAACCCGACATGGCCAAGCCATTGAAAAGAAGGGCATGGTGGTTCTGGAAAGTCCCCGGGGCTGGAACAAGAAACTGATGATCAACCATCAAAAGCCCCCCTTGAGCGACAAGCGCTTTCGAAAAGCACTGGCTTATGCCATCGATCAGCAGGAGATGATTGATAAGGCTCATCGGGGGTTCGGTTCCCCTGCTTCCTTTGGATTGCTTTCACCGGATCACCCGTTCTACAGCCCGGAAACGCCGGGGTACCCTCACGATCCGGAACGGGCCGAGAAGATCGTGGCCTCATTGGGGTATCAAAAGAATCAGGCGGGCTTTTTCGAAAAGGACGGCGTCCCTTTGAAAATAGAGGTGCTGGCCTCAAACATCACCGTGGCGGCGGAGTCCGTGTCCGATCGGGATGGAGAGGTGCTGAAAAAACAGCTTCAAAACATCGGAATACAGACGGACCTGGTGAACCTTGAGCAGGCTACGGCCGATGCCAAAGTCAGGAACTGGAATTTCGATTTGGCCATCACAGGGCACGGCGGCCTCTTGGGAGATGCCATGATACTTGGCCGCATGATCAGCCCCAGGGTGGCCGGATCGATTAATTCAGCGCGATACGGCGCCAACCGGGAACTTCTCGAACTGCTGGATGCACAGATGAGGGAAATGGATGTGCAGAAGCGCAAGGCCCTGGTAACCAAAATACAGGCGATTTATGCCGATGAACTTCCGGCCATCTCACTCTACTACCCGGTCTCCATGGCGGCCTACAACCCCCAAAAGGGTATTGAATGGTATTATACCAAAGGAGGGATTGCTTTGGGAATTCCCATTGCACAAAACAAGATGTCACTGATAAAGCGCTAATGACACCTACACCGCACAAGTTTTTCAACCATGACCTGGGGCTTGTGGTCACCTTTTGTCTGGCCGCCCTGGTGATGACCTTCCTCAGTTACGGCTTGCCGCGGTTCCTTCCGGGGGACTTTGTGACGGCCACCTATGGTGCGTCACAGGTCACCTTGACCTCCGAGCAGGAGGCGGAATTGAGGGAGTACTATGGCCGGGATAGGGGATTTGGGCATTACCTGTCACGGGTGGCTCGGTTTGACTGGGGTTATTCCTATGTTTTCGAAACGCCTGTGTCAGCCCTTTTCTTCAGTGCACTGCCTTGGACCCTACTGCTGATGGGATCTGCCCATGTGATTTCCATGGTTATCGGCTTTGTGGCGGGGGTAGAAGCGGCCTGGCGGCGCAGCAGCTCCTTTGAAAAGGGCATGGTGAGCGGTATGACCGTGCTTGAGGGTATTCCGGAGATTTGTACCGGGGTGATCCTCCTTTTTGTTTTTGCCCTTCAGCTGCAGTGGTTCCCCGCGGCGGGG
>JABGPV010000491.1 GCA_018644785.1 Deltaproteobacteria bacterium | reverse complement strand
CTTCATGTCTAAGTTCTCAAACTCGAAAAATCTGGAAGGCATCCGGAGTACAGTTGATAAGCTCTTAACGGACATAGTCGCACAGCAAAAGGAGCTTCCGACCCAAATAAAGGTAAATCCCCCTTTTGAACTAATGGATATAAGCAAGAATATATCGCGGCTTTCTTCTCAACTTAAGGCGTTTAAAGAAGAATCCGGAATGTTTTACGAAAAGAAAATAGAAAAACTAATTGAAACATTATCGCAAGACAAAAAAGATATCGGCCACAGGGAAGTCAATCAAATTCCGGAACCGAAAAACATTATTAACAAGGGCCTGAAGCCTGACCTATTGATGCTGAAAGATTTACTCGATGGAAAAGACTTCATGTCTAAGTTCTCAAACTCGAAAAATCTGGAAGGCATCCGGAGTACAGTTGATAAGCTCTTAACGGACATAATCGCACAGCAGAGCGATATGGGATCCAAGCCGCTCAGATCGGAATCGATTCAGGTTTATACCTATCTGCTCCCGCTGAAAGAAGTTGAGCAGGACGCAAGAATAAGGATATACTACCCCAAGAAAAACAGATCCAAGGCTAAAAATGGATTCAGAGTCTCTCTCCTGCTCATCATGGACCGGATCGGCCAGATTAGAACCGACTTATTTCTAGTTGAGAAAAATCTGGATATAAGCTTCTTTGTAAGCGAGGACAATATAATGAAATGTTTTGATGATCATCTTGAGGGCTTGCGGGAATCATTGAATGACCGTTTTAATAACCTCTCCGTCAGAGTGGTTGTTTCTGAGAAGAAAATCGATGAGTTTGAATTCGAAGGCCTGATCCCTTTGGGTAGCGGACTGATAGACGTGAAGGCATGAAAAGCAGGGGGGGTGATTTTGGATTTCCTTAGAAAAGAACCTGACGCTGTGGAGTTCGGAGTATGAAACGCATACTGCTGTGGACTTTCTGTCTCCTGTTGCTGGTTCCCCTGGTTTTTCTGGGGTATACCTATTACGAGATCACAAAGGAGACATCCGAACGGATCAACCGGGGCGCCATCGACCAGGTGATCAATTCTGAAAGCCCGGTCTACTATTCGGACGGCCAAACACCCATCGGCGTCTTTTTTGAAAAAACCCACAGCAAATATATCAACTACAACGATATCCCCAAAACATTCATCAAAGCCCTGGTTGCGGCCGAAGACAAGAATTTTTTTCATCATTGGGGTTTTGATCCCAAAGCCATTGCCAGGGCTTTTGTGGCCAACTTTAGGTCGGGCCGGGTGGTTCAGGGCGGCAGCACCCTGACCCAACAGACGGCCAAGAACGTCTTCAAACGGGAAAAAAGATCCTACCGGACCAAAATCCATGAAATGTTCCAGGCCTTTCTTCTGGAAAGGGAGTATACCAAGGAAGAGATCCTGGAAATGTACACCAACCAGTTCTTTGTAAACGGCTATGGCAAGGGGCTTAGAATTGCCGCCCAGTATTTTTTCGACAAAGACCCCCATGATCTTGATCTGGTTGAAGCGGCTTTTATCGTTGGTTCCGTCAAGGGGCCCAATAAATACAATCCCTTTATCAAGAGAACTTCAGCTGAAAAGGAGAAGGCAAAACACCTGGCCAAGGCCCGAAAGGACTATGTGCTGGACAAAATGCTTGCCCAAAATTACATCAGTGCCAGCGAATGGGCAGCGGCAAAGGAAAGACCCGTCCCCTTCAAGGAAGGGCGGATTACCTATCGATTGAATGTCATTCTGGATTACGTTCGAAACCAGCTGGAATCCGACTACTTTCAGGAAATCCTACAAGAACAGGGTGTGGACAACATCGCCACATCCGGCATTAGTATCTATACGTCAGTGGACCAGGATATTCAGAGTGCAGCCCTTTTGAGCTTAAGGAGGCACCTGCCCCGGATGGATGTGGGGCTGACCGGAATTGCGCCTTCAAAAACCATTTTTCGATGGAAAGGGGCGCTTAAAGAGAGTATCAAAAGCAACAACCGCGCCCTCCCCTTTCTGGCCCGCGTGACCAAAATACACAAGGGGGCAAAAGACCCCGGCCTTCGTATCGCCTGGGAAAATGGAGGGGCATTTATTGGGTACGACGGTTTAGAACCCATCGGCGAAGCCTGGCTCAAAGGCAAAACAGGCCCGTGGGCAACTTTCGAAAAGGACCATGTATCGGTCCTTCTGGATACCATTGAAGTCGGAGATCTGGTGCCGGTTCAGATCGTCACCGTGGATAGCGACCCTCCAGGAGAGGAACAAGTGGAAAAACTGGTGCTCTCGGCCATTGCGGAACTGGAAGGGGGCGTGGTGACCCTTCATCAGGGCATGATAAGGGCCATGGTGGGCGGTTTTTCAAACATTCACTTCAACAGGGCGGTTGATGCGAAACGGCAATTGGGCTCCATATTCAAACCGATTGTCTACGCTTCTGCGCTTCAGCTGAAATGGAACAACCTGGATCCATTGAAAAACACCAAAGACATCTATCGGTTTGAAGGGACCACCTATGTGCCCAGACCCGACCATAAACCCAAAAGCGACACCGTCTCCATGGCCTGGGCCGGTGCCAAATCCGAAAACCTGGCAACGGTGTGGCTGCTCTATCACCTCACGGACCGGCTCAACATGAGCGAATTCCGGCAGGTGGTGAATCTTGTG
>JABGPV010000490.1 GCA_018644785.1 Deltaproteobacteria bacterium | reverse complement strand
CAATTTTGCCCTCACCTGCAAAACCGCCTACGCATTGGCAGCGCCCGCACCCGCACCCGCACCCAAGGCCAAGCCGAAAAAAGGCAAAGGGAGGCGATAAGGTCATATGCCAAAGCTGCCCTCCATAAACTGGCGCTCCGCAGGAGAGAGTGTTTTTGAGAAAGCCGGAAAAATCAAACGGACCCACCGCATTTTGATTTTTATCGGCACCATCGTTCTTTTTGGCGGCGCTTTTTATGGACTGGATTACATGCCCAAGGCCGAAGAAATCGCCAGTGCGAAAGATAACGTGGATCAGTTGGAACAACAGTTGAGGACCGCTAAGATCCGCGCCCGAAGCCTGCAGAAATTCAGGGATGAATACGCAAAGGTACAGAAGCGTTTTCAAGAAGTCGCCAAGCTCCTGCCCGACAAGCGTGAGATCCCCAACCTTCTCAAGAGCATTTCGCAGCAGGGCATTGATGCCAAACTGGAATTCCGGCTGTTCAGCCCGCAGTCGGAAAAACCCAAGGATTTTTACATGGAAATCCCCGTTTCCATGGAGGTTCGGGGCGAATACCAAAACGTCCTGGATTTTTTTTACCGGGTGGGGCGTATGGATCGTATCGTTAATGTTTTGAACATCAGCATGAAGCCGGATAAGCCTTTGTCCACACAACTTTTGACCCGGTGTACGGCCATTACCTATCGATTTAAAAGTGAAGAAGATGTCAAGAAAGAGCAGAAAAAGAAAAAGAAAAAATAGACCCACCGCGGCAATGCTCATTCTCTCCATTGTCCTGGGGATCTTTGTTTTCTCCGCGGTCCGGCCCGGGCGGATTTATGCCGCCCCGGATGTGGTTTACAAACCGCCCCAACCCCCAAAGGATTTGAAGGCGGAAAAAGAAGCCCAGCCGCCGCCCGTGGACTTGAAAACCATCCCCGATCCTTTCCTGTCCTACCTGGTGAGGCAGGTGAGAAACGAAGCCGCATTGAGGGAAAAAAATCGGCTGGATTCAGAAAATAAACGAAAGCAGGCGCAACAGAAGCTGGCGAAAATGAAGGCGGCGGCTGCGGAAAAACTGCGGCGGCTGCGGGAACCCAGGACCGAACTTCAGAAATTGGACCTGGGCCAGCTGACCCTCACCGCCATCATTCAGGAAGGCCACAAAAGCTGGGCCATGGTGAGGGATGAAAAGGGCATGGGGTACATTCTGAAAAAGGGCACCGCCATCGGCACCATGGGGGGTCGGGTGGCGAAGATATCGGGGGTTCAGAAAAAGGTCGTGGTCAACGAACCCTATCTGGAAAAGGAATTGCACATCAAATACAAGCCGAAGGTGATTGAGTTGCCGGACGAGGTTTTTGAATAAAGGGCAAGGCGGAAAGCCACAGTTTTTCAGTTTCATTCTGAGAGATTATCTCTCACATTTGAAGCACGTGGCGTTTGGAGACCTTCTTTGAACCGCAGAATATCGAACAAGGAATAACGAATGTCGAAGGAAAACTTCATGATTCGACATTCCTTGTTCGATATTCGATATTCGTTTTTGAGAATTTTAAATATTTGCATTGTGGCGGAGTGTATTTTCACCACGGGGAGAACCAGATGAATAAGATCGTCCAATGGATAATGTTTCTGTTTCTCGTGGGGTCCGTTGTTCCGGCTGCGATGGCCGAGGAAAACAACATGCCCCCCCTCAATGCGGGCATGGACCAGCTGGCGTTTCAACTGACCAGCCACATTGCCGGCCAGTATTTCGACTCGGATGATCGGCCCGTGGTCCGGGTGGCGGTGTTTGACTTCACGGACCCGGAAGGCAACATCACGGCGGGCTCCCGGTATGTTTCAAACAGGATGCGGGTGGCCTTCGCCGAAGGGTTGCAGTTTGAACTCCTGACGACCGGGGATTTTGAAAAACAGGGGTTTGTAATTACCGCCCAGGCGTTTTCGGAAAACAGGGAACTGAAAGAACAGGTCCTGGACCAGCTCAAAGCCGATGTCTACGTATTTGGAACCGTCACCGTGGAGGGCAATTTAAACGCGGTCTGTGAAATCAACGTCTGGGGTGTTAAACCCCCATACGATCAATGGCTCAAAATCGAACCCATCAAATTCGAAAATCCGGTCCCTTGGAAGCTTGGGTTTTCCCCGTCCGGGATGCAATTTTTTACCCATGTCTTGCGGGAAGGCGCGGAAGGATTGATCAACGAAATCAAACGGGAAAACCTGGGGAGAGTCATCTTCCTCTCCCAGCCCATCTGCGATGACCTGAGCCTTTCCTGGCAGATCCGGGCGGACGGCCTGGTGTACGACATGCGGAAAGAGAGCAAGGTGGGGTCACTGCGCAACCGCACCGGGCAGGTGCTTCAAAGCCGGGTCAAGAGTGACGAAACGCTGAAGGAACTCAGTTATATCATCAAGGATGCCACCCTGGTGCTCAAGGAGCAGGGGGGTATGGCGTATAAATTTGAGCCTTATGTCCTGCCGGAGAAGAGTGATTATTATTTCCTTCCTTTCAGCGATGATCAGACGGGTCTGAGATTTCAGTACATCTGGGGAAAACCGGGCCTCAGCAAAAGGGTGTCCACCCTGGAAACCGGAAAGGGGTGGAAGCTCCACCTGGCCCTGGAGGATTACGAAAGTATCGTGCCCGTGGGCACCCATATCGCCACCGCCACCCTTT
>JABGPV010000049.1 GCA_018644785.1 Deltaproteobacteria bacterium | reverse complement strand
CCGGCATACGGTTTTGGCAATGCGGAGATCCTTGGGATGAAACAGGAGTTTTACAAAGAGTTCCGGGGTGGGTGGGCAGCCGGGAAGGGTCTGTTGAATGGGAACCACTTCGGCAATGGGCCGACATCTGGGGAGAAGCCGGGGCAGGTGTCGGCGGTCCTCTTCGGCCAGAAATAGCTCGCGAACTTCATCCCGATTCCCCAGGTTGACCACACCACCGGATATGGCACAGGTTCCCACGGCCACCACCTTTTTTGCGTGGGGAACGGCGCGGCGCAACCGATACAGGTCATCGTCGGTCCGCACGCCGCCGCTGACCAGGAGGATATCCACATCGGGAATGCTGTTTGCGGATATGACCAGCGGCATGTAGACCAGTTCGTACTCTTCCAGCCATTCTTCCGCATTCAGAAGCGATACCTCACATCCGGCGCATCCCGTTAATTGTAGTACAGCAAACTGTTGCATGATTTCCCTATTCGTCGGCTTTTTGTAAACTTATCATGAAAAAGTATCGGCTTCAATGTTCAATCCTGCAATTGGCAGATTTTTTATCTTCATTTAATGTGTGACCAAAAGGCGCTTTTAGGTGTATAAGAAAAGATAGGATCATCAATTCAGGAGAGAAAACCATGAACAGAAGAGAATTTCTAAAGGGAATGGCGATCGCGGGTGCGGCTTCAGTGGCCGGTGGTTTAGATATGGTTCCCACATTGGGAACACCTCGAAGCGCTCATGCCGCCTCAGGAAGAAACAAACTGGTCTTCATCAGCGATCTTCATATGAACGTGGACGGCGCCTACTCCTGGCTGGTCAAGCATGCCATTGATCTGGCGCGGTTCCTGAGTGATCTCAACAAACGGGATGACGTCGCCGAACTGATCATTTTAGGAGACCTGCTGGATGATTGGGTCTCCCCCGTGGAATACACGCCCCAGACTTTTTCGGACATCCTTTCGGCCAACTACAATAATGGCGTGGTGCCGGCCCTGCAGGAGGTCTGCCACAACAACGACATTGCCGTCACCTATGTAACCGGCAACCACGACATGCTCTCTTTTAAGCCGGAAAATAAAGATGTCATCTCCGGGGCTTTTCCCAACATGAACATCATCTCCAATTCCCCCGGCATGGGGGCCTACACCAAAGACAATATTATCTGGGCCGAACACGGCCACCGTTACACCCTGTTCAACGCACCCGACATCTGGAGCCGCCCGGGCGGACACCTGCCCATGGGATACTTCATCTCCAGACTTGCCGCATCCAAATCCGCTGCCGGGAGCCAGGTATATACCACTCCCGAATTACTGGATCTTTTTATCAATTCTCCCAGTGAGGTTCAAGAATACTTCACACAGGCAGGTTACACCAATGCCCCCGGCGGTTTGATTGATGACACGCTGATCACAGCAGTTTTTAACGCCATTGCTTTCTGGTCCGGACACGGCCCGTTAAGCCAGTTTAACATGAACAGGCTGGACGGTTTTACGGATGATCCCATGGTGGAAGAGATTTCCGCCATGTACGATTCCATATTCAGCGGATGGCCCACGCGTCAGAACATCGTCAACCATTATGACGCGATTTTTAACGAACTGGGACACCTCAACAGCGCCGCCAACCTTCTCTTTAAAATGCCGGAACGGATCAGGGATCTTTATCCCTTCACCCCCCGGATTGTTCTTTTCGGGCATACCCATGAGGCGGCATTTCAATATCATTCAGATGACGTTGAAACCATTTATGTCAATACGGGCACCTGGATTGACAAACAACCCAACATGACCTGGGCGGAAATCGAAATCGCTGATGGCTCCGGTGGTCAAAGGGATTACACAGTTTCGTTGTGGTTCTACGACGAGCCAACACCCAGACACTCAGACACAATTTCAGTTCAAATGGAGAAAGAAGATTACATGCCCCGGCACCGTTGACATCCCGAAAAAAAGGATCTGAACATGACAAAGCGCCGCTATTTTTTTCTGGCCAATGCCATGGTGATCGCCAATGGCGTGGCCAACATGTGTGCCGTGGTCGCCATCAACAACCTCATGCGGGCAACCATGATCAAAGCCTCTCCGGAAACCCTCACTTTCACATCAAATTTCAGCCCTTTTTATTCTCTTTCGGCCGGTGTTTTCTCCGTTGCGGTTATGCTTCTGTATGAGCAGCCCATACGTCAATGCCTGAAAATGATCCATCAACAAGAAACCCCTTCCCCGGATCAGTTGAAAAAAGCACGTCGAAAATTGCTCAATGAACCTTATTTTGCCATTTCGCTGACCTTCTTCACATGGATAGTCCCTTCCATTATTTTGGCGGCGGTGTACATGAACAGTAACGAACTTTCTCAAGTAACCATCCTGGTCGTTCTCAGGACCCTGCTGACCGGTCTTGCGGCGGTCGCCGCAGCCTTTTTCCTTCTGGAGTATGCGCTTCAGATGTTCCTGGCGCCGGTCTTTTTCCCGGAAGGGCGGCTCTGGGCCACACCCGGAACCCTGCGCCTGTGGATCGGTGCCCGTCTTGCGGCCCTGGCTCTGGCCATCAGCATTGTCCCCTTCTGTATTGTTTTTCTCGGGACCTGGGAGTTTAAGCATTCCAATGTTCTGACGCCTCAGCAGAAAATTGATGATTTCGCAGGGCTTTTGTTGACAATTTTCCTGATCTTCATCCCCTTCATTGTGGGGCTAACCTGTCTTGTAACCGCTAACCTCACCCGGCCCCTTAAAGAGATGACCGGCGTCTTGAGGGATGTCCGTAACGGCCTCTTCCACCGAAAGGTCAAAGTGGTTTCCAATGATGAGCTGGGTTACACCGGGGACGTCATCAATGAAATGACGGAAGGCCTTCAGGAACGTGAGATCATCAAAGACGCCTTCGGGAAATATGTGGCCGAGGAGGTTCGAGACGAAGTGCTCTCCGGTCGGATTCCGCTGGACGGCGAAAAAAAGGAGGTGACGGTTCTCTTCTCCGATCTCAGAAATTTCACCCCCATGACGGAGGAAAACGATCCGAAGCTCGTGGTCAAAATCATGAACAGCTACTTCAAGGAGATGGCGGAGGCCATACAAGATGAAGGCGGCCTGGTCCTCCAATTCATCGGGGACGAAATTTATGCGGTCTTCGGAGCACCGGTTTTTCGGCCGGATCATCCCGCCAGGGCCTTCCGGGCCGGGCTGGAAATGAGGCGACGTCTGGTAGAACTCAATAAACATTTCGAAGAAAAGGGTTGGCCCAAACTAAGTCACGGAATCGGTGTCCATACCGGTGAAGCGTTGGCCGCCAATATCGGCAGCCCTGACCGTCTTTCATATCTTCTGGTGGGCGACACGGTCAATCTGGCATCCCGGTTGCAGTCTTTGACCAAAGAAAAGAATACGGATATGATCATATCAAGCGTCACCCATTCCTTTTTAAATGAAATTGATTTTAATAAATCTAAATTTAATCAACTGCCACCAACTCAGGTAAAGGGGAAAAACCAGTGGGTTGAAGTTTTTGCTTTGGCTTGAAATACCAGCAGGAAACAATGCTTTTTGGGCAAAAAAGGATCTTCCAATGAAATCCCTTCTCCATAAACCGGCATGGGAACTGGCCGAACTGATCCGCAACGGGGATCTTTCCCCAATTGAACTCATGAAAAAAACACTCGATCGAATCGAGGCGGTGAACCCGGATCTCAATGCCTTTGTTGCGCTCCGGGCTGACCAGGCCATGGCAGAAGCCAAAAAAATAGAAACACAAATTGTCAATGGTATGGCACCGGGTCCACTGGCCGGGATCCCCGTCGGCGTCAAAGACCTGGAAGACGTGGAAGGCATGGTGACCAGCTTCGGTTCCATCCCCTATAAAGACAATGTGGCGAAACAGGACTCTGTCCAGGTGGCGCGGCTGCGGCAGGCAGGGGCCATCATCGTGGGCAAAACCAACACTCCGGAATTCGGGTTCACCGGGTTCACCAAAAACCGGTTGTACGGCATCACACGAAATCCGTGGAACCGGGAGCGAACTCCCGGCGGATCCAGCGGGGGATCGGCCGCGGCCGTTGCGGCGGGCATGGTTCCCCTGGCCACCGGTTCGGATGCGGGGGGGTCCATCCGTATCCCCGCCTCCTATTCCGGGTGCTTCGGCTTTAAACCAACCTTTGGGCGAATCCCTTTCGGACCATCGGGCCGTCTCCATATGACGCGCACCTGGACCCTGGGGCCGCTGACCCGAACCGCTATCGATGCCGCCCTTTACCTGGATTGCACGGCAGGAGATCATCCGGCGGATCCCGAGTCTCTGCCGCAACCACCTTTTTCCTATCTGGAAACCCTCAAGATGCAACCTGAGGGCTTGAAAATCGGCTTCAGCCCCGATCTGGGATATGCCAAGGTTCAGAAAGAGGTGATGGCCCTGGTGGAGAAGGCTGCGAACACATTTGAAAAAATGGGTCATCGGGTTGACATCTGGCGCAGCCCACTGCCTGATGTAAGCCGGGCATGGTCCGATCTGATGAACTGGGAGCTGTCCGCCCAGTTTCATGAGGATATGGAAAGAATCCGGCCGGAGCTGGGGCGGACCCTTGCCCAATCCCTGGACCGTGCAAAAGATCTTTCCCTCCAAGACCATGTGAACATCCAGGAAACCCGAACCGATTTAAACCGGGTCCTCTGGAAGTTCTTCAACCGTTTTGACCTTCTTTTGACGCCCACCATGCCAACGGAAGCATTTGCGGCCAAAGGACCCCCGCCTGCGGAAATTGACGGCGAACCGACCCCACTGCTCGGCGCTGTGGCATTCACATACCCGTTTAACCTCTCCGGCCATCCCGCCGCAACCATCAGGGCCGGGCTGACCCAATCAGGTCTCCCGGCGGGCCTTCAGATTGTAGGCCCCAGACATGGCGATGCACTGGTCCTTCAGGCAGCATATCAATATGAACAGGCCTCACCATGGAATGACCACTGGCCTGTTCTTTAAGCAGGATTTGGAAACAATTTGTTTTGCAACGGTACGTGAATTCATATACACTGCCGCACTTAACACGTCATAATTCTCTTGTTCTCCATTTTCGATAGAGGCTGTCATGCAACGCTCCCATTCTTACCTTATGGAAAACGACCAGGAGGCTTTTCGGTTGGATATCAAGACCGATCCTGAAGCTGTGCGTAAAGAGGCCCACTGGTGTGGCGTAAGCCCTGGCCTGCGGGTGCTTGATGCAGGATGCGGCCCGGGGAAAGTAACCTCAATCCTCTACGAAACAATTCAACCAGGCGGCAGTATACTTGGAGTCGATTATTCGAGGGAAAGGATCAACCATGCCAAAAAAAAACACCCTCATAAATCGGGAATCGATTTTCGTGTCCATGATCTAAGGAACCCCTTAGAGGACACTGGATTATTCGATCTCATCTGGGTCCGTTTTGCACTGGAATACAACCGCGCAGAAAGTATCAAAATTGTTGAAAACCTGACGACCTGCCTGAAACCGGGAGGACATCTTTGCTTACTCGACCTGGACTACAACTGTCTAAGCCATTACGAGTTGACCCACGAGATAGAAGACATCTTGTTGCAGGTCATGACTTTGGTAGAAAAGGCACATAATTTTGATCCCTATGCAGGAAGAAAACTCTATTCCTACTTGTATGATCTGGGCTATGAAAACATCCAGATGGATCTGAGAGCACATCATCTGATTTACGGGAAGACAAATGAGACAGATTTGTTCAACTGGACAAAGAAACTGGAAATGGCCGCCACAAAGGCCTCGGAGATTTTTGAAGATTACCCTGGAGGGTACAAAAAATTCTTCACTGACTTTGTCAAGTTCTTCAATGACCCGAGGCGGTTTACCTATACACCGCTGATCCTCTGCAAGGGGATGAAGCCGGTTTAATTTCTGGAAAAACGCTCAAAGATTGCTATGAATTCATCCTCACAGGATAGAAAAGCATCTACTACCCCGAACCGATCCATTGCTCCACCGTGGCTAAAAAATGCTTCATTGTCAAAGGTTTGGTGATATAATCATCCATCCCTGCCGCTAAACATTCCTCCCTGTAACCTTCCACGGCGTGTCCTGTCATGGCAATGATAGGGACCTTTTGGATTGTTGATGGTATCCCGGTGTTGCTGGATAGTGATTGTTGATAATCACACGTCTTATCAGTAGTTTCGCTTTGCCTGTTTTGAGTTTCAAGTTTCCTGATTTCGCGGGTAGCCTCATAACCATCCATAACAGGCATTTGGACATCCATTAGAATGAGGTGGTACGAGTTCTTCCTATAAAGTTCTAATGCCGCAAGACCATTCTCCGCCAAGTCCGCATTGTACCCGGCCATCTTTAGATAGCTCATGGCCACTTCCTGATTGGTTGGGTAATCTTCCACCAAAAGTATTTTGGACGATTTTGGCTGTTTTTCTATCTGTTTTGGGCTGATAACCTGTTTTTCATCTTTCTTGATCCGGGGATCCTTTTCAATCGTTTGCTTGAGGAAAACCGCTGTAAACCAGAAGATGCTACCTTTTCCCTCTTCGCTCTCCAAACCGATTTCGCCACCCATCAGTTCTGCTAACTGCTTTGATATAGTGGTTCCCAGACCTGTTCCACCGTGTTTTCTGGTGGTTGAACTGTCTGCCTGGGTGAAGCTCTCGAAAATGGTCTCCTTTTTGTCTTTTGGTATTCCCATACCCGTATCCCTGACCGAAAAGCGTAGTTTGATACTCTTGCCAAGGTCTTCAGCCAGGTGAATGTCAATATTTATCTCACCTTTGAGAGTGAATTTAACGGCGTTGGCCACAAGATTTGTTAATATCTGTCTCAGTCGTCCAGGATCACCAATGACACCGGACGGGACATCCGGCGCCAGAGATGCCTTGATTTCCAGACCTTTTTCCTTGGCCCTGTGTGCAAAGCTGTTCACAAGATTATCGACCATGCTCGTGAGGCCAAATGAGATCTCCTCCAATTCGAGCATTTCCGCCTCGATCTTTGAAAAATCGAGGATGTCATTGATAATACCTAGCAAGGCGTTCGATTCTGTCTGGATGGTCTGTAATCTATTACGTTGATTGCTATCCATGTCAGTCATAATGGCCAATTCCGTCATACCGATAATACCGTTCAAAGGTGTCCTGATCTCATGGCTCATGTTGGCCAGGAATTTGCTCTTTGTCCTGTTAGCGGCCTCTGCCGCTAACTTCTCCCTACGTAGCGCTTCGGCGTGATTTTTCGTTGTGACGTCCCGGACTACCCCCCGAAATCCTACCGGTTCACCTGCCGAATCGTTCAACAGGGAAGCGGAGAACTCAAGATTTCTACTCACTCCATCCCCTCGTATAATCTGGTAATCTTCAATGTTCGCGGGCTTCCTGGTACGATAGATGTCATTAAAAACCTTATACATTCTCGCAGAGATCTCCGATCGGGTATACTCCCGGTTGCTCATACCCATCAGTCTCGCACGGGGGTACCCAAGGAGCTTACAAATCGAGTCATTGAAAAACGTGAGGTTACCGGCCAAATCCACTTCAAAATATCCCTCTTCAATCCCTTCGAGGATGGTTCGGTATTTCTCCTCGCTCTCCTGGAGTTTTTGAAAAGACATGGCCTCAGTAATGTTGACGGCGGCCTGGGACGCAATTCCTTTTAATAAATTCATATCGCTCTGGGTGAGGGATCTTTTTGACTTGACATTGTCTACGATTAATATGCCCAATGATTCATTTTCGTAAACAATAGGCACACAAATAAAAGAATGTGCATTTGTTATTTTGACAAACTCCAGACTTTTCTCGGACAGGTCTCCTCTTATCTCATTCACGTCATCTACTAAAAAGGATTGCTGCCTTTTAAACACCTCTACGCCAATCCCTTTTGACTCAGACTTGTCCAAATGAAATTCGGTACTTTGTAAGATCCCGTTCAACTTTTCGTCATATCCATAGCCAAAATTGAAAAGGAGTCGGGTTTTTTCTTTGTTGACAAGCATGATCATTCCACGATCAAAATCGAGACGTTTTTCCATGACGTCAATCACTTTTTTGACAACCTGATCAATATCTAAGAGCTCACTGGTAGCTTGCCCTATTTCTTGTATAAGCAGGGTATTATTGTAACGAATTTTCATTTCCTCCAGAAGGTCTTTAGCTACATCCCCTTGCGTTTCAATCATCTTCTTTTGCTCCCTTTTCTCAAGAAACTCGGAATAGAAGAAAATGGCCATGATTATCAAAGCAAAAAGGAGGGTAAAAATAAGCCAATACTCAATAGACAAAATAAAAAGAAGGATCAGAGAGCTCAGAAAAGCGGAAATAGAAAGAAAACTGCCAACCATTCTCAGTGAGCGAAAACGACTTGTTTCCCAGGTGATAATGTAACGACAAAATTTTCCTCCCTTGTGAATACAAGAAGGATGTTCGATTTCTGCAAACTTGCTGGTTAAGACTTTGCCAACAGCCTCTAAAAGGCCCAACCTGTTATCACACTGATAGGGTTTTTCTTTTGCACCTTTCTTGGCTTTTACCGTTACCTCTGTTGTGTTGTTATTGATGTTCCTGGCGTTGAATACAGTAGAGCGTGTCATGTTGGAAGCAAATATCCCTAACATTTTGAATGCAGAGGCAGGGGTCATGAACCCCAACGCGTATTGCCGAAAAGCGCCGGATGCCTGGGAGGCGGCTGCGAAACGCCCCACTTTACGAGAAATGTGAGGGTCGCCTGTTTTCTGGCTGAGCATTGCGTGAAACCGATCTACTTGTCTTTGGCTGAACCAGTGCCCCTGATCCTCCAATTCATAACGGGTAATTCCTGCATAAACGAGAATGGGTTCGATGTCTATCTCAGGATAAGATTTCTTGGTATATTCCGAATAGTTCTTTATAAGCCGGCTGTTATAAAGGGGCTCGTCAATTGTGTCAGAAGGCTCTTTAGAGGGTTCCATTGAAAGTTCCTTGGATTTATCAGAATTGTTCATTTCGGCTCCGTTCTGCAAGATTTACAGATGTGATCGGCTTGAGCGCGCATAGAAGTTAGCCTTTGTTTCGGTACTTTCTGTATCCTCTTACAGAGCAATGAGTAAAATTCCTTAGTGAAAATAGACGCAACAGCCCTTACCGGACCGGTTCCCAAGGCACGCATGATAAACTTCGGGATGTATGCTCGGAGTGCTGGATTGCTCCTAAGGAACCTAAGAAACAAGATTAGGAATGTCTCGTAATTCTGCTGATAGCGTATATCGCTTCTGGTGTAAAACCTAGATGTTTTTTCACTAAAACTTTCAATTATGCCATCTTGCAAGGCCCTTTCATATATGGGAGTTCCCGGGAAAAAAGCTAGAGAGAATAGATTGACTTTTATATGGGCTGGCAAGTCGACAAGGGACCGATAGGTTTTCATAATATCATTTTTGGTTTCGTAGGGATTATCTACTATGAAATCCAGAAGGAGTTCCAGACCATATGTCTTTTTATATGGGGCTATCTGACGAATAACCTGCTTAGTCTTTTGAATTTGGATCTTGCGGTCATACACCTCATCCAGTATTCGTTGGCTTCCCGATTGCACTCCCATCTGGACGAGCATCAAACCTGAATCCAAAAGAATCTCCAATTTTTTCTTGCTGTAAGTCCTTGCGCTTAAAGCCACGCCAAACGGTAAGCCTACTCTGCTTTTATATTTTATCGCGAAATCCTCCAATTGCTCTGTTGATCGCATAAAAAAATCATCGTCTGCAAAGCCGATAAGGCGAAAAAAGTCAAACTGGCCCAAGATAAATTCCAACTCTTCGATAACCCGGTCGACACTATGAAAACGCATGGAATTATGGCCGAACATTGTCACATATCGGCAATTGTTACAGTAAGAACATTTATTGGGGCAGCCTCGAGAAGTCAGAGAGTATAACATGGGCACGTAGTAGGGATATCCGGCGTGTCGCTCCCTGAGTTTCTCCTTCGTTATGGGGGAAAGCTTGTGGTCAAGCAAGAATTGATTCTCTAAGGAATAATCATAGTAAGGGAGGCTGTCTAAATCGGAAAAAGGCGGTAAGACATTGTTTACCACTTGGGACCCATTCACATTAAAAGCCATATTGGGCGTATCTAGATAATTTTCCCCTGACTCCATTTTGTTGACGAAATCGAGGACGACTTGATCGCCCTCTGAATAACACACACCGTCGGCATAACGAAGCACGAGGTCTGGCACAGAGATACAGTGTGGGCCTCCCCAAATTACTTTCAAACCGGGATATCTTTTGTGAACGTATTCGGTCACCTGTACCGCTCGAATAGAATAGCTGCTATAAACGGCAAGCATCACCAAATCGGTCTCTTTTAGAATTTCGTCCAACAGCTCAAGTTCGTATGGTTCGTATTTCAGGGGCTCCTGTCTCGCAAGAAAAACGCTCTTTACCGGGTGCCCAGCTCGCTTCAGCAATGCAGAAATCAAGCGAGAACCATCGGAAGAAAGTTGCCCGGAGACATTAATCAAGACTATTTTCATCTCTTAAATCATTCCTATTAGCTCAGCGAGGGGATTTTGGGCCAGGGTTTTTTGTTTCTCGTCTGTAGTTTAATTTGAATTTCTTGTGCATATATTCCATGTATTCATTTCCGCATCGGACATCCAGGGCCCATGCATAGTATTGCTTCTCATAAAGCAACCCTTTATCTTTAACATACTCAAAGGGGTACAATAGTATGGGCACCTCAACCATGGAAGACTTACCGACCAGCTGGGCAATTGCCATGGATAGCACACGCCAGGCAAGACCATCGATATTAACCACCAGGATCCTGATCCCATTTAACAACTCTGATAGATTAAACCCCAGATCTGATTGATCAACTATCAAAACCGCATTTAGCTCTTCCTTATACTTTAAAGCATAGGTCATCGTATTCCGTAGGAAACCGTAGCGACCATAAACCTCTGTAAGTGATTCCTCGCTTAGATTATTTTGCCTAAGGCCCATGGCGTCTATAAGAAGGCCGCCCGAATAATTGCTATAGAAGCGATCCAACTCCCAAAGATCAAGCTGAGAGCATTCACCAAAAGTCCATCCCTTCAGGAGAGTAGCACCAGAAACCAGATTTGCGTATGAAAGATAGGAAAACAGATCCATGGAGCATCCCCTGGGATTTCCTAAATCTCTGGCAAAACCGCCAAAAACGCGGTCTGGGAACTTGTTCTCTGGGCGAAAAAAACTCATTGCATAATCCATCTTAGCAGAAGGTAGACGATGTATATCATCTAAGTAGAGCATGATCTGTTTTAAAACCGAAAACCCCGCCCGTCTACCCTCTACACTTCTTGCGGCATGGTGATGAATCATCCAGGCCCGCTCATAGGCCCTGGTCATTGAGATGTGACCATATATCCGCCCGTTTTTCTGATAGGTAAAATGCTTTGAGATTTCAGGGTTGTCCCGATAAAGTCTTACGTAAGTATCCTTGAAAAGTTTTCGGTTGCAACTGAGCATCCCGTATTTCTCGGGATAGATAAAACCGGATTCAAAAAAGAACTCCCAGAGTTCATCCATCTCGACCCTGTTGGAAACATGAGCGTGAGCGTCTAAGGAGTTGGCTAAGATATGGGACAACTGGCTATAGGAATTGATATCCATATCGAGAATGGTAAAGACGCAGCGGACCTTTTTCTTGCCCATTTCCAAACGGCTGATTACCTGCACAGAGCACTCCATTCCAACAGCACCGGAAAATTCGATCGTTAGCTCGGGGATGATCATGCCCTGTATTAAGACACCTTCATCTCTTGGTTCGAATACAGAGAACCCTGAAGTAGAAATATCTGAAACATCGAGTTGCATTTTTTTCCCAAAAAAGGGATGGTCAAAAACGATAGAAGGTGTTAGTGGAATATTCTGTGTGGGCTTTCTGGCTTTCTCACTCTCGGAACCTTGGACTTGATTTTCTGCGGGCACCAAGACGACGTTCGCGTAATTCAAGCCTTCCTGTTGACGAATGCAGCGACAGAGCCCGGAAAACAAACTCTGTTGATCTCTGCTAAGATGAACCATGGTCAAGACATCCGAACCAGGTGATCGGGCAAAGCCCTTGAAAGGCATATGACTTAATTTGACGCAGAACCCTTTAGGGCTGTAATCCGACAGCTCTCCTTTTATCACGAGTCCTCTTTGAACCATCTCCACATCAATTTCCTCACAAGAATAGCGCCTTATCTGACGCTGACCCACCACATAGCCTTCTTGAGGTAAATTGAGAGAAAAACTGCGCTTGTTCATGGTTTTCAGGGTGGCCGGTATCAGTATCACCGATTGCCCATTATCGATAATAAGGTGAAGAAACGCATATTTTTGGAAATTTATTTGTGATGGGCAATCAGCCAAAAACTGACAGGTCAGTTCACTGCCAAGACATGGACCAAACTTCGCTTTTACAATCACGTTATCGTCGTATTTGAGATGGCGCAGCAGGATAAGGATGTGCTTATCCATAAAGTGAGCATGATTAAGCCTATTCTTCAGGGATTTTTCATCGATCACTTTAGCAGATTCTAATACATTATTGAGATCTTGATGTTGAAATAGCCAGGGTGGAGGTGCGAATTCTCTTTTATCGACAAGTCCTATTGTGTCCTTCGGCCCGTCAATAAGTTTTTCTTTATCCTCTTCAAATTTTCGCCTGGGGAGTTTCAGGATGTTGTCATTTCTCAGCGACATTTTCGTAGTGTTGTCTTTCTGCACTCCAACTCCCTGTCCTATTCCCAAGATTTTTGTCACTACCGACCATAACGGTTTACATGACCAGGCGCTGATAGCAAAATATTCCTTGAAAAATAGACACTTACCACCCAGACATAAAGTTGTCAAGTAAATATCAGCCCTGACGCATGAGTTTATCGAATAGGGTGTACAGTCATGGTTTGACCATTTTCTGATTGCGCCGCAAACTAATTATTCGTTGAAATTTATTTTGCACGGCCAAACGGCCCCATATCCATTAAAATCATCCGCAGCAGAACATTTGTCTTCAATCCTTTGTCCTTAATTTTAGGCTATCAAGAAGATTGTTTAATTTATGGCATCGGAGTTGATAGGGGCGATTCAAACGCGCCTTCACCCAAGCATTTCCATCGATAGCCCCGTTAATGTCTCACGGACAAAGCTTATAGAACCACACATGCCATTTTCAAGAGATTTGGGGACGAAGAGATTTGAGGACGTCCTTAAATTGTAAAATAACGATTCTTCAGCGCTTGATATATAAGGATTTAAGGACGTCCATTTTAAGCTCGCCCAAGCTTGCGGTTGCGGCCGATGGAGATGATTTCCGCCATGATGGCGACCGCGATCTCCTCGGGGGTCTCGGCGCCGAGATCAAGTCCGATGGGCGAATGGACCTGGTCCAGGAGATCCTGTTCGATGCCTTTTTCCAGCAATTCGGCATAGATCTTGGCCTTCTTGGTACGGCTGCCGATCATTCCCAGGTATCGAGCCGGTGAGCGGATTACAGTCGACAGGGCCACGCCGTCCTGTTCGTGGCCGCGGGTGACGATCACCACATGGCACCAGGGGGTAATGGGGAATTTTTCAAGTTCTTTTTCCACATCTCCCACGATAATGTCACGGGCATCCGGGAACCGCTCTTTATTGGCATATTCCAACCGGTCATCAAATAGTACCACGTCCATCCCCAGGAAAGCGCCCAGTTTCGAGAGTTGCTGCCCCAGATGACCGGCACCCACAATGAGGAGTTGTTTTTTCCCGGCAACGACATCGATAAAAATATCGTTTTCGCCGCCGCATACCCCCAGATGACCCAGTTCCACTTCTTTAAGCTTGTATTGCACCATTTTGGGCATGCCGCTTTCCAGCGCTGCTCTGGCTTCTTCAATCACCTGGTTTTCCATGGCGCCGCCACCGATACTTCCCACAATACGACCATCCGGGAAAACGAGCATCTTGGCCCCTATGGCCCGGGGGGTTGACCCATGGGACCGAACAATGGTGGCCAAGGCAACACTGTCACCAGTCCGCAAGGTTTTTAGGGCTGCTTCAAATACATCAATCATTACACTACCTCCTGAGATCAGCTGTTAGTGCCTTATCACCTTGTTTTTTTCACAAAAAACAAGAAGTTCATTGACTGAAAAACCTAAAACTTAAAACTTTAAACTTTAATCTGCGGCTTGCCGCCTTAGCTGTTAAGCGCCGTTAAAACCGCTTCCAGCACACCCCCGCCAATGGCCAGGGCTTTATCGGAAATGGTCAAGCAGCTTTCCTGAACATCCCTTGGGTCCACATCGCCGCTTTTCAGGCCTTTCTCTACGAATATGCCGTCATGGAGCAATCCGCGCAGCATCCCGGAAATGGGCGCCGGAACAGGCGTATCCCCGGCATAAGCAACGATATCGCCTTTTTCCACATGGGTTCCGATGGATAGCACACCCTTAAAAGCGCCCGGTCCGGGCGCCCTGATGACACGCGCCGAGCCGAATCCCTTCACTTCACCGGGAATGCCGGTATTGGGAATTGCCGATCCTTGCCAGATGACCCGGCCCAGGGTATGCCCCCGCTTGGTTTCAATGATGGCATGAACATCATGGCCTGCCGTGAAACCGGGTCCCAGGCCCACCACAAAAGCCGCATCATCCATATGGGTACCGATGTTCTTTTTGGCCATGATGGCGTCAATTACGGCATAGGCATCTATTTCGTTAACAATTTCTGCTTTCGGATCCACGATTACGGGAATCAACCGATCATCCAGAGCTTTCAGGATATCCGCACGGCCCTGCGCCCGCCGGGCTGTCATGTCCTCCACGGTTGCTTTCCCTTCATAGACCGCATCTGAGAGCGAAACACTTCGGCGAACGGTCAGGGGCTGCTCGATTTCGGTCATCATAACAGGGAAACCGCTTCGCCACAACCGGGCGGCCACGCCGGTGGCAAGATCCCCTGCCCCCTTGATGACGATTCGTTTTTGGCTGAACACGTTTGAACCTCCCACCACATTTTTGGTCAAAAAGATTTTAACCTACTTTCCGAATGAACACCGGGGGAAATGACACGGTTCACATTCCAGGCACATGCCCCCGTGGGCCATGGACGCAAGATCTTCCCGGGTAATCGACTCGCCTGCCAGCACCCTGGGCAGAATGAGATCCAGAACCGTGGTCCGGAAAAAGAGAACACAGGCCGGCAGTCCCATGACGGGAACATCTCCGAAACGCCCCACCAAAAACATGGCACCAGGAAGAACAGGGGTTCCATAGACCACGTCCTCGGCTCCGGCGTCCGCAATGGCCACGCGCGTAATGTCGTCGGGATCCACGCTCATGCCACCGGCCACAACGATCATTTCAGCGCCCTGTTGAAGGTATTGATTGATTTCGGAAGCGATACGCTGCCTGTCATCGGGGGCAAAGGAGATCCCCATGATACCGCAATTGTAATCCTTCAGTTTCTTCCGAATAATGGGCGCAAACTTATCATCGATGAGTCCTGAAAACACCTCATTGCCGGTGATTACAATACCGGTTTTAGGCGTCAAAAAAGGCTTTACGGAGAAAAAATCGTCCACTGCCAAGGCAATTTTTTCAGCGGCTTGAAGGTTTTCTTCGTCAATGATCAGGGGAATGGCCCTCACGCCACAAATGACGTCTCCTTTCTCAACCACCGAATGGGTGTGCCTGGCTGAACAACTGATATCCGGCACCAGATTGATGCGGGTGAGCGCTGCCACATCCACCTTAAAAAGACCTCGATGACTCGCTATGAGCTGAATTTTTCCTTCGGAAGGATGGGGATCGAAAGACACGCCCTTTCCGGCCAGGAGCGTTGCCAGGCGGAGGGCCGCATCGTCCTCATGGACTTCTCCCGCATCCAGGTGCAAAACGTACAGATGCTCCTTCCCGACCCTTTTTAAATGGGGCACATCCGCTTCCCTGATGATATGACCTTTTTTAAAGGCCGGTCCCTTAAATTGCCCGGGTCTGATTTCGGTGATATCGTGGGCCAGGACGGTTCCCACGGACTGGTCAATGGGAATGATCTTAGCCGAAGACTTGAATTTGTTTGCCATTCTAAAACTCCTTGATTCTGTTGGCCGGTTTTTACCGGTTTACGGCAAATCCCATTTCAACATCCGTGAAGGGCACGAAGTTTGAGAATACCGTATATGGAACTTTCAGTCGATAGAGAAAGGGACCGGGCCTGTTCCGTTGTCATCTGAGCATGCACACGCTCCTCCGCCACCATGACTTCCACATGGGCCATGCCCCCCTTATGTTCGATCTTTCGGATCCGGCCCTGGAACCGGTTTACCCGGGGGCCCGGCGGCGGATAAGGGGAAATATAGACATCCTTTGGATGAATGGCCACCCGGTTAAACGGTTTTCCCCCGTCTTCCGGGACAAAAAGTGCTCTGCCGGCCCATCGTACATGAACCAGTCCATTTCCCAAGCTTTCCTGGTAAGTGCAGCAAAACACGTTGGGCTTTTCCAGAAATCCACATTCAGAAGTTTTTCCCTGAAGCATAATTTCGTCAATTCCGCCCACCTGATCCAGTTCCCCCTCGGTCATGACCCCCATACGATCACCAAGATCCTGTACCTCCTCCAGATTGTGGGTGACAAACAGCATGGTGGTGTTGATCTGTGATTGTATTCGTTTCAGCTCCAGCCGAAGGTAGCGGGCCGTTCGAAAATCAAGACTGCTGAAGGGTTCATCCAACAACAGAACCTTCGGAGATGATACCAGGGCTCTGGCCAAGGCCACACGCTGTTTTTCTCCGCCGCTCAGCGTCTCCGGCAGACGTTCCGCCAAAGGCACCAGGCTCAAAAGTTCCATCATATTCAAAACCCGTTCATCCTTTTCCCCTTTACTCATGGAAAGCCTTTTGAGGGCCATCAGAATGTTTTTTCTTGCGGACATATGGGGAAAAAGCAGCAGATCCTGGAACAGATATCCGATTTTCCGCTTGAACGTGGGAAGACCGTTCACACACCCCCCATCTATTAAAATGTGCCCTTCAAAAGGAGCAAGCCCCGCTATCATATTCAGCAGGGTGGTTTTCCCTGCACCTGAGGGCCCCACCATCACAAAGAGTTCCCCGTCCCGAATATTCACGGAAACCCCTTTGATAAAGCCGTTTCGAACATCCTGAAGGTCAACTTCAGCCATAGCGTTACCGTAAAGACGAGATTTCAGGGCTTGGCACATGCCCGATCCAACGAAGCGCCAGCAGAAGCAGAAATCCGGTAGCCATGAGGACCCATGCACAGGAAAGGGCCGTGCCCATTTCACCGCTGGAAATATTGAGATATACCGCCATGGGAAGGGTCTCGGTTTTGAAACGGATGGCACCGGCCACCATGAGTGTGGCACCGAATTCTCCGATGGCACGAGTCCACCCCAGAACGGTGCCGGCCAGAATCCCCTGCTTGGCCAACGGCAGGCTGATCCGGAAAAAAATCTGATATGGCCGAAGGCCCATTGTGGCGGCCGCCCATTCATACCGATGCCCCACCCGTTCAAATGCGGCACGGCTGCTTCGCATCACTATGGGGGTCGCCACAAAACTCTGTGCCAGAACAGCTCCCAATGGGGTAAAAAGGATATGGATGCCCCATTCTCCCAAGGCGCCACCCAGCATGTTTCGTCCAAACAGGAAGAGAAGTCCCACTCCGGCGATCAGCGGCGTAATCACCAGGGGAAGGTCTAAAAACGTATCCAGTATCGCTTTTCCGGGAAAGTTTGTTCGCGCCAATAGATAGCCGGTAGGTACGCCCAGTAGCAACGCCAGAAAAGTGGAAAAAACAGAGGTTATGAGGCTGAGGCGCAGTGCGAAACGCGTCTCTTCCGATGCCAGTGCCGTGATGATTTCTTCGGGAGACAAACGAAAAAAAAGGGCTGACAACACACCGGCCGTAAAAAGAAAAATCACCCCAAGGGGAATTATAAACACACGATTCATGGCGCCCTTTTTTGATCCCTGCCGGCTTCCAGTGGCAGGAAACCGAAATTTTCGAATACGTCGATCCCCTGTTTTGATGCCGTGAAATCACGGAATCGGCATGCCGCCTCCTGTTGCGTTGAGTCTTTTAAAACAGCGATGACGATGGTTTCCGGCTGATAGTAGACCGTGGGAATCGGGACCATATGAATGCGATCCCGAAATTGAAAAGCATCAGCCCGTCCGATTATGGCGGCATCCACGTCACCTTGTGCAACGTACAAGGCCAATTGCTTGACCGTGGCCCCATACACCACCACATTTTTGAGGATTGCCTCCTTCAAGAGTGAGCGGGACAGGATTTTTCGGGCCACCCGCCCGAATGCCATGGCTTTTGGATCTCCCATGGCCAGCCGGAGGCCGGGCAGGGCCAGATCGTCAAATGATCGGATCAGGCCAACCTTGTTTATGTTGACGCCAACCACGGCGGTGTGGGCCACCACATTTTTGAAGGAATCGATGCGCCCCATTTCTTCGAGTTTATTGATATAGAAAAAGGCCCCGGGCATAAATAGATCCCCCTGGCCCGATGCAAGAATGGATGACATGAGCTGCCCGCTGCCGGCATAGGTAACGCGCACCGTATTTCCGGTTTCTTTTTGAAAGGTTTGGATCAACCGGTCCGTAGGCTGGCGAAGACCGGCCCCTGCAAAAAGCAGCAGATCCGCTGAAAAACCATTCGCAGGCCAGCCGAAAATGATAACGAACAGAGCCAGTAACGCAACCCCTTTACACGTGATGATAGACCATTTTTTGCCCATGGCCATCGCCTAACGGCTCCAGGGACAAAACCGTTCCCACCCCATCAAATGGGCCGCCCCCGCCACGGTGGTGCCGTAAAAGATAATGGGCTTTTTCCCTAACAGCGGCGTTATGGTGCCGTTGGCCAGGGCGGTCCCCGTGGCCAGGATCAAATCGGCCCAGTTGACGGCATCTTCCGTATGCTCCGCGCTTTCGATGGTTACCCCGAACTTCCGGGTACCGATATTGTCCGGATCCATATCCAGTACCCGCAGAGGATACGAACCAGCCAGGTTTTCCACCATTCTCGGCTGGAAACCCACCTGCGCAATTCTGACATCGGCATATCGGTCTTTCAGGTAAGGGACCAGGGATTTTCCACATTGTACCGGTTCCTCATCCCGGCAATGAATGGACCCTTCAATTCGTCCCAGATACCGCAGCACCGCATTGAGCGAGGCCACAAATACGGCCCGCTGGTGGTTATTGTCCATGGGCAGTTGCAGGACCTGTTCAAGGGTTCCCTCATAATCGCCGTACATGTCCGTAAATGCCTGGCCTCCGCCCCCCCTGAAGGTGGCCTGCATGAGTTTTTCTTTACCCTGTTGAATGGGGAAATCCTGATGCTCCGGACTACCGATGGCTTCTCTGGTGCTGAGGGCTCTGGCCCGAATTTCTACGCTTTCCGTAAGAAGCCCTTCCGCCTTCAACAAATCAAAAACGCGCTCTTTCAACTCATTATATACATCATCCATTCTATGAAAAACCTCATCCTAAAAAGAAAGCGGCTTCCTTTTTCAACCATTCAAGCCATCCTTCAAGCGTCGAAATCCTGAAGCCATAAACCAACCGGTTGTAATCGTCTTCTTCCGCCTGCTTCTTCTCCGTTAGACGCTTTTGAAACCGCTCCAGAATGGCAATCTGGGAATTCACCAATTCGCTTCCCCCTTGTAGGCCAAGATGACGAAGAAAATAGAGTTTGGCCAAGAATTCAATGCGTAAGTCCCTCGCATGCTCCGTTGGACTTTTCAACCACCGCAAAAAACGCTCCTTGCCCGCCGGCATAATGGCAAAAACCCGTTTTGGGGGCCGCGTATCCTGGGTTTCAAGGGTTGAATTCACCAACCCTTCATTATCCAGGCGCTTTAAGAGCGCATACAACTGGCTGGTGCTGACACGCCAGGCCGGTCCCAGGCCGGTCTCCAGAAATTGAAGGATCTCATATCCATGCCGGGGCCCCGGCATCAAAGCCCCTAGGAGGGCATACTCCGTAGCAGGTTTATCTTTCATGGGTCCCTATGATTTCTGTTACGCATCACGGAATCAGGCGAATCTCCATTGTTGATCCACAAAAACATAATCCAGAGTAGAATATTCCAATCCATCATATTCAGTCAAGAAAAAAAGTCTGGACAGTTCCCTTTTAGAAGCCCATTGACTTTTATTTCTATTGATGCAGAATGTGCACCAAAAACAAACGGAACGAGAACATGCGTATTAACAGGACTGGAGAGATTGCCGACGGGTTTTATGTGCTGGGGCATTCGGCGAGCCCGATTTTTCTTCTGGATGGCCCGGCGCCGCTGCTTTTTGATGCGGGCTTTACCGGCCTATGGCATCTGTACGAAAAAACGATCAAGAATGTTTTGGGAAACCGGTCTCCCGCTTTCCTCTTCTTGACCCATTCCCACTGGGATCATGTGGGCACGGTGGCCTACCTGAAAAAAATCTGGCCTGAGATGAAAATTGCGGGTTCCCGGGAATCTTCGAAAATCCTGGCCCGTAAAGGTGCCCTTTCGAAAATAAAATCACTGAATCAGGGTGCTCTTGGGGTTCTTCGCAGCTGGGGCGTACGGGAGATTCATGAAGGCGAATTCAAGCCCTTTACGCTTGATGTTGTTTTAGAAGATGGTCAGAGGATGGAGATCGAAAAGGGTTTGTCAGTTGAGGTCATTGCCGCGCCGGGCCACACATGGGATTCCACCGCCTATTTTATTCGGGAGATGAAGATTCTGGTGGCAGGGGAAGCCGCCGGTTGTGACGGGGTCTGTGAGTTCCTGGTTGACCATGAGGCGTATGGCGCGTCCATAAAACGTCTGGCCGGATTAGACGTGGAAGTATTGTGTACCGCACACAATTTCATCTTCACAGGACCGGATGTCAGAACAAATATGACCCGGTCCATACGTCAGGTGGGTGAATACGTGGTTCAGGTGAAGCGATATCTGAAAGAGGAAAAAGGGGATGTTGACCGCGTTGTAGCGCGCGTCAAGACTGCCGAATGGGATGAAAAGCCGCTGCCAAAACAACCATTGGAAGCCTATTTGATTAACACGCAAACACGCGTTAGAACCATTCGAAAGCACATGGCAAATTCGTCTTAATCGCTTTTTTTCACTGGCTTGATGCTGCAAAAAGACCAGCGATTCCCGATACCTCCCACCATGTTGACCCATCCCGTGAAACGGTCTCCTCGAACCCCTTCAGCCAGTTTGGGTGTGTAAAGGGGCAGCCATGGCAGATCATTCATCAGGATTTCCTGCATTTCCCAGATGAGTTGCCTGCGCTTTTCGCGGTTCATGGCATCAGCACTGGCATCGGCAATGCGATCAAAGCGGGGGTTATTGTAACCACTGGTGTTCCAGCCTTTGGGCTTGCTGTTTTTTGAGATGAAGAAATTCCTCAAATAGTCCGGATCCAGGGAGAGGTTTCCGTACCCCAGGACGAAAAGATCAAAGTCATGGCGGGTTTTCACCTGTTGAATGAGGGAACCCAGGGGCATGGGTTTGGAGGTGACGGAAATACCCAGCATTTTGAGCCATTCCTGAATCATGATCCCCACCATGGCCCTCTGTGGGTCATAATCCGCGGGGGGCGTCAGGATGGTCAGCCTTTTCATTTCGCTGCCGTCCGGCAGGCATATATCCTCCCCCCGAACAACCTCTCCGTCGGCATTCACCGGAGGATCTTCCCATGTATAGCCCCCTTCCCTCAACAGCTGATAGGCCTTTCGAATTCTGTCATCCCGGGCCAGTCCCTCACCATAAACGGGTACATTGGGATCATGCCAGAACGCATTACTGGAAGGCACAATGGAGTCGGCCTGCAGGGCGTATCCTTGAAGGATCCTTTTCACAATGAAACGCTTGTCCGTGGCAAAGGCAACGGCCTTCCTGAAGTGAAGGTCATTGAATGGCTTCTTCCTGAGATTGAACCCCATATAATAGAGCGCACTTTTTTCACTGGTGTAAATTTTTACGTTTTCATCATCCTCCAGGGCCGCCAGATACCCCTGCTGCAACCCCCACCAGAACATGTCAATGCTGCCTTTGCGAAGCGCCAGGACAGCGGCGTCGCTGGTACCAAAAAACTTAAAAATGATACCATCGATATGGGGACCCAGATGGTATCCCGCGATCTCCAGCCCCCGTCCGAAAAAATGTTCGTTTTTCTCCAGAAACACATAGGCCCCTCTGCGCCACTCCTTGAGCACAAAAGGACCGCTGCTAATGGGGTTTGTAATTTTTTGTTTCAGAATTTCCAGAAGTGGCTTTTCAAGATTCTGCACCCGTTCCAGAATCGCGCACCAGCATTTTTT
>JABGPV010000489.1 GCA_018644785.1 Deltaproteobacteria bacterium | reverse complement strand
CCACTGATTTAGGCCTTGGGAGTTGCTGGGTTCAGATCCGCATGCGAGAACACAGGACAGGAATTTCGTCAGAGAAATATGTGAAAAACCTACTCGGCCTCAGGGATGAAATGGCGGTTGAGGCCATTGTAGCGATTGGCTATGGCAAGGAAAAGAAGGACGGCCATCCACCATCTTCCCTGCTGTATGAAAAGGTGGACCATAAATAATGGAAGAAACAAAAGAATTGACGAAAAGGTGTCATGGCCTGAGTTATAATGCTTTGCCCGAAGAGGTCATTGACCGGGTGAAATACCTTACCCTGGACTACCTGGGCGTTGCTGCACGGGGGTCCTTGAGTGAGTCCAGCGCCCCTATTCTGACCTTTGTTTCCGATAGAAGCCTGGGCCGGGAAGGGGCAGTGGTCGTGGGGACGGACTTGAAGGCCGATCCCACCTATGCCGCTCTCGCAAACGGGACATTTGCACACTCTATTGAGCTTGACGATGTAGTCAACGAGGCATCTCTTCACCCGGCTGTGGTCATCATGTCCACTGCTTTGGCATCTTCCCACATTGCCGGAAGTGGTGGCAGGGCGTTGATTGAGGGGATCGTTGTCGGTTACGAAGCCATGATCCGGTTGGGCTTTGCCCTTGATCCAAAAGCCCATTATGCACGGGGTTTTCACCCCACCGGCACCTGCGGAACCTTTGGGTCAGCGTTAACGGCTGCGAAGATTCTGGGATTGGATCAGCAGGCTATGACCAACGCCCTGGGAATCGCAGGCAGTCAGGCCGCCGGATCCATGGAATTCTTGTCGGATGGCTCCTTTACCAAACGTTTTCACGCGGGTTGGGCCGCCCACAGCGGTCTTATTGCGGCCCTTCTTGCCCGTGAAGGTTTCACCGGGCCGGGGACGATTATTGAAGGAAAATATGGGTTTTTGAGGTCTTATTCTCCAAATTCCGATCCCTCGTCTCTTCTTGAGAACTGGGGTGATCCTTTCAAGGTGATGAAGACAAGCATTAAGCCCCATGCCTGCTGCCGGTATAAACAGGGGCCCATAGATGGTATTTTGGAGATCATGCATCAAAACAACTTGAACCCTTCGGATGTTGAAGAAGTTAAATTGGGGATTTTGAAAGCGGGATTTCCCATCGTTGTCCAACCGGAAGAATCCAAATACAACCCCAAATCGATTGTGGACGCGCAGTTCAGTATGCCCTTTGGGGCTGCCGTTGCTATCTTACGTGGGAGGGCAACATTGGAGGAGTACACCCAGGAAAATATGATGTCTTCTGAAATCAAACAAATGATGGAAAAGATACAATGCGTGGAAGACCTGGAACTTGAAAAAGATTACCCCAAAAAATGGCCGGCCTCTGTGAGGCTATCAACGAAAGGCGGCCAACAATATCATATAAAAATTGAATTCCCCAAAGGTGACCCCGAAAACCCCCTCACATGGGATGAGCTGATCCATAAATTCAAAAGTCTCATTCCCCCGGTCTTTTCTCATGAAAGAGGCGATGAAATCATTCGTTATGTCAGGGGGATAGAATCAGCGAAAGATTTAAAAGATCTTTCAAGGCTCCTGTCAAAATAGGGAAAGGATACTTTAAAATGGATCTTACAAAAACTCATGAGAAAATCTGGGACCAGGTGAAGACCGAACTTGCAGATGAGCCCGTAGCCAGTCCGGATCATGTGGAGAGGATGACCGGGTGGTGCCAGTTTCTGGGTCCAAAAATGGGCGCAGATATGGAGGTTTTATTGGCAGGCGCCCTGCTTCACGATGTGGGCGTTGTGGTCAACCGGAAAAATCATTATACGGTGGGACGCAAAAGAGCTGCGGAGATCTTGAAAGAAGCGGGTTTTCCGGAGGAAAAAAAAGAAGACGCACTCCATGTCCTGGAGGCCCACAGCCGTTATGGGGGACCTGACCCCCAATCAACAGAGGCAAAGGTGGGGCAGGATGCGGATGCCCTGGAATATATCGGGGCCATCGGCATCCTTCGGGCTTTGGTTCGAGGCCTAAATGACGGTTCCTTTAACGGCAGCATCAGTGATTTTCCCGAGTTCCTTAAATCGATTCTTGCCAAGGTGGAAGACACATTCCACACAAAGGAGGCCGAGGCCATTGGGCGGTCAAGGCTTGAATATATGAAGGCCTTCATTGAGCGCATTGAAAAGGAATTAAAAAACGAGGCGTAAGATGGTGGAGTCCGGACTATGAACACAGACGTTATAAAATCAAAGATTGAGGCATCCCTCATTACATGGCTTAAGAAGATTCCCGTTATCTCATTTATCGCCGGAACGAGGGGATGGTTTTATCTGATCAGCTGGTCTCATCGAATCACCGGCATTCTTCTGGTGATTTCCCTGTGGGCCTATCTTTACGGTCTTGATGCATTACAGGCTTCCCAAAAGAGTTTTATCCTGGTCTTACTCCTGTGGATACTGGCCGTCCCAATGGCCTTTCATGGGTTCAATGGGGCCAGGCTGATTCTATATGAGTGTTTCGGAAACCGGGATGATGATGCCATGATCCGATGGGTTTTTGCCCTTTCTTTTGTCTACGGGGTCGTATTGGGGATGCTTATGCTCATGGGAAATCAGACGGTATCTCCATTTCTGTATTGGGTGATTATGTTAGTTCAGGCCCTGGCTGTTGCTCATGGCGTTTCTACGAGAATA
>JABGPV010000488.1 GCA_018644785.1 Deltaproteobacteria bacterium | reverse complement strand
CCGTGAAGAACCGTATTTCCTGGGGATAATGACCACTTTTTTCAGAATCCCTTCTCCCTTTCCTTTGGTGCCCAGCTCATCGTCGTCCCGGAGGGCTAGGTGCACGATCCTTCTGTCGTGGGGATTGAGGAGATTGGTGGCCACAGGCCGTTTGATTTTTTTGGCCTTGTCACCCATTTTCAGCGCCATCTGAACCAGGAACTCCTGCCGTCTCCGCCGGTAGTTTTCAGAGTCTACGATCACACGGGAGCGTTTTTCCAGTGACTTGTTGACAATTTTATTGACGATAAACTGAAGCGCATCAAGGGTTTTGCCTTTACGACCAATCAGAAGACCCGTTTTGTCCCCATCTATATTGAGGTTTACAGAGCCGTCTTCCAGCTTCCCCGTAACGGTGATCCCTTCCATGGGAATCAGGGCCAGGATATTTTCCAGGGCTTCTTTTGCAATGGCGATTTCATCTTCCCGGGTATTCGGGGCGGTTGTTTCCGGATCAGTCGAAGGCGGCACATCTTCCGAAGCGGCCGTCACTTCTTCAGCTTTTTCAACTGCCACTTCTTCAACCGCCACGTCATCAACCCCTTGGGGCTCTTTCTGTTTTATGGTGACTTTTATTTTAGCTTTTCTGCTCCCCACAAGGCCGAAAATGCCGGCTGAGCCGGGTTCAAGGATGACAATATCCATCTGATCTTTGGTGAGTCCCAGTTGTCGGCAAGCGTTTTCAATGGCGTCTTGATCCGTTTTTCCTTCAAATTCGTAGGTTTCCATGTGTGTGTCCTCCAATATTACGCCGGTTTTTTATAAATTCGGTACTGCTGTCCTATGGAAAGGAGGTTGTTGACCAACCAGTAAAGAACAAGGCCGGAAGGGAAGTTAATGAACATAAACGTGAAAATGACGGGCAAAAACATCATAATTTTCGCCTGAGTAGGATCTCCCGGGGTAGGGGTCATCTTTTGCTGGAGGAACATTGAACCGCCCATCAAAAGGGTTAACACCGGTATTCCGTAAGGTGGTGTCATAAACGGGATTTGAAATGAGAAATGAAACAATCGATCGGGCGCCGAGAGATCATTGATCCAAAGCATAAAGGGGGCATGTCTCAGCTCGATGCAGGCGCCCAGAACCCGGAACAGCGCAAAGAATACCGGGATTTGAACAACCATGGGCAGGCATCCACCCATGGGGTTGACCTTGTAGGTCTTATACAGGGCCATCATTTCCTGGTTCAGCTTTTGTTTGTCGCCTTTATGCTTTTCCCTGAGTTTGGCCATCCGGGGCTGAAGTTTCTGCATTTCCTTCATGGACTTATAGCTCTTGTGGGTGAGCGGCCAGAACAAAATTTTGACGAGAACGGTCAAGAGAATGATGGCTAAGCCGTAGTTATGGACGTACTGGTAAAAAAAATGCAGAATATAAAGAAGCGGTTTTGCGATGATATCCGTCCAACCGAAATTGATGGCTTGATCAAGGTTTTTGCCAAATTTTTTCAGGATTCCCAGGTCGCGGGGGCCGATGTAAAGTTGATATTCGCTTGTGGCCTGGGTAGATGGCGGAAGAGAAATTGCGGCGGGCAGGAACACGCCTTCCATCACCCCTGATGAAAGATGTTTTCCCGTAAAGGAACCCTTGGCGGGGACCTCTGGAGCAATGGCTGAAATAAAATAGTTGTCTTCCCACCCGAACCAGCCGATTTTTCCTCTGGCCGATTCTTCTTCGCCCGGGTCTTCCACCTCTATTTCATCCAGTTTATCGTCCAGGAACAGGGCAAAACCCACGTAGGCATAATAGCTTCCCTTGTCATTGGGTGGCACTGACCTCAAAGTCGCCCTGAAAACGCCATTTATGGGGGTGGTGGTTGGATTGGTTGCCGTCACGGCGAGATCGATGCCATATCGGTCGGGGAAAAAACGGTAGGTCTGGGTGATGGCAATACCGTTTGGGTTGGTCCCTTGAAAAACGATTGATGCGGGCTCGGAGTCCTGATTGAGTTTCAGGTAATCTTTGTCCACTGAAAAGGCCTTAATGTTCACGTTGCCGACGGTGTTGCCATCAAACTGAACGGTCAGGTAGTCGCCCATTCCCTGTTCCAGGGTGACCAATTCAACATAAGGAGAATCCGGATTGATTGTTTGACGATATTTTTTCAGTTTGAAGCTCTTTATGGTGGGTCCCACATTGCTGAAGACAACTTTGTAGAGGGGTGTATCAATCTCGATTTTCTTTTCATCCACCCGGATTACAGGCCGTTCTGCTGCCGTAACAGGCTTGGAGGATGGGACGGTGGCCACTTTGGCGGGGCTTTTTTCACCTATGGGCGTCGGCTGGATGTTTTGTGCGGCAGTATCCTTTTCGATTGGGGCCTGTTTCGGCTCAGGCGAGAAAAAAAGAGACCATCCAACAAGCACGACAAAGGATAGGGCAAAGGCCAATATTGTTTTTTTATCCATAATCTGAGCTACTCAGTCCTAAAGGTTTTGTTTGGAAAACCAGCATGACGCCGTTTTTCAAATGAGGTCAATACCATCATAGCAGAGGGTCATATCCGCCGGGGTGAAACGGATGACATTTTAAAATCCTGATAAGGGCCAAAAAGCTGCCTTTCAGGATCCCGTACTTATGATAGGCATGGCGAGCATAGGTGGAGCATGTCGGGTAGAAACGACAGGAAGGCGACCAAAAAG
>JABGPV010000487.1 GCA_018644785.1 Deltaproteobacteria bacterium | reverse complement strand
ATTAATAAGCCATTCGCCCGATGTCTATGCCATCGAGAGAATGGCTTATTAATGGTTGAAACGATCGAAGTCAGTCAGGATTTAACCGAAATCCGAAAGCTGGAGGGAGGGAGATGCCGTCTCCTGAGGTGAAATCCCACTCCTTGTTACTCTCTTTGATAAAACCGTAATTGGCCTCATGCCCTTCTTTCATGGCCAATTCCATTTCCCCTCTCTCTTTTTGATCCAGACTTTCGGATATAAGCCTGCGAGTCAGTTCACTCCTGCTGAACTCAACCTTGCGGGCCAATTTATCTAATTTATCAACGATAATGCCAGGCAATTCAATATTGATTCTCTTCCTTGTATGAGCCAATGCTGCTGCCATAGTATGCCCCCTACTTATATGTAATTTCATGGTATGCGATCATGATACCGAAAAGTGACATCATTATCAACCATAGAGGTTTGCCGCGGTTTCCGGGACGGAGGATTGGAAGTGTCCGATTTTCCGGAAATGTCCGGATTGTCGGACAGGTTTTATCCTCGCTGCGAAGGGCCCTCCTCTGTTATAAATCTTATATTAACTTTTCTCCTTTCAATATTTTCAACAAAAATTCAATCATATGACTCATATTTCCTTCCTGTTTAATTCCGGGAAACATGTTTCTGGCGCTGATTTTGCAGTATCACCCCCGAAATCACCCTGAATAAATATTCACATGCAGACGTTTGACCCTGCTTCAAAACGGGTGAATGGTTGAAAAACAAGTCACTGGTTGTAAAATTTTCAGGAGGGAAATTTCATTATGGACGGAAAATATGTTCGGAGTGAGTTTATTGTTCCCCGTTGTACCGACGCATGCCCGGCCGGGGTAGATGTACCCCGGTACATCCGCGCCGTAAAAGACGGTAAGTATGATGAGGCCGTTTCGGTATTAAGGGAAAAACTGCCCTTGCCGACGGTGTGCGCGGATGCATGTTTTGCCCCTTGCGAAGATGTGTGCGCATACAAGCAGTTTGGGGATCCCATTGCCATCCGCGCGATTAAACGGGCGGCTGTGGACAAGGGGGGCGATGCTTGGAAAAGCGCCAGAAAAAGCGCCGGCAAAACGGGTAAAAAAGCAGCGGTGGTTGGTGCAGGCCCCGCAGGTTTGACGGTCGCTTACTATCTGGCCGGAAAAGGGCATGAAGTGACACTGTTTGACGCTTTCCCCAAACCGGGCGGCGCCATGCGGTATGGCATTCCCAACTATCGGTTGCCCGAAGAGAGACTGGACAAGGACATCAGCGACATTCTGGAGATGGGTGTTACCTTCAAAGGGGAAACGGTCATTGGTAAAGATGTGATCATGGATGAACTCAAGAAGAATTTTGATGCCATTTTCCTGGCCTCCGGCGCCAATGGGAGCGCCCGGATTGCCGTGGAAGGTTCCGAAAAGAAAGGCGTGTTCTGGGGATGGGATTTCCTGAAAGACGTGGCCTTAGGTGAAACATTTGACATGAACGGCGACGTGGTGGTCGTGGGTGGCGGCAACGTAGCCATTGACGTGGCGTTGACCGCCAGAAGACTTGGCGCACAAAACGTGCAGCTCTTCTGCCTTGAAGCCCGGGAAGAAATGCCGGCCCACGCCTGGGAAATCGCCCGAGCCGAAGAAGAAGGCGTGATGATTCATAACGGATGGGGTCCGGTGGAAGTGATGGGAGATAAAGCAGCCGCAGGATTACGTTTTCAGAAGTGTATATCCGTGTTTGATAAATCTGGTAAATTCAGCCCGGAGTTTGACGCTGAAACAACTGAAAAAGCAGAGGGGTCAGCCGTTATTCTGGCAGTGGGCCAGGCGGCTGATCTGGGATATGTGGAAGGGCAGGCCGGTATTGATGCAGCAAACAGCCGCATTGGCGTATCCGAAAATCAGGCCACAGGCGACGCTATGGTATTTGCCGGCGGCGACGTGGTCAGTGGTCCGGATTCCATCATCGGCGCCATTGCCCAAGGCCGGAAAGCAGCCGGCGCCATGGATGCTTACCTGGGTGGGGACGGCAATATTGATGAGGTCCTGGCAACACCTGAAGACGAGATTACTCTGGCGCCGTTTCTGCTGGAGGTAAAATCTCGCAATGAAATGGAGATTTTAAAGCCATGGGCACGGCTGAACGGTTTTGACCAGGTGGAAAAGGGCTTGAGCAGCCAAGGAATAGCGGACGAAGCAGCCCGCTGTTTGAACTGCGATGCCCGCAAGTTCGAAGTGGTTCTGAATATGGAATACTGCAAGGAATGTGGTTATTGCGCCGAAGTCTGCGATGTGGGGACTTTCGGACCTGCCAGTATTTTCAATACGAAAGGTTACAGACCGGCCGAGGTCAAGTCTTCAGATTGGTGCGTTGGGTGTTTTAAGTGCTATTTTTCCTGCCCTGACTTCGCCATCGATGTCGCAGAAATAACAGCCTGAAACTAGAGGGAGGTTAATCATAATGAAAAGGTATTTGGAAACAGGAAATTTCGCGATTACCGAAGGAGCAATTCTGGCGGGTTGCACGTTCTTCTCCGGCTATCCCATAACGCCGGCCACCGAGTTGGCCGAGGCCATGAGTCTGAGGCTTCCCCAGGTGCACGGCGTATATCTGCAGGCCGAGGACGAGTGCGCCGCCATGCATATGTGCATCGGCGCATCCCTTGGGGGCATGAAGGCCATGACGGCCACTTCCGGCCCCGGC
>JABGPV010000486.1 GCA_018644785.1 Deltaproteobacteria bacterium | reverse complement strand
CGGCGCTCACCGGGCATCTGGTCTTTTCCACGCTCCATACCAACGATTCCGCCGGCGCCGTCACCCGCCTCATCGATATGGGGATTGAGCCTTTTCTGGTCACCTCTTCCGTAAGTGCCATCATGGCCCAGCGGCTGGTCCGGGTCATCTGCCCCCACTGCCGTGAGGCCTACACGCCGGACGGGGAATCCCTGCAAAAAATCGGCATCACCCCCGAGATGTCGGAAGGGGCAACCGTCTACCGGGGCCGGGGGTGTCCTGCCTGCCTGGATACCGGCTTCAGGGGGCGGACCGGTATTTTTGAGTTCATGCTCCTGGATGAAAAGATCAAGAACCTGATTTTGAAAACCTCCGATGCCAATGCCCTCAAGCGCACAGCCATTGAAGGGGGAATGACCACCCTGCGCCGGGACGGCGCGCGAAAAGTTCTCCAAGGGATTACCACCATCGAAGAAGTATTCAGGGTGACCTATCAGTAGACACCATACAAATCCATAAAAACCGTCTTTCTTGTTTCTGCCTTTCATACCCCGCCCCCAAAAAGTGTAATATATTTTTACAGTCGTAAATTTTATGAACATTTTCGGCGCCGGAAGCCCTCATCGAAAACCACATAAGCCGACACATATGCAATAATAGCAGATCGTTATGCTCGTGCTTAGCAAATTGGCGTACTAATTGCAACTTTACGAGGCAAAACCTTTGGCGGCAGGAGAATGACGATGACTAAATTACAACCAGACAACATCCGGGGATTCACCCTTCCCGAAATGATGATTGTCCTTTGTATCATGGGGGTTATGACACTGATTGCCGTTCCCGCCTTCATGAGCCTGTTGCCTGAGATGCGGTTGAACAGCTCGGCCAGGCAGGTTTTCATGGCAATGGCGCGGGCCAGACAAGGGGCCGTAAGCCAGAATGCGAATGCTTGCATAAAGTTCAGCACAACCGACAACAGCATCAGGGCCTGGCTGGACAACGGGCCTGGCGGCGCCAGGGGGAACTATGCCAAAGACGCAAGCGAACCCTATATCTTTGAGGGTTTTCTTGACGACGGTGTGATCATAGCTTTTAGATATCCCGGAGATACCGCAGCATTTAACGCTAGAGGGTTGCCCGTTGGCGGAGGCGATTACCTCGGCAATTATTTATCATATATCCTCTATCTGCAAAACTCTCAAAACAAGTATAAAGGTATAAAAATCAGTCCCATCGGAGCCATAACAATATTATGATCCGAACAGGGGGGTATAATCCGGAGGATGGAAAAAATGGAGCTGAGAAAAGGCACGACCAAAAAGTCTAAAACCGGCGGCTTTACCCTGCTGGAGGTTTTGGTCGCCATGGTGATTCTAGCTGTTGGCCTTTTGGGTATGGCATCTCTTTCCGTGGGCATTATCAAGGGAAATGGGCTCAACAAGGAGGTGTCCAGCGCCACCACCTGCGCCAGGGAAAAGATGGAGGACGTGGAACGATCGGGCTATGCCAACGCAACCGGCGGCACGGTCACCGAAGCCTACAATTCCATAGCGGAATATCCTGATTGCAAGCGCGAAACCATCACCGCCGTTGATACCCCGGCAGCCGACATGAAAACCGTTACCATAACCGTTTACTGGGATTCCGACAGTCACCAGGTACAACTGAAGACCTTTCTGGCCAAATAAAAGAGGCGGACCGTGGAAACAAATCGTCAAAAACCCCAAGGATTTACCCTTGTTGAGCTCCTCGTTGCCATGGCCCTGAGCCTGGTGGTGCTCACGTCCGTCTCAAGCGCCTTCATCAGTCAGCGAAAAACCTACGATGCGCAGGAACAGGTCACCGAAATGACGCAAGGGGCGCGAGCCGCCATGGAGATCATCACTCGTGAAGTAAAATTGGGAGGATTCAATCCGGTCCCCGGCGCCACTATGGTGGGGATCCCCTATAGCGCGACCCAACTTGAAATTCATGCCGACTTGAACGGCGATGGTGAAACGGATGGAGCCGCCAGCGGAAACGATGTCAACGAAGAGATCATTTACACCCATGACGGCGCCAATTTTGAAATTGACCGGAATGCGGGCTCCGGCAACCAAGTCCTGGCTGAAAATATTACCGCTTTTACCTTTGATTACCTCGATGTAGACGGCATCGCCACCACCACGGCGGCGGATATCCGAATGATTGAGATCGCCATTACCGCCAGAACAGCGAAACCGGATCCGGATTACGGCGGTTACCGGACCTATACACTGACATCAATGGTATCGCCGCCAAATCTGGCGATCGGTCTGTAGGGGCACGGTGCACCGTGCCCATACAATGCGGGTTTAATCATGGAAAAAATTTCGACCCACGAAAACCATAAAAAGGAACTGTGTATGAGTCGAGGCAACCAGAACGGCATCGTCCTGATCCTCTCCCTGGTGTTCATGTGCATCCTGGCGTTGCTGGGGTCCACCGCCGTGATGCTCACCACCACCGACATGAAAATCGGGGACAACTACAAAAGCAGCACCCAGGCCTTCGGTGCCGCCCAGGCGGGTATTGCGGAAGCCCTGACCCGACTTAACCTTCCCAAGACCGTCAGCGGTTATGAGGGCGGTTATGCCGGCGATACAGTTAGCAGTACGGCTGATCCGAAATGGACTGCTTATATTTTGGCTGACGGCTCTTGGACGAGCACCGATGATCCGGACTATAAAAGCGATTACAATAATTATTTCCCGTCGGGTACCGATTTTACCAATACAAACCCCA
>JABGPV010000485.1 GCA_018644785.1 Deltaproteobacteria bacterium | reverse complement strand
CAGCATCTGGCTGAAGACGGCATTTACGAAACACCCCAGGACGACACCCTGGCTACCTATGCCGAAAAAATTGACCGTAACACCGGCCGCATTTTGTGGGGTCGCCCGGCAGATCAGATCTCAGCACTGATCCGGGGCCTCGATCCCTGGCCGGGGGCTTATACCACAGTGAATGGCAAAACCCTGAAGCTTTTCTCACCCCGCGTGGTGACCGCGGGTGATGCTGTTGCGGTCCCGGGAAGGGTCAGAGGTCATACCGGGGATGGACTGCTGGTGGAAACAGGTGACGGGGTAATTCTTCTGGGGGCGCTGCAGCTTGCCGGAAAGAAACGACTGAGGGCATCGGATTTTCTGCGGGGGTTCCCCCTCCAGCCCGGAACTCTTCTGGGGCCCGGAACCCTTCTCGGGCCCGAAAACCTACTTGGAAAGAAGAAATGAAAGATTCCACAACCCACAACGAGGACCGTGAGACGTCAGAATCGCTTCAACCGGAACCCATCGAGCTCGGTACATTTACCAGGCCTCGAAAACGCGTCTTTATCTTTCTCCTTCTGGTCACCAGCCTGCTCCTCCTGGGGCTCGCTTTTTCCTTATGGTGGGTACCCTATGTGGGCCTCGCGAATATCCATCAATGGGTCCCGGTGATTCTGGCGGTTCTCCTGAGCGGCATCGTATTGGTAAGCCTCGGAGCCGTCTTAACGCTTGTCTTTACCATCATCAGGGGGAAGAATCTTTTTTTCAACCGTCGTATCAGGGGGGTGGTGATTCGTGTGCTGTTCCCACTGCTGGTGGGTGTGGGCAGGTGTTTCGGTATTAAAAAATCAGAAATCAGGAGATCTTTTGTGGCCATTAATAATCAATTGGTCATGGCGGAGGCCCAAAGGGTTAAACCGGAAAAAATGCTGATCCTCCTGCCCCATTGTCTTCAGAATCATGATTGTGACGTAAGGATCACCGGGAATGTGCAGAATTGCAAATCATGCGGCAAATGCAAAATCAAGAACCTGGCAGCCCTTTCCGAAAAGTACCATGTGCATGTGGCGGTCGCTACCGGCGGCACCCTGGCCCGAAAAATTGTCGTGGAAAAACGCCCTAAAATTATCATTGCCGTGGCGTGCGAACGGGACCTCACCAGCGGCATTCAGGACGCTTATCCCATTCCCGTTTTCGGCGTTTTTAATCGCAGACCTTTCGGACCGTGTTACGACACGGATGTCGATATCGACCTTGTGGAAAAAGGGTTGAAAACCTTTCTAATCAACTGACCCCCGATGTCCAGAAACCTTGCCTTAAAATCCCTTAACAGCGCCGGCACACCCGGTCAGGCGGAACGGCGTCTGGAAATTCTTTTTTCACAAAACCCCGGGCTGGACGAACGGGATCGGGCCTTTGCGGTCCATCTGGTTCAAGGGGTCCTGAGATGGCGAATCAGACTTGACTGGATATTGAAACAGTATGTTCGGTTTCCGTTTAGAAAGATTGATCCGCAGGTGTTGAATATCCTTCGCCTGGCCCTGTTTCAGATCCTGTTTCTGGACCGCGTTCCGGAGTCCGCCGCGGTCAACGAAGCGGTGAAACAGACCCGAAAAACTGGCAAGGACCATGTGGCAAAGTTTGTCAATGGCATCCTGAGGCAGATCTGCCGGGAAAAGGAGCAACTGCCATACCCTCACCGGGAAAAAGAAAGAGGCCTTTATACATCGGTCTATTATGCCTACCCCATGTGGCTGGTAAAGAAATGGACCCGGGAGTTGGGCGCGGATACAGCCTTGCAACTGCTGAAAGCCGGGAACGAAATTCCCAAAGTGACCATCAGGACCAACTCTTTGCGAACCACCCGTCAAATTCTGTTGAATCGCCTTGAGGAAGAGGGCATCGAGGGCAGGGCGGTTTCTTTTGCTCCCGAGGGCATCGAGTTGATCAATTTCAAGGGGTCCATTTCCCGGCTGAAGGCCTTTAAGGAAGGTCTTTTTCAGGTGCAGGGCGAAGCGGCCCAGGTCTGCGCGCACCTTCTGTCGCCCGGTAAAGAAGACCTGGTAGCGGATATGTGCGCCGGTCTTGGGGGTAAAAGTACCCATCTGGCTGAACTGATGGGGGATCGGGGTCGGATCCTGGCGTTGGATACCAGCTTTGCTCGCTTGAGAGGCTTAAGGCAAAACACAAAGAGGCTGGGTATGGGAAGCATCTTCCCCCTGGCTGCTGATGTCATGGCCCCGATCTCTTTTCTGCGAGGCTCCTTTCAAAAAATCATGGTAGATGGACCCTGTTCGGGACTGGGGGTCATTTCAAAGCATCCCGACACGAAATTGACCAAAAAAGAGGATGACATCAAACGCCTGGCAATGGTACAAAAATCTATCTTGTCCCGATCCTGCCAGGTGCTCAACAATAATGGTGAAATGTTGTATGTGACCTGTACCATCTCAAAAGAGGAAAATGAGTGGATGGTGGAAAGCCTATTACGGGAGAACAACAATGTTGTACTTCAGGACTTGCGGCCCCGCGTCCCCTCCGGGTGCGTTGACCTGGTGGATGATCATGGCTTTTTCAAAACCTTTCCCCATATTCACGGCATGGAAGGTTTTTTTGCGGCACTCTTCAGGAAAATCTCATCTTAAGCGAGGAAGAAAATGAAAAAAATATCACCTTCGATCCTGTCCGCCGACTTCACCCGTCTGGGCGAAGAGATTACGTCCGTTGTGAACGCGGGAGCGGATTATATTCACATCGATGTGATGGATGGCCAC
>JABGPV010000484.1 GCA_018644785.1 Deltaproteobacteria bacterium | reverse complement strand
TCGAGGGTCAATAGGGGGTTCCACGTTTTTGTCAAAAATCATATGATAGAGGCCTTCCCGTCCAGTAAAGACCAGGCCATTTAAAAATACCGCGTCCCCCAATTCAAGGGATTCAATATCATCACGCGTGGCAGGGAGTGTTATGTTGACTTCACGAATCTCACTTTGGTTTTGTTTTGTCATCTCTGTACTCCTGTTTTTAATCTATGGTGTCCCTTCGGTAGTATGGGGTGAACCACTGAGGGTCTTCCCGGTACTCAACGCTATTATCAGCAAAAAGACGGACCGTTTTTCTTCTAGTGGCATAGCAGAACTGCTGGATTCCCACGGGCATGCCGCCGGTGTGGGCATACGCCGCTTCAATATGGATATCCAATACCGCGGAGTTCCCGGGAAATCCCATGGGACCAAAGCCCGCGTCATTTCCAAGCTCGATAAGTTCCTCTTCCAATTCTGCAATTTCCGGATCAGGATTTCTATCGCCCAAAACGCGTAGACAGGCCGCCTCCTTTGAGAGCCGAACGCATACATCTTTTGTGCCCCCCACACCGATTCCGATGACGGCCGGCTGACACGACATGCCCCTGCGAAGGAATTCGGCCAACGTATCAAGAAAGAACCGTTTCAGCCCTGGAATTCCATCTGAAGGAAACAGCATCCGGTAATCACCTCCAAAGAGCCCTCCCTTGTGGACCACCGTGATATCCATCCAATCCGCATCCGGCTCAAAGCTATAATCGACAGTAGGTGCGTGGAGGCCCACATTGTTGTTATGGTCCTTTCTTGAAAAGGGGTGTACCCGATTGGGCCGCAAGGGGATACTGGCTGTGGTATCCGCCGTTGCCTGTCGAAGCGCCTTTTCGAGTTGGACCATGCCGCCCTCTATCAGGGCATTATTGCCGACCTTCGCATAATATCTCGGAAGACCGGTGTCCGCACACATAGGGCTTCGGTCTTTGATGGCGGCTTCATAGTTTTGAAGGATCTTTTCCAGAACGTATCGGGAGTAATGGTTTGTCTCCTCTGACGCTAACTGTTCAACCTTCTGTTGCACATCTTTCGGGATCTCAATGGCTGCCTTTACGTTCAGTTCCCGTGCAGCCTCCAATACCGTACCTGCGTTTATCATGATGACTCCTTTCCATGAAAATTGTAACGGTTAAGCCGGGTCCCGTCGACACCATCGGACATCTTGGGACTACCGCGAAACGTCTCCTTTTACTCGAGTCCTGCTTCCACAACCGCAAACTTCAGTCCTCAAAATGTTCACCCTGTTCCTCTGACAGAAATTCTCACACTCCCCTGATCATAACCTTGAAAGGGAGGATCAAAAGTGAGACGGTGAAAGGCGAAAAGCGTGAGACTTAATTTATAAGTAGTCTGCCTGTTTCTCAATTGTCAAGTCCTTTCAATAAAGAATTTTCTTGTTGACAAATATCCATAATACAATATACAATATACGCTAAATCCGTTAACTAGTTGATTTTATTTTTATTGCGGTTCGGAAAAAGGGAGAAAAGGACCGGTTCCTCCGACAGGAGAATTGATGGAACGACTTCCTGAACGTACCAACCTGAGAGATCAAATCTATGATATCCTGAAAAGAAGGATTGTCTTAAGACAGATAGAATCGGGTAAAAAAATTAACGAAGAAGACCTGGCAAAGTCATTAGGTGTAAGCAGAACGCCTATCCGGGAAACCCTCCTCCGTCTGGAGCATGAGGGTATTGTAAAAATCATACCCAGACGCGGTGCCTTTGTCGTCTCGCAATCAAAAGAGAAGGTCATGGACCTGTTTGAAGTGCGAGAGGTATTGGAAGGGTTGGTTGCGCAACTTGCCACCAAAAACATGAATCACGAACTCCTTGATCGCCTCAAACGCTGCCTGGAAAAGATCAGTTCCGGCGATGGCGATAACAACAGGCTTCTTAAATATACCCCCGCTGATGTTGAATTTCACGCCACTCTGCTTGAAGCCTCTGACAATGAACTGCTCAAGAGCATGATGGAGAGCGTCAATGTCCACCTTCAAATGGTTCGGTTGAGGACCGTGGCGCTTCCCGGAAGACCTGAACAAACTGTTAAGGAACATTATGAAATTTTAGCAGCCATTGAGAAAAAGAATTCCTCCCTGGCGGAAAAGCTAATGAGGAAACATGTGGCGAGCGTGAGAAGAGATGCGCTGAAAAACATGCCATTGATGAAATAAGCCAATAAGGGGGGCAGGTTAATATGATCCATAGTGAAACGCTTCTCTCGTCGAGACTGAGTCATAGAAGCCAAATGTGGGACGCAACCGGAATGTGGGCCTTTGTTCTCCATCGGATCACCGGTCTTGGACTCGTGTTCTATATCCTGCTCCACACGATCCTCATGGGAGGTTCTCTTTTGTCAGGAAAAGAGGATTTTGATGCGACCCTATCGGTGCTCATGGGCAATCCTGTTTTCGAGGTGCTTGATATCATGCTGCTCGGAGCGGTACTTTACCACGGTTTCAACGGTATTCGCATATTGCTGTTTGATATGGGAATAGGCATATCCATCAGCAGCCAAAGAAACATATTTCGGATATTCATGGGCGCAGCGGCCATTTTATGGTTTTGGTCCATTGCCCTAAAACTCAGTCATTAAGGGGATCAGCACATGCATGCCTGGACGTGGTTTTTGCAGAGAATCAGCGCCGTTATCTTAGTCATTGCCTTGGGATTGCATATAGGATTTCTTCACTTTTCCAATGCCGGAGAGCCCCTCAATTACAGCGAC
>JABGPV010000483.1 GCA_018644785.1 Deltaproteobacteria bacterium | reverse complement strand
ATCGAGGGACGTGATCTGGATATCTCATATGGACTGGCTCAAAAGCTTTCTTTAGTGAAAGACGGGGTTGCACCCCTTGTGATGCGGATCATGCCATAATGTGAACATAGCACAAATCTTGACGAAAAGCGTGAAATCGGGATCACATCTTGATTTGTGAATTGAGGAGCGCGTAACTGTCCTGGAAAACAAGTCCATTATGAATATGGAAGCAGGAAGGTGATGAAGCGATAACAGGGGTACAAACAGCCTGCTTCGGCAGTTGTTGGGTGGCTTGGCGTTTGCAGAGGGGTTTGTTTGGCTAATCCTAGATGACTATGGGTCCAGGGGAGAACGTCCATTCTCGGGCGTCTGGCGGCCTCCCGTGGAAGGTTTCCGGATAGACTTTCAGGTAAACTTGCAGCGCTGTCAAAACCGCACAAACCCGAATCGTGAAACCAATTAACCCTCTGCTCAATAAGAAAATGCTTGCGCCGCTGGGTGGTGAAATAGTATCATTCACCAAACGTTCAAAGTGAGGGTTACATCTGGCAACCTTGCAGGGAATTGGCGGATGCACTGTGATGGCTAATGCGCGTTAGTTTCACCTGAAGGTACGATGATGGACTAAACCGCTCCGCGGTAGCTTTAAACCCCCTCTCAAAAAAATCCTGGCCCAATACCCCAATATCATTCCAGACCCTTCCCTCTAAATTCTCATCGTGTAGGATACTTCCTTCTTGTTAACCCATTTTGATGGAGGTATCCTATGACCCAATTAAGATGTGAAATGAGCAAATATATGCAATTGCGGGATCTTTCTGTAAACACACAGCGATCCTATCTGAGCGCAGTATCCGGACTCGCCAGGCATTACAACATGTCACCGGATAAAATTTCAAAAACGATGGTGGAGGATTATCTCCTTTACCTGAAAAACGTCAAAAACCGAGCTTCCAACGGCTTGGGAACCATCGTTAGCGGGTTGAAGTTCTTTTACAGATATGTTCTTTCCAATGAGGAAAACGCCCCCGAGTATGCTCAGAGAAGTACGAGAAGACTTCCCGTTGTTTTGACCCCGGAAGAAGTTCATGGCATCATTAACGCACCGAAAAATTTGAAACACCGGCTTATGCTCAAAACGACCTACTCAGCCGGCTTGCGGGCGAGCGAAGTCATCGCTCTAAAACCAGGTAATATTGAAAGCGACCGGATGTTGATCAAAGTCGAAGATGGTAAAGGCAAAAAAGACCGCTATACCCTGCTTTCCGTTAAGCTTCTGGAAGAACTCCGGCATTACTACAAAACCTTTCGACCAAAAACGTATCTATTCCCCTCATCTTATAAAAAAGACGAACCTCTATGTTATGAAAGCCTGCGAAGCATCTACAACAAAGCCAGGAAAAAAGCCGGCATTAAAAAAGGCCCCGGACTTCATACATTACGTCACAGCTTTGCGACTCATCTGCTTGAGGCAGGCTATGATATTCGGAAAATCCAATTACTGCTCGGCCATAGTTCCTTATCCACCACCATGATCTACCTGCATGTCAGCAGGGAAACCCTGGCAAAGATCAAAAGTCCTCTCGATCTGTTCGACTCCGACACAACGAATCATGACAGCGAGGAGGTGGACCATGAGGACAAATAATGAACGCATCGTACCCATCAAGAAACCCTCTTTTGAGGTCGCTGAGATTTTACGGGAATATATTGGACCGTATCAGGATGCCTTCCCGCTTTTCCCGGAGCATTACAAGATTGTCCACAACCTGTTAAGTTGCAGAACTTCCGAACTCGGTGGCCATATGGAAAAATGTGATCATTGCGGCACCGAGCGGATTTCTTATAATTCCTGCAGGAACCGCCACTGTCCCAAGTGCCAGAATATGCCTCGGGAAAAATGGCTGGAGGCGAGAAAAGCCGAACTGCTTCCGGTCCCATATTACCATAACGTCTTTACACTACCCCATGACCTCAATCCCTTGATTTTATCCAACAAGAGAATCATGCTGAACATCTTGTTCAAAGCAGTGTCACAGACCTTGTTGGAATTCGGTCAGAATCCCAAGAACGGACTGGGCGGCAAGCTCGGCTTTATTGCCATTTTACACACCTGGGATCAGCAGCTCAATGCACATTTTCATCTTCACTGCCTGATTCCCGGTGGCGTATTGAAAACCGATGGATCCTGGGAAAACACCCAAAAGGCGTATCTGTTTAATGTCAAAGCCATGTCCAAAGTTTTTCGGGGAAAATTCCTGGATCTTATGACCAAAGCCTACCGGAAAAGAAAGTTTGCTGTAAATCCAGACCAATTCAAGAAACTCAAAGAATCCCTTTATTCCAAAAACTGGGTCGTCTATATCCAAAAGCCCATTAAACGTGCTGAATACGTGCTCGAGTATCTCGGCCGTTATACACACCGGGTGGCCATTTCGAATCACCGAATTATCTCGGTAGACGATGGGAAGGTCACTTTTAAATACAAGAATCGCAAAACAAAAAAGACCGTTTCCTGCACCATAACGGCAGTTGAATTCATCAGGCGGTTCTTGTTGCATTCACTTCCACTACGATTTATGAGAATCCGTCACTACGGATTTTTGTCAAATCGCCGGAAATCGGAAAATATAAAAAGAATCAGAGCTTTCTTAGGTCAATCCACAGAGCCAGAAAAAGAAATCAAAAAATCCATTGAAGAAATGATGCTAAAGTTAACCGGCACCGACATCACGTTGTGCCCATGCTGCAAAAAAGGAAAGATGCGGGTTGTGGCTGAGTTGC
>JABGPV010000482.1 GCA_018644785.1 Deltaproteobacteria bacterium | reverse complement strand
CAAGGACTCCACATCGCCGCAAAATCTGAGATCCAACTCGGCGGCGATTTCCGCCGGGATGCCGGTCATCAAAGAACGGACAGCCAGCACCGGTGTGCCTTTGATCCACTTGGTGGCGACCATCTCGATCATGGTCCCGCAGGACAACCCGAGAACAACCAGGCAGTCGCTGATTCTGGCCAGTTCAAAGGGTTCCTCGCCCCACGTCAGGTCGTCTATCACGCGGTCCGCCAATTCCGGACTTCCCAGGGTCTGGGCCTGGGAGGTTTCAGCCAAGTTCGACGGCCTTGGCCAGAGGGCCAGCGCATTTTTTCCACCGGCCCGCTTGTAGCCCTCAAGCGCCCAAAGGGGAACCCCTTTTACGGGTACGCAAACCATGCCCAGAGACTGTTCGGCCAAAAATCCGCCGATCTCACCGGCTACCGATTCCAGCTTCCCCGAAGGCAGTCCTGCCATTTCCTCCATGAGTGCCACATTGGTCGGCCCTATGATGCCGACGCATTGTGATCCCTCTTTACGCTCCATCCTCCCCTTCCCATTTCACCCACTCATCACAGCCTCCGTGAGGCGGCTTGACTTTTTGTAAGCGTTCGCATTGGCCTCTGGCTGATGATTTTACCTTGGCCTTTCCATCCACCCATTCCCGTTTGCCCTTCCAGTCCTTGCAGATACCGCACATCTGTTTGCTGCCGTCCAGATCCATCACATATATCCTTTCTAAGACATTTTTTCGAAGAATTCCTTGCCAACCCCGCAGTTGGGGCAAAACCACGTATCCGGCAGATCCTCAAAAGCCGTACCAGGCTCAATGCCGTTGTCCGGGTCACCTTCGGCCGGATCGTAAACGTACCCACAGGCGCTGCATTCCCACTTCTCCATGATCATTCCTCCTTTTCTTTTAATCCACATCACGACAACATCAGTCCAGGCCACAGATCCGCAACAATCTTTCTTTGCCTTCTTTTTTCAGGATCACACCCAGTCTCAGGTTTCGGGTTTGCGGCCGGGACGATAAGCCGCGGTAGTATTTTAAAAGCTTGTCCATGATCTCCAGCACGTCGTCATCGCTTAAATTCCGAGCGATGGTTTCGGCAATCATGGGGTCTTTTCCCCCTGCGCCACCGACCATCAGGATCCAGCCCTTGGGGAGGCCAATCAGACCGATATCCTTGATGGCGGGCTCAGCACAGGAATTAAAACATCCGGCGATGCCGATTTTGACCTTGGCGGATATCTTCGGATACGGATAGAACCGTTCATCGATTTTCCGGGCCAGGTCGAGAGTATCTTTCTGGCCGCGCAGGCAAAAGGTGTTGCCGGGACATACTTTGATGTACTGCTGACAAAGAGCTGTTCCGGCCTGAGCTTTGAACCCCATTTCCCCGTACGCCGCATCTATATCTTCTTCCTTGATTCCCATGAGGGACAGGCGCCCGTCACCGGTAATCTTAAGCATTTCAACGCCATATTTTTCAGCTGTGTCCGCAATCCGTCGGCCTGTTGCCACATCCATAACACCACTCAAAAGCCGTGCAGTAATGGCATAGGTTTCCTGATCTCGTTGCAGGATGGCGCCCTTGGCCAAAATATCAGTTTTCTCCATCACTGTTTCTCCTTTTCACACACCGACGGCTTTTTTAAATTCGTCGATACCCATTTTATCGATGATTCTCCCAAAACGCACCTTCGGGGGGCTGTCGCCGTCCTCGAAAAAGCGAAAAATGCGCTCGACTATTTCCATGGCATCGGCATCGGTCAGGTTTTCAGCCATGAGATCCCCCATTCGCGGCTTGGCTCCGCAGGTGCCGCCGGCGGTGATTTTCCAGCCTTCGGGGAGGCCGGTTAGACCGATTTCTTTGAAAACAGGGGCATTACAGGCATATTCGCACCCCGCAACCCCCATCTTAAATTTGGCCGACAAAGGGCGGCCGTGGTATTGCTTGTCCAAGGCCATGCCGATCCCCATGGCGTCCTGTTTCCCGTGACGGCAATATGTGGTGCCCGGACAAAATTTGACCATCCGAACACAAAGCCCGATGGCGTAGCCGATGTCCATCTGCACATCACTCCAGAATGCATCGAGATCCGCCTCTTTCAGGCCGACCACGGCGATACGTTGACCGGACGTCATTTTCAGGGCCGCGGCATTATATTTTTCAGCCGTATCCAACAGTTTTCTAAAATCAGCCACTCGCATGAAACCGCCGGGGATGTGCGGCGCCACGGCAAAGGTCTCTTTGTCCCTTTGAAGAATGGCGCCTTTCTCCAGTATGTCCACTTCCATGAGGTTAACTCCTTTTTCCTGGCAGTTGTTCGATTTGGTAATCTTGGATCGTTACTCCTCGGCGGTTGTCGGATCAATGATACGTTTGACCTCTGAAATCGTGTTGGCTGGGAAACCGCCCTCTTTCGCGTGTTTTTCAATCAACCCTTTGTTGGGAGCAATATAGATACAGTAGATCTTGTCGTCGGTTACGTAGCTCTGAACCCACTGGATCTGCGGCCCCAGGTTCGTCAATACCTCACAGGATTTCTGGGAAATTCCCTGAATCTCTTGCTGAGACAGTTTCCCAGCTCCGGGCAGCTCACGTTCGATCATGTATTTCGGCATTTTATTACCTCCTCTTTGAGTTAATGTACAGGCTTCGTTGGTGTGGCTTAAGGGCTCGCTCAAAAATAAATTCACATTTTGTTCATCTCAGCTTCGGGCCATCTTCGGCCGCCGCTCAATCATGAAGTCTTCGAAATAGTTCACTATTTCTGTGGC
>JABGPV010000481.1 GCA_018644785.1 Deltaproteobacteria bacterium | reverse complement strand
TCTCCAACGAACCCACCCGTTGCCTGGTGATGCTCTATACGGTGTGAGACGCTAGTAATCCGGAGTATCTCTAACTGTCGCGGGCCATAATCTCTAGCGAATCCCGCTGCTGAGAACGCAGGCTCAGGCGATTGCTGATGGTGTTGACGTGTTGAATGCTCATTTTGAACCCTCCCGGCGGACGGTTAAGAATTTCTTAATAGTTGCTTTCGGACGTAAGTTCATTTATCCCCTGGTCCTTCTTCCAACAAATTTCTAATTCCGTCACGGAAAACCTGGAAACTTTTCGATTGATTATTCTCCACATCTAAGTAAGGGGCGATGTTATTCGCCCATTCGCATTTTGCCCGTCCGGTATGGGGCCAACCCAATTGCTTGAGTTTTTGCGATCCCCCCGGATAGACGGCATCCGCCAACTTTTCCCATGTGCCACAAATGCTGTCTTGCACATAATCGTTCAAAACCTGGTCTTTTGCACGAGGGTAGGCAGCTCTTAAGGCGTCACGATCCCCCAACATCCAGGCCTCGCTTTCCTCTATCGCAATCCTGAACAGGGTTGTGGGTGAGGGATTGCAGGCATTTAGAATATCGAGCATTTCTTGTTTGAATATTAGACAATCCTTATCATCCAAGTCTACAACCACAACAACCGCAGAGGGAATGTTTTGGAGGCTTTTCCCATATCCTCTGAGCAACCTGGGCAATCGATCCAGAAGAATCCGCTTCTGCGGATCTGTTGTTCCTCTCAAGTCTTTTGGAATGCGGCCAATGCCTTTATAGGAAAATATTTTGTAGGTGTGATCTTGCCCGTTTGGGCCAAGAATTTTTTCCAAAATAGATCCCAAAGCGATTTTTCCTGACGCATCTTCGACAAGTATCTCAAAATGCATTGGCTTACCTCGCATCCAGATAATCGCTGTACCAGAGGCTGCCAAGCGGTAATCCCTCATCTACCATGGCTTTGACGGTTGCATCATCGCTGGCCCTGGCTATATGTGAAAAGCCATTCGGATCTTTTTCAAGAATCCATGTTTCGTCCGGTGCGAGTGCATCGACAAAATAGGGTTGATGAGTTGTGATAAAGAGTTGCGGTGCGTTTTTTCTGCCGGTTGCATGTGTACGGAATTCAGTGGCCAGGGTTTCAAGGAGTTTGTGATAAAGACCGTTTTCAGGTTCTTCAATACAGATGAATGGCGGCGGTGTCGGATCTTCCAATAATAGCAAATAGGCAAAGACTTTTAGCGTACCATCAGACATCTGCTGAGCGTAAAATGGATCATCAAAGCCTTTGTCATTAAAACGGAGAAGCAAACGCTTATCCGGACTCTCTTCGGTATCGATCCTGGCAATTCCGGGGATTTTTTCAGCAATACGATTGAGGATACTCTTAAAACGTTTAGGGTGTTCACGCTCCATGAACTGAACGACATTGCCAAGATTGTCTCCGTGGATATTCAAATGCCTTTGTGGACCGGCCAAGGGCAGGCTGCGGGCGGCGTCTGGTGTGAAGTAACTCAAGTACCATCCTTCGATGAATTGTCGAAAGGCCGATATCCGGGGATGTTGTTTCAAAGCGCCAAGGGTTGCAATACCGAGTTTGCGTTTGTCCTGAAGTTCAATAACCTCTGTTTCGCGGCTTTCTTCTGTTTGTGATGTTGCTTCAATTTCCGCCATCAACTTGATTAAATCAAAACCTGCTTTGCCTTCATCAATCTGCTGTCCATACTCTTCTCCTTTCCACACGACTCCTTTGCCTTCATTCAATAGCAGAAACGAGAAAGGCCAGCCATAATTTTGTCCTTTGCGCCGCTGACGGAGACGTTCCAATTTTACGTATGGGCGACCGGTTCTATCTGCAACAATTGCAAGTTCATATGTGATCGGCCGTGAATTACCATCTTGCTTGTAGTAAATTTGGAATTCAATCGGTTCGTTACTTCCCTGGGACCGAATACGATCAAACCCTCCCCGCCCTCTGGTATCACAGGCCTCTTCAACACCCAATTTCAGGCAATCAGCAAGAAAACCAAAAGCATCGAACAGAGAACTCTTGCCGACGCCATTTTTCCCGATAACCGCAGTCATAGGCGTTAGTGGCTGAGCTTGTTGCATGTTCCATAGTTTTCCGAGTGTCACGTTTTTCAAAACACGGTAATTTTTAATCCTGAATCCTTCTATTTTTGCCATGGTTATTCATCCTTAATCTCCATATCGAACATGGATTGCTGTTTAGGGTCTTTACGCTTCCCCTTACCGAACTTCCTGTGAGGTTTTACTGATATTCCCTCTTTATCCTTCCGAATCGGCGCCTTGGGGAGGTTCTGGATTTCCAGGCTGTATTCGTCGTGGTCCCATTCGCATTTCTTCAAAACCGTTTTGGGTATCTTTTTTGGTCTCTAAACGAACCCTATTCGGGACCTCATTTTTTCAACCTTGTCTGAAGAAAGCGCTGAAGGATTTTCATTTATAGCCAGGTACAGATCGTCGGGCCGGATGGGCCTCACTTCCTGGAGTGCCAGCCTCGCGGCCTCGTTCACAACGTTTTCGATTTCAGCACTGGTGTAGAATTCGCATTTTTCTGCCGGTGTCAACCAGATCATTTTCTCTTGAGGCCGGTCGGCCATGTAGAGTCGCAACATTTCTAACCGAGCCTCCAGGTCCGGTGGGCCGATGAAGATCTTGCGATCGAACCGGCCGGGCCTCAGGATAGCTGGATCAATGCTTTCGATCAGATTCGTTGCTGCAATCACCAGAATTTTGTTTTTCCAACAATCGCTTAATTGGACC
>JABGPV010000480.1 GCA_018644785.1 Deltaproteobacteria bacterium | reverse complement strand
CCATCCGGTCCACGGGCTTTGTTTCCAACAGGGCAGGGGGCATCCTTGGGGGTATATCCAACGGGGATGAACTGGTGCTCCGCGCGGCGGTTAAACCTATCCCTTCCATCATGAAACCCCAGAAAACCATTGATCGGAATGGACGCAATGCCACTCTGGAATTGACCGGCAGATTTGATGTTACGGCTGTTTCCCGCATTGTGCCGGTGGTTGAAGCCATGGTGGCGTTGGTCCTGGCGGATCATTATCTGCGGGCCAGGGCAGCCGGGCAGAAGTTCGGGGCTTAAGGAAGAAAAGGAATAAACAGGTGGATTTTTTAAGTGTTACACACAGTTTTTATTATTTTTTCAGCTGGCGAGGTCCGCCCTTGTGCCTGAAGTTTTGTTTTATAAGGCCATGGGCGGAGCAAAACGCCCATGGCCTTTTTTTTTGAAAGATTGATGAAGAAAAAAACCGAATTTTAAAGAACCCCAAAAAACCATAATGGAGGAAAGGCAAATGATCGGAAAAGAAATCAGACTTGAGCGGATAATGCATCGGGGAACCGGCAAAGCCGTCATCGTGCCCATGGATCATGGGGTCAGTTCGGGACCGATCGAGGGCATTGTCAACATTCGGGACGCCATGAGCCAGGTGGCCGACGGAGGCGCCAACGCGGTGGTGGTTCACAAGGGTGTGGTGGCCAAAGGACATCGGAAATCGGGTCCGGACATGGGGTTGATTGTTCATCTTTCCGGCAGTACGTCCCTGGCCCTGGACCCCAATGCCAAAACTCTGGTATGCTCCGTGGAAGAAGCCATCAAGATGGGGGCCGACGCGGTATCGGTGCATGTAAATATCGGAAACGGCCATGACAACGAAATGTTGACGGATCTTGGGCGGGTCGCCTATTCCGCTGAGGAGTGGGGCATGCCGCTTCTGGCCATGATCTACCCCAGAGGAGAGAATGTGAAAAACGAATACGATGCGCAGGCCGTCAAACATGCGGCCCGTCTTGGTGCGGAACTGGGCGCGGATGTGGTTAAGGTATCCTACACCGGCAGCGTGGAGAGCTTCAGGGAGGTGGTGAACGGCTGCCATGTGCCGGTCATCATCGCGGGGGGAGCCAAGATGGGGTCCGATCGCGAGATCCTGACCATGGTGCGGGGGGCCATGGATGCGGGCGCCGCAGGCACCTCCATCGGACGCAACGTGTTTCAGCATGAAAATCCTTCAAAGATCGTGTCGGCTCTTTCAGCAATCGTTCACGGGAATGTGTCGGTTGATGAGGCCATGGCTGTTTTAACCAGCGGCGAACCATGGCAGTCGGATGGAAATTCCGCCCCCATGTTGGAGGCCGCAGCGTGAGGGTCATATTCGATGATTTGAATCAAGGGGTGAGTGAACATGAAAACAGGGGATACAACAGGGAAGCAGCCTGAACAGGACGAAGACGCCGGTTGGGAGGACCTTGATCGCTGCCGTCAGGATATCGACGCCATCGACACCAGGATCCTTTCGCTTTTGGGTGAACGGCTTGATGTGGCGGTCGCCATCGGGCGGATCAAGGACCAACGGGGGTTGGCGGTTTTTGATCCCGTGCGTGAGAAAGCGATCCTTGACCGGATGGCCACAAAAAGTCATTCCCGTCTTACGCCGGATGCCATTCGGGATATTTTTACCCGGATTATTTCCGCGGGTCGGGCGGTTCAAGGACCGTTGAAGGTCGGATTTCTGGGACCTGATGCGACTTTTTCGCACCAGGCCGCCATTTCCATTTTCGGCAATTCAGCCCAATTTTGTCCCTCTCGCACCTTTGAAGATGTTTTCGGGTCCGTGGAAAAGGGCCATTGTCATCAGGGTGTTATTCCGGTGGAAAATTCCCTGGAAGGCTCTGTTGTGGGGGTCTGGGATCTGTTTAACAAATTCGATCTAAAAATCTGTGGAGAGTATTATCACCGGATCAGGCTTAGTTTGATGGCCCAAAATAAGGACTTAAACGCCATCGGAAGACTCTATTCCCATCCCATGCCGTTGGCCCAGTGCCGTTCATGGCTCAAAAGTCATTTGCCGGATGTTCCGTTCGAGCTGGTGGAGAGTACGTCTCTTGCCGGAAAAATGGCGGCTGATGATCCCAACGGCGCTGCTTTGGGCAGCCGCCTTCTGGCGGAAACCCTGGGGCTGAGGCTGCTCAGGGAAGATATCGAGGATGAGCCCCATAACGTGACCCGGTTTTTGGTGGTGGGAAATGGTGAGCCCCAACCCACCGGAAACGATAAAACCACCCTGATGTTCTTTCTGGACCATCGTCCGGGGGCGCTGGCCGGGATGCTATCAGCTCTGGCCCAAAGAGAGATTAACGTGTGCCGCATTGAATCGAGACCCATGCGCATGCGGTCTTGGGAATACCTGTTTTTTGTGGATCTTGAAGGGCACAGGAAGGATCCGGGCCTGGCCGATGCCATGGTTGAGATGAAAACCCTGTGCGTGTTTATGAAATGGTTGGGGTCTTATCCATCCGGTGATGCATCATGACCCGCTTGTCCTCAAAAATTGCCGATCAACGTTTCATGAATCCAAAAGTTGCGGTAATCGGAGGGACGGGCCGTATGGGGGCCTGGTTCTCCCATATCCTTGACCCCCACTGCCGGGAGATTATACGCGTGGGGCGAAGCAACCCGATCACCCCCGAGCAGGCGGCGGCATGTGACGTGCTGGTGTTTTCCGTGCCCATAAAAGAGACCGTTAAAGTGATTCGGAAGATTGCTCCCCTGGCATCGGAAGATGCCATACTCATGGATTTGACGTCCATCAAAGC
>JABGPV010000048.1 GCA_018644785.1 Deltaproteobacteria bacterium | reverse complement strand
AGCCGCCATGACCGGTGCCATCATCGGAAACCTGCTGTTCGTCATGGGGCACGCCATGTTGGCGGGAGGCCTGAAGAACGGGACACAGCGTTTTTCCGTAGCCCGGGTGAGCGACTTTTCAACGGGGCTCATCATCGCGGCTTTGGCGCTCTTTATCCCCACCGTCTACCAGGAGGTTTCAAAGGGCGTCGCCGGCGCAATGACCCATGACGAAACCTTTGTTCTTTCGCTTTGGATTGCCATCATGCTTTTCCTATCCTATATCGGCAGCCTTATTTATACCCTCTTTTCCAAAGATAATCAGGCCCCGGATGATAAAGAGCCCGCGGAGGAGATACCGCCTGGAAAACTGTGGAGCAAAAAGAAAGCCGCCATCATTCTCGGCATCTCCAGCTTTTTCATCGCTGTTATTTCAGATTTTGTAGCGGGTTCAGTGATAGTGGTTGAAAAAGCTTTCGGACTGACCCATCTGTTCATGGGGGTTGTGATCATTGCCATCATCGGAAATGTTGCGGCCCAGACCACCGCCGTCCGAATGGCCATGAAAAACAAAATGGATTTGTGTATTGAAGTGGCCGTCAACGCCAGTTCACAGGTGGCGCTACTCGTTGTACCGCTGCTGGTCTTTACATCGTACCTCTTCGGCCATCCCATCAACCTTCACTTCGGATATCATGAAATCGTTGCCGTTGCAGGCGCGGTGCTGCTCACAACGCAGATCTGCCTGGATGGGAAGTCCAACTGGCTCAATGGACTGCAGATGCTGGTGCTCTACACCATTATCGCCGTGTTGTTCTTTTTCGCGCCGGAGATGGGAGGGGTAAAGTAGGACTGCGGATTTCGGAATGCGGATTGCGGAATTGAAATAATCGTCAAAGGGAGATTTACATGACAAAACACCCTGAAATTTCCAGGAACCTTCCCTTCATGTGCCTGCTTTCGTTTTCAGTGGGCATTATTGCAGGGCTGGGCGCCTGGGCTTTTCGAATGCTCATCGGACTGGTTCACAACATCCTTTTCCTGGGAAAATTTCATTTTTTTTATGATGCCAATGTTCACACGCCCGGAAATCCGTGGGGGGCCGGGGTCATTCTGGTGCCTGTTATCGGAGCACTGGTCGTTGCGTGGCTGGTGAAAACCTTCGCACCGGAAGCCAAGGGCCACGGTGTCCCTGAAGTGATGGACGCTATCTATTACAACGATTCTAAAATCCGCCCCGTGGTGGGTCTCATCAAGGCGGTGGCATCCGCTATCTGTATCGGCAGCGGTGGATCGGTGGGCCGTGAAGGACCCATTATCCAGATCGGCGCCTCATTCGGATCGACCCTGGGGCAGATCCTCAGACTTCCCCCACGGCAGATTGTAACACTGATTGCCGCGGGCGCCGGCGGGGGCATTGCCGCCACATTCAATGCACCGCTGGGCGGGTTGATATTCGCAATAGAACTCTTACTTGTCAGCGTCAATGCCAGAAACATCCTGCCGGTGACCATTGCCACCGTAACCGCCACCCATATCGGCCGAGCCCTTTTAGGGGTTGAGCCCTCTTTCTATTTCCCCGCGCTCACATCTCTGGATCTTCACCTGAGTTCCCTGTGGAGCCTCCTTCTTTTCGTACCCTTCGGGATTATCATGGGGCTGGTTTCGACCCTTTTTGTTCGCGGCATTTACTGGGCTGAAGACCGCTTTGACGCCATGCCGGGGAACACCTACACCCGACATCTATCGGCCATGTTCGTGGTAGGGGTGATGATCTGGCTCTTTATGCGCTATACCGGATTTTACTACGTTCAGGGTGTGGGTTATGCCACCATAATGGATATTCTAAAAGCCACCCTGCCGAATCCCTGGCTATTAATTCTACTGTTCTGCTGCAAATTTGTGGCCACCTGTCTGACATTGGGCTCCGGCGGTTCGGGCGGCGTTTTTTCCCCCTCCCTTTTCATGGGCGCTACCATGGGAGCCCTGATGGGCAATTTAGGCGCAACTCTTTTGCCGAGCATCGGCGTTGATCCCGTGGACTTTGCCATCGCCGGAATGGCGGCAGGCGTAGGTTCCTCCACCGGTGCGGTCATCACCGGCGCCGTCATGATCCTGGAGATGACCCAGGACGCAAACGTGGTCATGCCGATCATGATTACCTCTGCTTTCGCCTATGGAATACGAAAATGGCTGTCCCCCGGCAGCATTTACACGTTGAAACTTCTCCGGCGCGGACACATTGTCCCGGAAGGGTTGCAGGCGGCCATGAGCGAATCCATGACGGTACAGGACATCATGGAAAAAACATACACAACCGTTGACGCGGAAGCAGCCCTTAAACCCTCGGAAACACCCGTGCTGGTCACATCAGGCAATACCATCGTTGGCGTCGTTCCGCCGCATATTGGTGGAAGCAGGGCGCGGTTGATTGTTAACGAGCAGTATATCATGACTCCGGGGAAGAACTCCGTAAACGATCTTCTGAGAGAAATGCATACTACCCGAGCAAAATTCGCACTGGTGACAGGAACTCCGGGGAGTCCAATGCCCCGTGAAATAATTGGCATCGTCACGGAGCGTGAAGTTGCCGCCAGCACGATGAGAGAAGCGGAATTGAAATGAAACGGTGCGCATCCCAAAACCTCCCGCTTCGAACCAACAAAGAATCTATGATGCCATTTTTTCCTTGACAATTGAAAATGCATTTGGTTGATTGCAATATCATACTGAATTATCAGTTCTTTTTGTGGAGGTAAAATGTCAGGCGAAGATCTCGACAAACCCGCTCAAGGCACAAAAACCATGCAAGTTGATGTTGAGGTAATACAACGAGAAGCAGTCCCGGTGTTGGAAGGCATGGAACTTATGCAGCGCACTCTTTCCTGCCAGGTAAAGCATTCCATTCGAGGCCGGCTCCGCATTACCATTCCCCTCCTGAAATTCAAAAAAGACCGCATTAACTGCCTTCAGCGACATCTATCGTCCACCAACTGGATCGAAAAGGTTGACGGCAGCTACCGCTGCGGGAGCCTCACGATCCACTATGAATTTCCAAATATCAAAAAGTCCGAAATCCTGGAAAAGGTTGAAGGCCTGACACTAAATGAACTGGACCAGATGACGGCGGACCTGCCGGCGGCCCACAAGGAAGAACATGAACTCTCCCTGGCGTACCTGAAAGGGGCCGCCGGTGCCGTGGGATTGAGCCTCTTTCTTTCAGGCGTTCCGGGACTTGCCCTCGCAATCGTTTACCCGGCGCTCATCTTTATCTGTCTGCCCATCTACAAACGGGCCTACCGATGCCTGCGGCATGAACGACGGCTGAATGTTGACTTCCTGGACGCCTGCGCCCTCACAGTGGGCATGTTGACGGGAGACGTCATCAATGCATCGCTCATGGTGATGCTGATTCATCTGGGCGACTATATCCGGGACCTGACCGCTGCCAGTTCCCAACGGACCATTCGAAAGCTGCTTGATTTCCAGAATAACCATGCCTGGGTTCTCAGGGACGGGGTCGAAGTTCAGATCCAGGTCAAAGATATTGTGGAAGGAGACGTGGTGGCACTCAACACGGGTGACTTGATTCCCGTGGACGGTGAAGTCATCGAAGGAGAATTGATCGTTGATCAACAGGTTTTAACCGGCGAATCGCTTCCCGCGCACAAAGAAGTGGGCGACAAAACATTTGCCTCCACGGTCATCAAAGATGGTAATGCTTACATCAAGGCGACCCGTGTGGGCGATCGTACCAAAGTGGCCCAGGTGGTCCGCATGGTGGAGGAAGCCCCCCTGTATGAAACCAAGATCCAGAACCATGCGGAAAAGTTCGCCGATCGTCTGGTGGCCCCGTCCTTGATCACCACCACCGTGATCTTCGCCGGGACCATGAACCTGGCCCAACTGGCGGCCATGCTGACCGTGGATTTCGGCACAGGCGTCCGTGTGGCGGCACCGACGGCGGTCCTCTCTTCCATGATTACCTCCGCATCAAACGGCATATTGATCAAAGGCGGAAGCTATCTGGAGAAACTGTGTCATACGGATACCATCATATTTGATAAAACCGGTACTCTGACCACCGGGGTCATCCACGTGGAGGACATGGTATCCTTTAATGGATATGGAAATCCCGAACTCTTAAGTTACGCTGCAACCGCCGAAATGCAGATGACCCATCCCATTGCCGAAGCCGTGGTCCGGCACGCTACAAACCGGAACATTCCCCTCAAGAATCGAACGGGCGTCAAGTACGTCGTGGGCCGGGGTGTACAGGCAGATATCGAAGGCAAACAGACCCTGGTGGGAAGCCTGAGGCTCATGAGGGAAAGCGGCGTGGAAATCGGTTCCTCGGTACTTGAGAAAAAAGATAACCTCGTTGCTGCGGGAAAAGCCTGTTTATATGTTGCCATCGATGAAAAATTCTGTGGTCTTATTTCCTTCAGGGATCAGGTCCGAAAAGAATCCAAACAGGTGATCGAAGAACTGCACCGTGTGGGTGTCAAACAGGTGATCATGCTGACCGGAGATGTGGAACAGGTTGCCAAGCCGGTCTGTGACGCCCTTGGTATTGACAAATGCTACGCCGAAATGCTACCAGAACAGAAGGCAGACGTGGTCAAAGGCCTCAAAGAAAAAGGCCACACGGTCGCCTTTGTGGGTGACGGCATCAACGATTCTGTGGCCCTCTCTTACGCCGACATCGGTATTTCCGTCAAAGGCGGCGCCGATATCGCCAAGGAAACGGCAGGGGTTATTCTTTTAAACGAAAACCTGCTCAACATCCCCAAGGCCTTTGAGATCAGCAAAGAAACCATCGGCCTCATCAAAGAAAGTTATTGGATTGTGGGCAGCTTCAATGTGTTTGCCTATGCTCTGGCGGCATTTGGATTGGCTTCACCGGTGCTCACCACACTGATCAGCAACGGCTCAGCAGTGGTGGCGTGCCTCAATGGCATGAAACCGATGATTCGGATGAAGTTGGGCGCCGGCAAGAAAAAGCAAACGGATGCGGTGTTAACGCAACAGATTGGGAAACTCAGGCTGTCCAGTGGCAAAAAGGATGATTCACCGCAGGGTGTCGAAAGGATTCCCTATCAGCAGAATGAGGGCACTGATTCCGCTGAAATTTTAGTTCACTGATGGACTGTTATAATGTGGGGGGGAGGGGGAGAGATCAATATGGGTCCATTTTTCTGGGGCATAGTGGGTGGCGCAATCGTACTTCTGGCCAATAAACGTGTGGGTCTTCAGACAGCAGCCGCATCGGCCGGTAAAGCCGGCGAGGGGGTTATTTCAAAATTTCGATTTTGTACCGTCGAGGTGATTGAAAACCTGAGAGATCTGGCAGCGGAAAGTAAATTGGAATTGGAGGCTGAGAAGGCCGCTCTGGATGAGGTCAGGTTGCACAATAAAACAAAGCTGTAAAATGTCATAATAACGTAAAAAAAAAGGAGGTAAATCATGGAAGAAATTGCATTGGGTATTGTGGGTGGCATCGTTGTGGTAGCGGTGGTGACAAAAACAAAAATACTGCGGGGCGCGACCAAAAAGCTTATCAAAACCGGCTATGCCTTGTCCGGTGCGTTAACCGCAGGCGGTGCTTCCGCCATGGACTCTGCCAAAGACCTGGTGGCCGAAAGCAAAGCCGAATTTGAAGCCGCCCAGGCTGCCAAGGCTTAAGCCGCCGGCTAGTCAGAACGGTTAATAAGTTTTAGAAGAACGAATCGTGACCATCCGGAAACGGTTGCTTTCAAGACGCATAGTGCCAGGAACGTGACGGGTGTTCTTAAAAGCCAGGTTTTCGGATGTGTTCTCGCCGGCTTGCTTCGTTAATGAAACAAGCTTGATGGTAAAGCACGCTGAAACGCTGCGCTCTGTTTCCGGTTGCCTCTTTTCAAGCTGAATCTGTTATGCGTGCCCAAAAGCTGATAACCAGAAAAATGGGGGGAAAGTGGGGGGAAAATGGAAATAGCACATCAGCTTCCCGGTAGGGTGCGGGTCAGGATACCCGGGCTCGCGTCAGAGGACTACTGCAGAGAACTGGTTGAGAAACTGTCAAATGATGACCGAATTTCAGAACAGCGTATCAGCGCGTCCTGCAACAGTCTGATTGTATCTTATGACCCATTGCGCATTCAAACTGAAGATATTCTGTCCCTGTTGTCTGAAGAAAAACCTTCAAAGCCCCAAAAATCGCGAAAAAGCCGCAAGTCAAAGGCTGGAAAAGTCAAGGCTGCCAAAAAGGTTTCCACACCCCCAAAGGGCAGAAAAACCAAGGTCAAAGCAAAAAAGACCGCCGCAGCAGCGTATTTCAAGCCTGCCATTTCTTCCGACGTTCAGGGAAGGATCCGAATGATCATCAGTGCTGAAGATCCTCAAAAGCCCTGGAGCGATGGAAAAATTTCAGAACGGTTGAAAACAGAAGAAATTGACATCGCTCGCAGGACCGTGGCCAAATATCGGGAGATGATGAGCATACCGTCTTCCAGTAAGCGTCGAAAAAAGGATGCATCCTGAAAAAGCCACGGATAAGCGTTTATACGGAATGATCCAGACAGTCTTTCGGTGCCAAATTAAGAAAACTAAGGAGATAAAACTAGATGGGACTGATTTTTTCAGGGATTATCGGAGGGGTAATTGTTCTTCTGTTCATAAAATTCGCCCCAAAGAAATCGATCCTGAAGCTTTTGCTGAAAATGTTTCTGGTGGTAAGGGATTATCTTTTGTCCGTCATTGGAGAGGGCTTCGAAAAATTCAAAGACCTCTTTGCGGAGAGCAAGGCCGAATACGAAAGGGAAAAGGAAGCAGAAAAAGAAGTTCATATGGATTAAGGCGGCAAGCCGCAGTTTTAAGTTTAAAGTTTTAAGTTCAAAGTTTTAGGTTTTTCAGTCAATGAACTTCTTGTTTTTTGTGACGGAAAGCCAGGTGTTAAGGTACTAAACCAAATATGAAAAGCATGAAAGTCAAGCTGAAAGTCATTCATTTCATTTCAGGCAGAGCAAGAATAAAGATTGATTCCGGATTTGATCCGAAAGTTTTTTTCTTTGTACTGGAAGCCGGATTGCGTGAGATCCGGGAAATCAAGAAGGCCAGTCTGAATCCCTATTCTCAATCGATCACCGTCTTTTTCAAACAAGATATTGATGTAGAGATTATTCTGAAGGAAATGAGGCGCGTCCTCACGAACATCACCAATGATCCTGAGTTTTCAGATCGAATGAAAGATATCAAAGACGCTCTCTGTTATGGTGATAAAGCCGGAATGGATGTGGTGGTGCGTGATAAGATCCTTACGGTTTCACAGAATCTGGACCGGGCAGTAAAGAACATGTCAGGGAACACGGTTGACATGCGGACCGCCGTGCCGGTAACTTCCGTCGCAACAGGCGTCGCAGCTCTTGTACTGGCGCCCGCCTGGGCAACACCCGCCTGGCTGGTTCTGCTGACCTTCGGCATCACCTCATTTCATCTGCTGAAGCATGATCATAGAGAAACGGATGCCCCGGTTTGCCCATTACTTGCAGAAGCAAACGGCGCTGAACAGATGAAGCTGCCTGAAAAGGCGCCGTCCAGTTTATCTTAAGTGCGTTAGGGACTCGGCAAGAAATAAATGCGCAAGATTGGCTGGCTGATAGAACGCCTGACTGGGTTATGGCCACAATAAAGGAATATTTCCAGGTTGCTCTGCGAGAAGAAGCCACCGATATTTACTTCAGCGTCGGCTCTCCCCCTTTCCTGAAGATAAACGGCGCCCTGAAACCCCTTCAGAGGCAGGAAAACTTAAACAAAGCGAAAATAGCCGGACTTGCGCGTGAGATCCTTTCGTCTGAGAAATGGGCCGAGTTTGAATCCCGCGGGGAGCTGATTGATGCCCGCACGATCCGAGGCATGGGGCGCCTTCGGATTGTCCTTGCCAACGAACGTAAGGGTCCCTGCATGGTCTGCCGGTTAATCCCCTTGAAAATCCCGGAATTTGACAGCCTTGGATTGCCACCCGTTCTCAAGCGCATGGTTTCAGCCGACGGCGGTCTCATACTGGTAATCGGCCGTGCCGGTTCGGGAAAAACCACAACATTGGCCTCACTCATCAACCACATCAATCGCCATTTTCAGAAATCCATTATCACCCTTGAACAGCCCGTTGAGTTTATCCATACCAGCAAGCAATCGGTCATTGAACAAATCCCATTTTCTTCTCCCGGTATCCCGTCGGAAAAACGCCTGAGCAACGCCTTTATGCAAACAGCGGAGGTGCTTGTCATGGACGGTATGGAACCTGAAGAAACCATTCCAACAGGCCTTTCCGCTGCGGCTGAAGGGCTTCTGGTGCTGGTTTCAGTGGCCTCAAACGGCGGGGTGGCGGAAGTATTGAAACGCATTATCGATGCCTTCCCCGCCGGTGTGCGAAAAAACCAAAGGCGCCTTCTTGCCGGCGTATTGTGCGGTGCCATCTGGCAGCATCTTTTCCCTTTGAAGGATTCCCAAGAATTGACACCAGCTGTGGAGGTCCTCATCAACGATCCGGTCATAACCCGCCTTCTCAGCCGGGATGGAGGACTCCACCTTGTTCGTCCGACCATGGCGGCAGGGCGTTTTAACGGCATGCAGACCATGTATCAGGAGCTTAACGCTTTAAGAAAAAAATCCCTCGTGGGAGAAGATATCATTGACGATTTTCAAACCGCCATGTTAACCCATTACGTATATTCGGCTAAAGCCGCATTCTGACGGTCCGTGGGGCGAAAAGGAGGCTTTATGAGCAATTCACAACATCTGCCACTGGGTAAATCCGGATCAAAAATTGATGCCCTGTTTGTCCTTGCCAGACAAGAGAAGGCTTCGGACCTTTACCTGGCCGCCAACAACCATCCGGTCTTAAAAGTTCACGGGAAATTGAAAAAACTGACGGAATATCCGATCATAAAAGCAAAAAGGATTGAGGATCTTTTCTATTCCGTCCTGACGCCGAAGCAGCAGCAGGAGTTTGACAACCGGATGGAAATTGGGTTGACATATGAAACCAAAGGGGCGGGTAATATCCAGATTACAATGGTTCTAACGGATAAGGGTATCGGTGCCGCCTGCCGGCTGATACCCACCCGTATCCCTTCCTTCAAGGATATGGGACCGGTTGATCCTCTTGAGAAAATCGCCGCTCTTGACAGGGGATTGGTCCTGATTACCGGCAAAGCCAATTCCGGAAAAGCCATCACCATTGCATCCATAATCGACCATATCAATACCCATTTACAAAAAGGGATCGTTACCATTGAAGACCCGATTCGTTTCGCTTACAAGTCCAAATCTTCCCTGATTTTTCAGCGTGAAATCGGCCTGCACGCAAAAGATTATGCCGGCGGCATCCGAACGGCCATGCAGAGCGATATGGACGTCATTTTATTCACCGAAATTGATGGACCGGAAACACTCACCATGGCCATGAACGCCGCTGAAAGCCATCTGGTGCTGACCAGCAGTATCAGCTTCGGGGGTGCGGAATGGGCCATTCGGAAGCTTTTTGATTTCTTTCCCGAAGACCGGCAGGCGTATGTGCGAACCCACTTGTCCAGGGTCCTCAAGGCGCTGATCTGGCAACACCTGGTTCCCGTGGAGGACCATACGGGCACTGAAACCGCCATGGAGATCATGTTCACCAACGAAAAGATTGCTGCAATGATTCAGCATAATCAATTGCACAAGGTGCGCAGCGAAATTCAGAAGGGCGCTGGAGGAATGCAGACAATGAACAGCAGTTTATCGAAAATTGAACATGTCGCCATCGATATCTGGAAGCTGATGGCGGCCGATGTGGGGACAACCCTGCTATTTGCCCTATAAAATGAGGCCTCTTAATGGAAAAAAATCGACCGTATCACATCAAACATTCTCTTCCCGGACGACTCCGTGTGGCATTTCCCGCACTGGCAGGCCGGAAAGAACCGATCAGCTTGATCACCACGCGTTTGTCTGATGAAAAGGGTATCACCCATGTGCGCGCCAGTCATTTCTGTGGCAGCATCACCCTTTGTTATGACCCGGAAATTGTTAAAAAGGAGTTTTTGCTGGATACGCTGCAACAAATCACCCGGGAGAAAGTATTTCCATCGGACACTCTGCTTCCCACGGTAAAAGAAACAACCACTATTCAGCATCCCCCTTCCCTGAATGACAGAAGAAAGAAAAACATTCGCAGGCTCTGGAATCTGGCGGGGGGTATATCCGTGGGCGTTGGCGTCCTGGGTGTCTTTCTCCCCTTGTTGCCCGCCGTTCCTTTATTCCTGCTGGCCGGTTTCTGTTACTGGAGAGGATCCCCCAGATTTTATAACCGGCTCATCAGTTTCGGCCCTCTGGGCCGATTGATCGATAACTTTCAAAAAGGCAAAGGGCTTCCCGCCAAAACCAAAAAACGCGCCGTCGTGTTCATGTGGTTCTCCATTGTAACTTCCATGATCTTTTTCCTGACCGGCACAGCCTTGAGATTGGTCTTATTGCTGGCTGGCATCGGCGCGACCCTCTACATCCTGCGGATCAAAACAGCCGATCCGCTTATTGCAGCCCCTGAACGTCGGGAAATCCCTGCGAAGATCAATTAAAGGTGATCTCCGTGGTTTCAAAAACCTACGCCGCTATTATCGATCCCAGGGTCAGGCTCGTTCTTTCCGTGGTGGTCGGTTTACTCACCTACCTGATACTCCCCCGTGGCGCAAAATCTGAAATCCGATTGCTGCTGGCCTGGGACCTGGGGGTGCTTTTCCTGCTTGGCATTATCCTTTTGATGATGAAAAAAGCCGATGCCAAAGACACCATGCATCGTGCCCAGATACAGGAGCCGAGCAACATAGGGACCCTCACATTGACAGTGCTCATCTCCGTTGCGTCCATGGTGACCGTGGCTTTCATGCTCAATGACGGAGAACACTGGAAGGAGGAGCCGGCCAATTTACACCTGGGGCTTTGTACCATCGCTATCTTCTCCGCCTGGTTTCTACTGCATACGTTTTTTGCCCTTCATTACGCCAGGCTCTACTATGATGAAGTGGATGACGGATCAACCAAAGGATATAAGGGAGGACTGGAATTTCCAGGGGGCCAACTTGCGGATTACTGGGACTTCATGTATTACTCCTTTACCATCGCCATGTGTTACCAGACCTCCGACATTTCCGTGTCTAACGCCCCCATGCGGAGACTGACACTGATCCATTCAATTTTATCCTTCATCTTCGTGGCCCTGATTATCGGGCTGGTGGTCAATGTGGTGTCCAATCTTGCGTAATCAAGAGAATATATCATGCTGACCGATTCATCCAAAAACCTCTGCCTGTTCAACATCCTGGACGGATTACGCCAGGGACTCAGCAACTTCTCCGGTCCCAGCCGGGCAGCCGTCATCTATGCAGAAAAACCAGATGATCCCATTTCCGTTTACGACCCCCAGGACCTTCTCAGGGGCCATGAGCCCATGCTCAAGGAAATCTACCTGGACACGCATAAATGGCGAGAAGACAGGGAAGCCACAAAGGGCATTAAACACCTGGGCCAGATCTTTCCGGAAAAGAACCTGGAGCTGTCGGGACTCATCTCCCGAGGGGCCAGAACACGCTCCGTTTATTACCAGATGTGGTTCACCGAACATCACCCGGATGTCTGTTCCATCGGCCCTACGGAACGATGGCTTGAACATGCGGCATTCCTCCTTTCCCTGGATTTCACCATTGAAGGGCCTTTTTACTCTGCCACATCCGGTTACCTCCTGCGGGAGTACGCAACCCACGCCGTGCGCGACTATATTCTCGATGAAATCTGCATCATGTTCGGCTGGGACATCAAAATCTTTGTGCTGCCCATCCTGGATGTAATTCTGAGCATCTCAAAAACCCGTGAAGAAGGGGCCTGGGCACGGGGCAAACTGGTCTTTGTTGCACCCGACGATTTAGCCAAGGTGGACTTCCTGGTGCGCTTTCCACTCCATGAACGACCGAGTCTCAAGAACCACAAACATGTGCGAAAACTGCTCCAGGCCGTGGAATATTCCGACCGAAAACTGGTTTCCTTCGGGAATCATGTGGCGGGCATCGCGGCGGGCGAAATGCCGAAACGAAGATCCACTGCGGATTTTCGAGGAGATTTCGGTTTCCTTAGACTTTCCGGCCTTCCCATTTGCAGTTTTTCAGATGGAAACCTCTATTCATCCACTCGAAAACCCAACCTGGTAAATCTTGAAGAGGCCCTCCTTGAATTTCCCATGGATACATCCGTTCGGCACACCCTGTTCAAAATCATCACAGCCATCGTCCATGATGCGGGCAAAGAAAAGCATGGTTGCACCCTGGTTATTGATCTCACCCCCGATCCGGTGACCCTGTCGGGTCAGCAACTGGAACAACCCATGGATCTTCAAGAAGAACGTTTACTGAACCTGGCCAAATCCCTGGCAAAAGTGGATGGGGCACTACACCTGCGAGGAGACCTTCATCTCCATGGATTTGCCTGTTTACTTCATGGCAACGCTGTCCCCGGGGAAGACCGCGCACGCGGGGCCCGTTTCAACTCCGCCCTTCGTTTCAGCGCCGAGCACCGTCAGGTCATCGTGGTGGTGGTTTCCTCGGACAGGCCGGTTTCAGTAATTCAGGAGGGTGTAGAACTCACAGCCCAATGTGAATGGGCGCCCTTTTCAAAAATGCTCCAACCTCCGCCCTCCCTGGCGGAATGGATCGGTCAATAAGATCTTTGAACATGAACCCAAAATTCATCCAGGGCTTCTGAAGATGGACAACGTGGTCATCCTGCCGCACATCGGCAGCGCTTCCATGGAAACCCGAACGAAAATGGGATTAATGGCCGCCGAAAATCTGATCGCTCAATTCAAGGGCAAGATCCCTCCCAACTGCCTCAACCCTGAGATCTTTGAAAGTTAGGGGCACCTTATTGTTGACCTTATGGGTGCAATATCGTAGCGTTATTGTAAACGTAAACATATCCAAGAAGAGACGGTGAGGTGCATCGAAATGAAATTTGTAACTGTGAGAGACCTCCGACTCACACCCGGCAAGGTATGGGAACTGGCCAAACAGGAAAGACGTATTGTACTGACAGCCAATGGCCGACCCATGGCAATTCTGACCGGCGTGGATGAAAACTCTCTGGAAGAAGATCTGGATGCCATTGAAAGAGCGCAGGCATTAGTGGCTCTGGACCGCATCCATCAGGATTCCCTGGAAAGGGGAACCGATCGCATCTCTGAAAGAGAAATCGATATTGAGATCAATTCGGTTCGAAAGGGTCAGGTCTCTTGAAGGTCGTACTGGATACGAACATCATTGTTTCCGCGTTTCTAAAGCCCCGAAGCAAGCCAGCCCGGATTTTGCGTCTTATACTTCAGGGCGACCTGTTCATCATATGTAACGAACATATATTGGCGGAGTATCTGGAGGTCTTGAAAAGGCCGAAATTTGAACTGAATCTCAGAAGAGTTCGAACGATCCTGACGTTCATTCGATCCCGAGGGATACATGCCCCTGCCCTTCCTCACTCATTAGACCTTCCCCACCATGATGACGAACCCTTTCTCGAAGCCACCCTTTCGGCGGGAGCCGATGCACTGGTCACCGGAAATACCAGGCATTTCCCTGAAAATGCCTGCAAGGGTATTTGCGTGCTGACACCTGACGAGTTCCTTCAAACACTTCCACCGCCACTTTCCGTTCCCTAATCCGAGCATTAGACAGTCAATCATTCAGGGGAATTCCGGGGACTGTGCGAACCTGTGGGTGATGCACCGGTATACCGTTTAAAGGTCAGCAGGTTTTTATCCAAACTCAATCTTCAGTGATGGCTAACAGCCTGATACTGCCAATAGATCTCCCCCGAATTTAATAGCCTTGACATATCGCTGTTTACGCATACAATATACGTAAACAGGGAGGTTAAACATGAAAACGGCAACTGTTGGGGAAATTCAGAAGAACTTTGCCCGGGTTTTAAAAAATATTTGGGCTGGAGAAGAAATAACAGTTACCAGAAGAGGGAAACCGGTTGCCAAAATAGCTGCGCTGGGGCCAAAAGATGAAATCGACTGGCCGGATTTCTACAATGAGGCGATCGAGCTTGAGGGGAAATCTCTGAGCGCAATCGTAGTTGAAGGAAGAGAGGATAGATTCTAAGTGCTTTACGTAGATACCAGTGTACTTGTGAAACTGTACATAAAAGAAGAATATTCACTTGAAGTCTCCCATTGGATAAAACGAAACAATGAAGCCATTCCTTTAACGCGTTTTCATGAGCTGGAATTTACAAATGCCATCTATTTGAAACAGTTCAGGACAGAGATGACAAATGAACAGGCGCTACTTGTTCTTTCGAAATTTGATGAGCATCAAGGAAGAGGCGTGTACTATCGGCCACAGATAAATTGGACAGACGCCATTAACCTGGCTCTCGACCTGTCCCAAAACCACACGAAAGCCACCGGTTCAAGGTCGCTTGATATTTTGCATGTGGCTTCAGCTCTCGCCATCAAGGCAAACCGGTTTCTGACCCTTGATAAAAGACAATCTGCACTGGCCGGTTTGGCGGGTCTAACAATTGAAGATTGCGTGCAATAAGCCGGAATAAAAAGCTACAAAGGCCGATTCAGATCCCCGGGAAAGCCGAACGAAAATGGGATTAATGGCCGCCGAAAACCTGATCGCTCAATTCAAGGGCGAGATCCCTCCCAACTGTCTCAACCCTGAGCTCTTTGAAAGTTAGGGTCTCCTTCTTCCTCCCACCTGCCCTCCCCGGATTTTCACACGCCAGGGCGAAAATTCAAAATTCTCTATTTTGTCTGTGCTTCCGAAAGCTTGATCCCTATTTACCATTTGGCGGGTTAGCAGTTCTTATGATTCTAGAAATTCCGGGGGCACAATAAAAAATTATTGACTGCCCCTTTCTTCCCATGGACCTTTCGGTCCGGGCTTTTTGTTTCGGAGTTGTTTTCCTAACAATACCAAAAGCTTATCAATGCGCAGGTCACTCCGAATATGCCTGCCAGTTTGCTTATGCTGACGGAGTTCCTGACAAATTTTTCCTGAAGTTCGTCTTTATGGCTTTTACACTTGAGGGAATATCGACATAACCCGTTACAAAGATTATGGGCATGATATGATTTTGATTCGTGAGTTCGTCCTGGAGATCGGGACCGTTCATCCCAGGCATTTTCAGATCGAGGATTAGACACGCCGTGCCATTGCCGCTCTTGTCTAATGCAAGGAAATCCTCCGCCGAGGAAAAGGTTTCGACGCCGTATCCTGCTGCCTGGAGAATTCAATTGGATATTAGCCTCAGCAAACAACAGATTTGTTGGAAATATTCAAAAATGAACATAATTTGTGATACCATCGTAGCCTCAAGTGAGTAATTCTCACATCTTTATCCGGATTGCCTATGATAAATCTGAGATCCATATTAACGCTCTTTTTTCTTCTCATGTGCTCTTTCTCCTTTCTTGTGTTTATCGACAATGCGCAAGCTGAATCTCAATGGTTTGAAAACATTGGCACTACGTGGGACGAATGGAAAAAGACAGCGGAAAAGGGCTTTAAAGATCCTCTGGTAAAATGGCATTACTATTGGAAAGACGGTTTGCATATTAACACTAAAAAGAAAAATCTTAAAATCAGGTTAAATGGCAGAGTCATGGTGGACGGGGGTTACATCGGTGCCGACGAGACGTTGCAAGAGGCCTTTCCCGACTTTCAGGGCGGCCATGCAAACTTTCGTGACCTGAGAATGATCCTTACGGGAACTGCATATGATCACATAGATTTCAAATTCGACATGGATTTTGCCAATATTCGCGATATCAAAGATATCTGGATCGGTTACACAAAGGCCCCCTTCCTTGGAGACATCAAGGTCGGTCACTTCAAAGAACCCATTTCTCTGGAACGATTGACCGGTCTCGGCCATATCACCTTTATGGAAAGGGCATTACCCACCGAAGCCTTTTCCCCGGGCCGGAATATAGGGATCGGGTGCAATAACACAATTTTGGATGAACGCATGACCTAGGCGGCAGGGGCCTTCCTGATTACAGGGTCTTTAAATGATGTCGGAGATTTCAACGATCAATTGAGTGAGGCCTTTGGAAAATCCCTGACCGCGCGCGTCACGGGCCTTCCCGGGTATGCAGACAATGGCCGGCAACTCCTTCACTTGGGTCTTTCATACAGCCATCAGTTTCGAAATGAACAGAGAGTCGAATCCGATTTAAAGCTAAGAGCACATCCCGAATCCCGTCTCACCAACGATGTGCTTGTCAACACCGAAGAATTCCCCGCGGAAGGGGTGAATCTCTTCGGCGGTGAACTGGCAATGGTCTCCGGCCCTCTTTCTTTCCAAGGAGAATATTTCCTTCTGTTTGCAGATTCAGATGAAGCGGATAACCCCGGGTTCTGGGGCTTCTATTTATACGGAAGTTACTTCATTACCGGAGAACACCGAAATTACAGCAGATCAAACGGCGTTTTTTCAGGAATAAAGCCAAAGAGCGACTTCCATCTCTTTGATGGGGGGTGGGGGGCCTTGGAGGCCGCGTTAAGGTTCTCTTACGTGGATTTAAACGGAAAGAGTATTAGAGGAGGACGGGAACACAATATCACCGCAGGCCTGAACTGGTATCTCAGTGAGAAAACCCGGTTCATGTTTAACTATGTCCGGGCTAAGGTCAAAAACCGGGAAATACCCCCTCTAATTGAAGATGGCACCGCCAATATCCTGCAGGTTCGCTTCCAGATTATCTTTTAGAACAATAGGAACAATAGAGTATTATTCAACAGCAAGATTACCTTTGTTGGTAAACGGAAATAAACGTGGTCTGTCCCCTATTAGAGACGCTTGAACAGGATACGGAAGGTGGTTCCCCCTGTCCTGTCGAGATTGATTTTGCCTTCGAGTTGATCCTCCGTCAATATGGTGACCAACTCCAGGCCCAATGAATCGGTACTTCCAATATCCATGTCCTCCGGTATTCCTACCCCGTCATCACTTACCCTTAACTCGATCTCATCTTCACTGATTGGTCGAAGGGTTACACTGATTTCCCCTTTTCTATCCTCAGGGAAGGCATATTTGAGGGAATTGGAGACCAGTTCATTGATAACCAATCCGCACGGAATCGCATGATCGATCCCAAGTGAAACATCCTCAACCTTCACCTTCATTACAATTCTACCTGTATCTATTCCATGAGATCGGAATAGGCTATTTATAAGGCTCTTGATATATTCGTTGAAATCAACCCTGGCCAGGTCCCTGAACCGATAAAGTTTCTCATGAATGAGGGCCATGGCCCTGATCCTCTCCTGGCTCTCCCGGAACATATCAGCATGCTGTTGATCCTTGATTATATCGGACTGAAGGCTGAGCAGGCTGGTGATCACCTGCATGTTGTTCTTTACCCGGTGGTGGATTTCTCTCAGCAGCACCTCTTTTTCTTCAAGGGATGCCTTGACCTGATCTTCTGCCAGCTTGGCCTCGGTAACATCAATCAATACAGCCAATGAACGGATTACCTTTCCGGAATCATCTTTTTCCGATATTGCAGAGAGCAAAACGTCAATTGTTTCACCATTTTTCTTGACAAATTCATATGGAACTTCTGTACAATATCCATTTTTAAAGAAGTCCGGTAGAACAACTTCTACAGCATATTTTCTTGAAGCTTCAGTCAAAAACTCCGTTGATTTTGAACCAATGACCTCATCCTCTTTATAACCCATTACATCCAGTCAGTTATTACTAGCACTCAGTAGACGCCCTTGCGAATCAATGGAATGTAACATTACGGGTGTATTCAAATACAAATGACGATATTTTTCCTCACTCTCCCGTAGCGCCTCTTCTGCCGCCTGTTTCTCAATTGCGTTTTTACGGAACACTTCCACGGCCTTGGCCATTGATCCGATCTCGTCCCGTCGACGAAGATCAGCGACCTTCGCTGAAAGGTCACCACCGGCAAGTTGATCCATAACCTCTGTTTTCGAGCGTACGGGGCCTGAAATCAGACGGGTGCCGATCCATACCGTGATGAATATCCCCATAAATGCGGTGAACAGTGCGATGGCTATCGCTGTTGTCTTGACCGTATCGACTGTTTGTTTGGATATGGTTTCAGCTTGGACAATCTTTTCCTTCTGGTAATTAAGGAATTCGGTGAGCAGTTTTTTTAAATCAGCAAATGGTACAACGGCCGAGCGTACTAACAGGATGCCAAATGAGGGGTTTTGTGAAACCACGGCAGCAGCCTGTTGGGCATCGTGGCTGAAAGCATCCATGGGGACACTCATCTGATCAAGGATCTTCTTCTCTTTTTGATCCAAAAACCATTTGTTAAGGATATGGTCATATATGACGCCCAGGTTGCTCAGTCCTAATTCCAAATTCTCATGGATCGGCTGGATTTCTTTGTCAGGAAGGTTCATATAGCGCAGCACGGCGATACGGAAAAGATCCGATTGCAGGCGCTCGCTTAAGGAGATAAACTCATTGACCAAAGTGGTCCTTTCGAGGGCGATATGGTGTACCTCGCTGAGGACCGAACCCTGTTTGTTGAATCCGTGTATGGCAATTAACAATACCGCCCCGAGTGCCACCACCATGATGAGCGGCGGGATCAGGATTTTCTTACCTATGGAAGTATCTCGAAAGAAACTCATCCCTACTCTCCTTTATTTGTCCCACTCAAGAACGCAAATCACGTCTTCTTCGGTAAGCATCCCGCACCATGCCGACATGGGTCCCACATCATGGGTTTTGGGATGGGGCCAAACTCCTTTGGATCTGAAAATACCATCATTTTTACCTGTTGCAACATCCAGAAACTGCGGCAGAAGCTTCTTTCCCTCAAGATCAAGGATCCCCCCTATATTCATCCCCGGCCTTGTTTGACCTGAATTATCTAAGAAAACGATTCCCTCGCGGGTAAAACCTATGACATGAAGACCCGTTCCTTTGGTGTCCAGAAATCCCCGGCTCGGGTCCTTGAAGACTTTAAGTGCCGGATAGAGCCCTCGCTCCTTGAGGAGATTGATAGCACGCACCCCCACCTGCTTGGGGTGAGGGCTTTTGTCATCAAGCGTTGGCGTAGAAACATATTGTCTTTTTGGGGGGGTTTCCCAATAAAGCTCATCCATGGGGGACAAAACGCCCCAGATGGAAAATGGCGGATTTTCGAGCCCGGTGTGATACACCGTCTGAAATGGGACCACATTGATCCAGAACATGGGGAGTTCATCCGTGACGATCTTTTGAAATTCACTGTAAAGGGCCTTCCGTTTGTTCAAATCCAGTTCCACGGCAGCCTGCTCAAGAATTTCATCCACCCTTGGATTTCGGTAGTTCTGGGTATTGGTCCACATCACCTTTCTTATATTTTTGGATAAAAAGTATCGCTGGACGCCCAGGACCGGATCTCCATAATTAGAGCCAATATCCATGGTCATGTCAAAGTCCCAGTTCGAAATATGTTTGACCCACTCTGAAATGCTGCCCGATTTCAGGACTCTGACATCGACCCCTATCTTTTTCAATTGCTCTTTAAGGTACAGAGCCACATCCCTAAACTGACTGGGTAGGAGCGCAGGATATTCCAGGGTAAGGACGAAGCGTTTTCCATCGGACTTTCGCGGGTACCCTGCCTCATCAAGGAGCTTATTGGCCCTGGGCAGATCGATTTTGTAAAGCGGAACATCACCTTCATAGAAAAGGTTGTCAGGCGTTATGGGCCCGGTGGCAATTCGCGATTTACCCTCATGCAAGAACCGTGAGACGAATTCACGGTCAACGGCATAGGCAATGGCCTGCCGGACTCTTTTGTCATTCAGCGGTTTTCGCAGGAGATTGAAAGAAACCCAGTTCATGGGCCCTACCCCCTTGTAGCCCCTGTCGGTAATTTGAAGGTGTTTGCTTTTACCCAACCTCGACAGGCTGCGGGGGCTGATATAAAAAGGCATCAGGTGGGTTTCCTGTCTTTCCATTTCAATCATCTGCTCGTTCGAGTCCCTCGTTATAGTGAAAACGACCTTGTCAAGATATGGCCGTCCAGGAATAAAGAAGTGATCGTTTCGTTCAAGCACCAGACGTTTTCCGGGTTCGTATTCCAAGAATTTAAAAGGCCCCGAGCCCACCGGCCGCATGAGGGCGGGATGGGTTTTGAGATCTTGGCCATCCCCATAGACATGCTTTGGGAGGACCGGCATAAAATGAGGAGACAAAGCAAGAAGAATCGCCGGGTATGGGTGCTTGAGACGGATTATTGCTGTGTCAGAATCTGGGGTGTCCACCCTTTCAATGGGAGCGAACGTGTCTTTAAACGGACCATATTTCTTGACCGCCATCAGCGAGAAGGCCACATCCGCAGAAGTTATGGGGCGGCCATCATGAAATGTGGCGCCTTTGACCAAATTGAGTGTGACTAAGAGCCCGTCTTCTGAGATTTTCCAGCTTTTGGCCAGATAGGGTTTCGGGTTCCAGTTTTCATCATAACGCAATGGGCTGGCAAAGATCTGAGTGCTGACCATCCCCGTGGTGTACCCGGTAGCCACGGCAGAGGTCAACGCCCCCGGGGATCCTGTACCGACGGAAATGACCACCTTCCCGCCACGACGGGGTTCAGCAGCGGCGTTTACCGGAGTCCCGCCCATGATTGCCACTGTCGCCAAAATGAAAAAGAGTCTGCTCATCTTAGTACCCATCATGGACCTCCTGGCTTTGGTTTATCAAAAGAGGTTAGGGCCATCAGAAAATCCGCCAAATACCCTCAAAATGAAAAGCCCATACTCCGCAGTGGACACTGTGTATGAGCCTTTTCAATTCCCACCGTCCTCCCCCTCCTGGTTTAAATCATGCCTCGAAGGGCTGAGCAGAAATCTATTCTAATGGTCCTTTGATCACTTTGTGTTCTTCGTGGTAAAGAACTTTTCACCTACTTTAGAGTTCAGCTAAAAACTCATTGCTGCCGCATCGCTGTCGTCATAGATGCCGAAAATACGATGCAGTCTTGTCAATTCAAAAATCGCCCGCACCTGATCCTGAAGGGCAGAAACCTTTATGTCTCCACCTAATTTGTTCACTGAACGAAGGGAAGAGACCAGACTGCCCAATCCCGAACTGTCTATGAAGTCAATGCCTCCCATATCAATAACAAGCTTTACACGGTTTTCTTTGGTTAGCAACGCAACCTTCTCCTTGACGTCCTTGGCCGAAGATGCATCCAGCCGCCCTTCAAGTTTTAATACCTCAACATCATTGACCTTTTCTTCCCGTATTTCCATACTTCTCCCTCCCCTGGTTACCGTTGGATATTGAATATTTGTTGAATTCTTTCTCTCACGTTCTTTAAAGTTTCGACGTTACTTCACAGGGAGTTTTTTAATCAAAGTCAGGCAATTCTCTCCCGCTTCCGATCTGTAAATAACACTGTCCATAATCTCCTTCATAATGCCCAAGCCCCTTCCACTTTCCGCAATACCCTCGATATCTAGGAGATTAATCTCGGGAGGCTTGATCACGGCCTTATCAAGCTTTTCCGGGTTCATGGGGCAGGCACCGGTATCACAGATATCAAGCGTAACATCCTCTTGTGTGAGGGTGAAAACAACCGTTATCTCATGCACGGACTCCTCGCAGCAGGCATGCTTAATACTATTGGTAATCGCTTCCACGACACAAAGCTCGATATTAAAGGCGTCGATATTAGAAAAAGATACTGATGAACATAGTTTATTCACCGACATTCCGATAAGAGGAATATTTTCCAGATTGCTATCAATAGTGAACTTGACGCTCCTGATACCCATGATGATCATCCTCCTTCTTACTCCGGTTCCCCTTTGAATTCAATACCCAAGAGGGTAATATCATCCTGAGGCGGGTTATTATCCCCGAAATTCATAATAGAATCTATTATCCCGTTAACAAGATCGGAGATTGGCCGCCCTCTTAATCTCCGCAGTTCCCTATGGAAACCCTCATCTCTTTTGAGGATCCAGTTCTAAGGTAATGGGGGCAGGAGGCATCTTTTGTTCCTTTCAAGAATCCGAAAACCCCAGGAGACGGCCTAAATAACCTGACAGCAACTTGAAATCGTGCCCGATTCCAGCTGAAACAGAATAGAAAACCTCTGACGTATAAAGCTCATCTTCTGTAGGGAAGGCCCCATAATTGATGAAGGCCTCTGTGATGACGCCTGATTTGGCGTTTAAGTAAAGGGCCTGCCAGTCCTTAGGCAAAGCTTTGATCTCATCTCTTGTCCGGGGCTTCACGCCGACGAAACGGAGCTCACCCTTTATAATATTGACTGAAGTTTCCCATTTTTGAATAGCGTTGGTTGCCGAGCCGAGACCTCGCTAAAAATAAAATATGTTGTAAATACAGCCAGGTATGGAAATTTTTGCCGTCTGCAACATGTTGAAATCACTAGATAAATTTTGGCCATTTTTTGACTGAAAGTTTGTAATATATAGATATTACAAGTATTTATGCTTGTTTACGAGGTCCCGTTGTGGTATATTTATTTTTCCCAAACAAAAACCACAACAAAGGAGCCTCGCATGTTCATACTATACGACATTCTCGAAAAATTCAAAAATGAATTTGCTCATTCTCGAAAAGGAAGTGAAAGGGGTATTTGGTTTGTATACACGATCATTGCGATCATCATTCCGTTTACCTCTTCCAAGACGTCCAATATACTTCGTTGTCTTAACACTCTTTTCGGGTTTACCGGTATACGCAAAAAACGATTCTACACATTCATGGCTTCGCCAAAGATCCCCTGGGATCGGTTATGGCAAGCCTTATGGAAAATGATTCCCTGTCCAGAGACAGATGGCAGGATATTGTTGGCGCTCGACGACTATATTAACCCCAAGACAGGAAAGAACATTTTTGGTTGC
>JABGPV010000479.1 GCA_018644785.1 Deltaproteobacteria bacterium | reverse complement strand
TCTTTTGATCCCCATGAACCCTGGGATCCCCCTTCGGTTTGGGACCCCGATATGGACTACCTCTACGATCCGGGCTACAAAGGGAAAGATCAAATCGTTCCCATTCCGGGGATTATCGGAGACCGGTTTACTGAAAAAGAACTCCATCACATCCGCATGTTATATGCTGAGAAAGTTACCCTTGTAGACAAATGGGTGGGAAAACTGCTGGATAAGATTCGAGAACTGGGTTTCTGGGACAACACCCTTATCATTCTTACATCGGATCACGGACAACCTCTGGGCAACGGTAAATATGGTCACGGCCTCATGCGCAAATTCAGACCCTGGCCCTATGAAGAGATGGCCCATGTCCCGTGTCTTGTCCGGGCGCCGGGTACGGATGAAGGGAAACGCGTCAAATCCTTTATCCAGACCTGCGACGTGGGTCCAACGGTTCTGGATTGGCTGGGCTATATGAAAAAAAGCGATGAAGCCCGTGAAGGTTTTAAGCTGAAAAGCACCCTGTCCGCTGATGATATGACTGGCAAAAGCATTTTGCCCCTTACGGCGGGTGAAAGTGATAAAATCCGGGATTTCGCCATTAGCGGATTTTATGGTTTTTCATGGACAATTGTTACCGACGACTACAGTTATGTACATTGGCTGCCGAACAAATGTGAGAGTACGGAAGAGGCTATCAAGATGGTATACGACAGCGGCGGCATGGACGGCGGGGAAGCAACCAAAGATCTCCAGAACGACGATATGTGGACCTGTACTCCCCACAGTGAGATCGCCATCCCGGAAAAAGACGAGTTGTATGATCGGCGTGAGGATCCATACCAGTTGCAAAACATCATTGGAAAGAAACCGGAAGAAGCAAAGGAACTTCTGAGAAAGTTACGGTTATTCATTGGCGAATTGCGCACTTTATGATGATGTCGTTGGCGAGTTGCGATTCCCTGCGGACCGGTTCTTGGAAAATAGCCCGTTCGCAGCGCATCTTCTCTGGAATTGCTTTTTTGGCCGGCTAAAGAGATGACCGGGGGGGGGTCATGGAAGTCAATAATCTTACCGATAAAAACTATGAGGATATAATCGCAGCAACGCAGAGCGGTCTCATCTTGTTTCATAAGAAATTATGTCCGCACTGCCTCAACATGAAAAAGGTTATCGAGAAATTCATTACTGCAAAAGGCGAAGGAGTTTCGGTCATGTATATGGATAGCGAAGAAAATCCCGAAGGCATGCAATCACTGGATGTTGAAAGGGTGCCCACTCTTGAAATCATTAAAAATGGGAAGGTGGCTTCAACAAAATCAGGTCTTATGAACCCCAGAGAGTTGGCAGTTTTTTTTCAAGAGGCTTAGTTCGAGATCCGTCTTGAGGGAACTCAACATGGTCGGGCAAATTGTCTAGGGGACTGCCGCCGAAGAGAAATGCTTATGAAACCGAAAAAAGAGTTTGACATGCTTATCCTGGGCGGCGGACCAGCAGGGATGACCGCCGCTGTCTTTGCCGCAAGGGCGAATTTTCGGACGGCGGTTATAGAATCCAATATCTGTGGAGGACTTGTGAATTCTACCCATGCCGTGGAAAACTTTCCATCCTATGAATCTATTCACGGCATGGAATTGATGCAGAGGATCGCGGAACAGGTCCAAGCCCTCGGCGTTACGGTGGAAGAAGTTGCCGAAGTGACAGGGCTTTATCTCCGAGAAGATTTGAAAGAAATAGAGACCGAAGAATGCTTGTACCGATCCCCCGTGGTCATTCTGGCCACCGGGCGCAGGCCTGTGTCCCTCGAAATAGAAACCGGCGGCTGGAACCAGATTCACTACTGTTCCGTCTGCGACGGTTCCGCATACAAAGACAAACGGGTCCTTGTGGTGGGCGGAGGCAACAGCGGGTTTGACGAGGCATTTTATCTTCTCTCTTTAAAGGTAAAAGAAATTCGCCTAATTGAGAAAATGGATCGCTTCTTTGCAACTGAAGCGGCACAGAGCAAACTTCTCTCTCACCGGAACGTCACTGCCACTTCTTCAACCGAAGTGGTAGAGCTTGTGGGAGACGATAGACTGAGGGGGGTGCGCTTGAAGAATAATTCCAACGGACGCATGGAGACCGTAAATGTGGACGGGATTTTCGTTTTTATGGGACAGATCCCGAACACCACCTCATTTGCGGACATTATTGCGCTTGATGAACAAAGGTATGTCTTGACCGACGAAAACATGGCAACCAATATAGACGGGGTCTACGCTGTGGGCGACGTGCGCCAAAAACAATACCGTTATATCACAACAGCCATGGCGGACGGAACCATTGCCGCTTTGAGTGCCGAACGCTACATTAGAAAATGAGCCTTTCGCACGTTCTCTTTATTAATAAAAACAGGGTGGATATTATTATGCAACTTATATTCAGAATTCTGGATTCCGATATCAACAGGCTTAAATCGACGGAGGCGACATTGCTTAAACTTATTCGAAAATACGGTTTCGATGCCGACGTGTACCAGGTGACCGAAATGCTGGAGCATGGTCGCTTAGGCGTTGCAGATGCACTGCCGGCTTTGGAAATAAACGATATTGTTGTGAGCAAAGGGACGCCCTTTACTGCAGACACACTTGGTTCGTTATTTGAAAAACTCTATACCGCTTCCCTCCGGGAAAACGGTGATAAGGCATAGGTTTACGGGCTATGATCTAAATGATAGGTTTTAGCAGATAAACTAAAACAAGAAAGGAGTGCATCATGAAAACAAGAGCAGCCGTATTAAGAGAACCCAACAAACCCATGACCATCGAGGAACTGGA
>JABGPV010000478.1 GCA_018644785.1 Deltaproteobacteria bacterium | reverse complement strand
AAGATATGCTTCCACCCGGAAAACCGCACCATCCACCATTTCTTCAAAAAAAAGAAATCCGAAAACGTACTCCCCCGCGTCTCGACGTTACGCGGTTCGAAAGGGGGATTCCCTCTGGAAAATCGCCAACCGTTTCAGGACCACCACCAAGGCCATACAGACCGCAAACAGAATGTCCGGTACCGCATTGAGTATCGGCCAAGTCCTTATAATTCCCAGCCTTCCCACCACCGGAAGCAAAGTCAAAACAGCTTCCTACAGGGTTCTCAAAGGAGATTCTCCCTATATCATTGCCCGTAAACACCAGATGGACATCTCAACCCTGCTCAAATTGAACCGGCTGACTCCCCGGAGCACCATTTTTCCCGGCCAGGTTCTCCTGGTCAAAGCGAAGTAACCGTATACAAAACGATTTCGACCACCTCATTAAGGTCCCTGCACACATAATCCGGTTTTGGATCCCCCGGCACCATGGATGATTTTCTCCCATTGGTCAACAGGACTGTCGTGGCGCCGGCCCTTTTTCCCGCAATCACATCAAACCTGAAATCTCCCACCACCATCAGCTCCTCAGAAAAACACCCCATGCGATCTGCCGCTTTGAAGACCCCTTCGGGCGAAGGTTTCGGCAGAGCCGCTTCACGGGCGATCACCACATCAAAATCATCGGATTCAATGCCGTCAAATTGTCGAAGGGCTGAAACAACCGATTTAAGACTGTTACGGGTAATGATGCCAATGGGGATACCCCGTCCTCTTAATGTGGAGAGACACGCCTCCGCACCCTGATTGGGAATGGATAACCGTGCGGCTTCCGCTTCATGACCCTCAAGAATCCCTGTGAGTACAACCCGGTCTTCAGGTGTCTGCAATTTGATGTACTCCAGAATCGCCAAATCATGAGGACATCCAATCTCCTCTTTAATCGCCAGAAAATCGATGGCGCCGGGTTGCGTGAGCGTGCCGTCGAAATCGAACAAAACTCCTTTCATTTATAATCCTCTTCTGTTTCCGCCGCCAATGCCGCGGTGCCGGACGTTTCTTCCTCCTTCGCACCCTCATCGAGCCATACCTCAAAAAGTTTGAAGCCGAGAGAGAGAATAATGGCGCCGATGAAAAGACCGACAATGCCATTGAGTATGAATCCGCCGATGGCGCCGATGAACACCACCAACATGGGCACATCAACGCCGCGACCCATTAAAAGGGGTTTCAAAAAGGAGTCGCATCCGCCCACAAGCAAGTTCCAGATGGCAAACAATATGGCCGGAACCATACTGGTCGTATAAAACACGTAGATAACTATGGGGGCCAGGATAATAAAGGTGGGCAACTGAATCACCGCCAGAATCAGGACAATCAGTGCCCAAAGACCCGCCCCGGGAACACCCGCCACGAGACAACCCAGTCCCGCCAGGATGGCCTGTATAAGCGCCACCCCCAGAATGCCCCGGGCGACACTTCGCACGGTCGCCCCCGAGAGTTTCACAAGGTCTGTTCCCCGTTCACCGGCAAGGCGAACGGAAATGGCCCGCGCTACCTGAATGCCGCGTGTTTCATTTGCGAGCAGAACACCGGCAATGAGAATGGCAATCCCAAAACTCACGATTGCGAATCCCGCGCCGGCGGCCGTGTTGAGCAGCCACAGCCCCAATGATTTGAGATGGGGTGCGATCTGGCCCACGGCAGCGGTGAGATTTTCTGAAGAAAGGTGCCAGAAATTATAGAGCGTTTGGCCGATGACCGGCCAGCTTTTGACCTTTTCCGATGGTGCGGGGATACGAAGAGACCCTTCAGAGAAATCAGCGGATAACTTCTGGGCGGTTTCCACAAGAGAAGTGGCAAACATCACGCAGGGAACAATGATGATGACCAGAAGAAGCAGTGTAACCAGCGCTGCAGCCAGCTTCTTACGTCCCCCCAGGACTGAATTCAGCCAACGATACCCTGGGGAAATGGCAATGGCAATGATGATGCCCCAGACGAAAATCTGGATGAACGGCTGGGCAATCCGGAAACACCAGAACAGAACCAGCACCACAAGGCCCACATGGATGGTTATCTCCAGCGTCTTGGCGATAAGGGGTTTATCGCTCAAAGGATCATATGAAGAATTCATTTTTGGACCTCCAATCTATGGTAGGATTTTCTCAAATTTCGGCTCTTGAAGTCTGAAACCCTAATTCTTTTCCTTCTTCAAATGGCAACCCCCGCATTTCCTGTAGGCACCGGTCTTCATCTTTTTTTTCGCCAGGTCTTTGTGACATCCTTTGCACTGGTAATGAAAAGCCTTTTGAAGCATGATTTTGTTATGTTCTTTACTCTTTGGATCGTGGCACTGATTGCACCGCTTCGTCTCTCCCCACGGCACCCAGACATTCTGTCCATCTTTGTAATCGTGATGACAATCCCAGCAGAAGAGTTTGTATTGGTACACATGCTTTTTATGGGTGAATTCCACCGGTCCCTTTCGTTTCTTTTTATACCCCTGGTTATTGAGCAGGATCAGATCGAGATTTCCCGGATCTGCCTTTGCTTCCTCACCGGATGAAACCTCCGCAATCTTTGCCATTTCAGCGTCAAGTGTTGCAACTTGCCATCCCGCAAAAACCAGAGCGATCAATACCGACAGAAACAATCCCTTCAAAAACACTTTCCAATCCATAGCTACCCTCCTTATACTATTATAAAATCCAAAACCCTATCACCGATTGGTGAATGTTTTATCTAGTGCCCGAACGAAAACTGTCTTTTTCGCCAATCTCTGCGTCAGATAAAAATTTTAATCCTCGAAATACTAAATGT
>JABGPV010000477.1 GCA_018644785.1 Deltaproteobacteria bacterium | reverse complement strand
TGGGATGTCTTGCCGAGGAGTTGATGGTGGTTGGAGATTTCAGGTTTGATGTGATTGCGGGAAAAAGGGCCGGTGCCAAAACAGTCCTCTTGACCAATGGGGGGAAATCATCAATGGCGCCGGGGGATCCCATACCGGATTACGTGTGCGGGGATCTTAATGAGGTGGTTGAAATCGTTTTGGTTACGGTTACTTCGCTTTGACCAGGAGAACCTGTCCGGGAAAAATGGTGCTCCGAGGTGTTAGCCGGTTCATTCGCAGCAAGGTAGAGATGTCCATCTGGTGTTTACGGGCAATAATATACGGCGAATCTCCTTTGAGAACCCTATAGGAAGCTGTTTTGACTTTGCCTCCGGTTGTGGAATGGCTGGGAATTGTAAGGACCTGACCGATAATCAATGCGGTACCGGACATTCTGTTTGCGGTCTGTATGGCTTTGGTGGTGGTCCTGAAACGGTTGGCGATTTTCCAGAGGGAATCGCCCTTTCGAACCGCGTAACGTCGAGATGCGGGGGCGTACTTTTTGGGATTGCCTTTTTTGGAAGAAATGGCGGGTCCTGTGGTTTTCCGTGTGGAAGCATATCTTTTTTTGACGGGTACTTTGAGCCGCCATCCCACTTTGATGTACCGGCTGCTTTTTAGACTGTTGGCGCGCATGATCGATTTTACACTGGTACCGTATCGGCGGGCAATGGTGGAGAGAGTTTCACCCTTTCGGACCCGGTGGGTAGCTGTGCCGCGCTTGTATGTGGGGCGAGCCGGCGGGCGATAGTCGGGCATCTGGCTCAGTTTGGCGAGGATGATCTCCCGTTTACCGTTGGGAACCTTGAAAGCGTAAGGTCGGGGGGGGGTTGTGCTGTGTTTGAGCGAGGGGTTCAGTCGCTTTAAAACGCTGGGTGAAACACCGATGTGCTTTGCCATTGATTTCAGGGAAACCTGCCTATCAATGGTAACGGTCTCCGTCTTCAGGGGTTTATCCACTGGTGGAAGCACAAAACCGTTCGCTTTCGGATCATTGATAATGTGTAGTACCGCGAGAAACTTGGGGACATAGAAAGCCGTTTCAGAGGGAAGTCGTGTGTAGAGATCCCAGAAGTGGTCCAGGTAATTAATCTTTTGGGAATTAATGGTCCTCAGAACGCGGCCCTCACCGCAATTATAGGCGGCAAGGACCGTATACCAGTCGCCGAAAATCTGGTGAAGTTCTTTCATATAGGCGATGGCGGCTTCCGTTGATTTTTCCGGGTCCATTCTTTCGTCGACCCACCGATCCCGCTTCAGACCGTATTTATACCCGGTGGATGCAATAAATTGCCACATGCCCAGTGCTCGGGCCCGTGAAAGCGCCCTTAACGTAAAGCCGCTTTCAATCAGGGGCAGCCAGGAGAGCTCCTCGGGCAGACCCGCTTCTTTAAGGTGTTTTACGATAAACGGGCGGTATTTCCCTGATCGGCGGTAGGCTGCCAGAAAGGATTTCTTGTAACGTCCCTTATATAGGTCCAGGGCTTTTTTCACGAGGGGATTCATATCCAGGGGAATTGCCTTGTGATTGCCGTTTAAAACGGTAAATCGGGATGAATAGACCTGCAGGATACGTTGGGAGATGGTGAACCGTAAATCATCTATCTGTTGTTGGATTTCCGATGATTTGCCAGGGTTAATTTTCAGTATAATGGAATAGGATTCGTCCAGAGCATCAATGGCGTTTTCCAGATCTCCCTGTTCCCAGAAATCATTCGATGCATTGCAGAATTCGAGTGCGGAGTCGAGCAGTTCCTGGTTGGATTTTTCCACTCTGTTTTCCCGGGGAAATGATGTGAGGTCCTCTCCACTTTCATGATGGAGAAGCGCATCATCACTGGTGGCCATTTCCGGAAAATGATGCGCTTTTTCTTCGGAATCGCCATAAGCAGCGGACGGGTTCGATGATGGATCGGGTCCGGTCGATGGACTCGCAATGGAAGTGCCCGTGGAAGGTCCGGTTCCAGTAGATGGGCCGGATACAGTGCTTTGTTGATGGGAGTCAGTGGCACAACCGGCAAATACCAGGGCCAAACAAAGGGTCGCCCATAACCAGAGGCCGGTCTTTCTTAAATGAAATCGCATTTTTTTCCGTTGGGTTGAAAATCAGAGCATGCCGCTCCGTGTATCAATTGAATGATTTCGGAGTATAAAGAATCCTCAGACAATGTCAAGAGGATAAATCAGTTTTCAGCGTAACTCATTCTTCATTTCTTTGAGCATAATCTCGAGGTTTTCCGGCCGGTTCAACCGGGGATCTTCTATTGCTTTTTCAGCCAGTTCAGTCAATATCTTCCCAACGGCCGGACCGGGTGATAGCCCTGTCAACACCATGACCGCATTGCCATCAATGGCCAGATCCGAAACATGGATCGGGGGGGAAGATGCCAGCTGGTCCTGAATCCGAGCGTCCAGTTGAAGAAGGAGTTCCTGGTTGCTGTTCATTTTTCCATGGGCGAGAATATCGGCCTTTCGAAAGGTCACAAGATCTTCGATAAAGTCCGGGCCCACGCGTTTAATCAGCCGCCGAACCGCCGCGTTGCTCCACCCAGAGTTGTAGCCAATCAAATGGTTCTTGATCAGATGGGTGGCTTTCCGGATCATCTCGTTACTGAATTTCAACCGTTTCATGATCTCTTCGGCAAGCAGGGCGCTTTCTTTTTCGTGGCCGTGGAATCGCCATGTGCCCTCTATTTTTGCTCGTATGCGCGGTTTTGCGATGTCGTGAAAAAGGGCCGTAACCCGCAGCAATGGGTCAGGCTTTACATAATCCACGGTTTTCAAAATATGTTTGAAAAT
>JABGPV010000476.1 GCA_018644785.1 Deltaproteobacteria bacterium | reverse complement strand
CGCATTCTCACGCCTTTTTGAATATGATCCCGGCATGGTACGCCAGGCCATTGCCGACTATTTCAGCATAGAGTATAAGACCCCAGTACAGTTGGATATTTCGGGCACACCGGATCTGCCGGCGAGACCGCCCAACCTCTGCGCCGGGTGCCCCCATCGCGCCACATACTATGCCGTCAAACAGGTTTATGGGCCGGATGCCATCTTTCCAACGGATATCGGATGTTACACCCTGGGCGTTCTGCCGCCCATTTCAATGGCGGACTTCGTCATCTGCATGGGTTCTTCCGTCAGCTCCAGTTGCGGTTTTGCTCAAGCCACCGACCAGAAGGTGGTCTCCTTTATCGGCGATTCCACCTTTTTTCACTCCGGCATTACGGGTCTCGTGGATGCCGTTCACAATAACCACAAATTCACCCTGGTTATCCTGGACAACGGCACCACGGCCATGACCGGCCACCAGATTCATCCCGGTGTGAATACGGAACCCATGGGAATAGAACGGACGCGCATCTCCATTGAAGCTGTGGTGCGAGGCGTAGGGGTCCAGGATGTTCATGTGATAAAACCCTTTAAGCTGAAGAAGGCCATGGAGTCCGTCAAAAAGGCCATGGAATACGACGGCATATCGGTCATCATTTCAGAAGAGCTGTGTCCCCTGTTTGCCAAAGCCACGAAGCAGTTCAAAAAAACCAAACCTTTCCGCATCAATCATGACAAGTGCAAGAACCACAGGGACTGCATCAATCTTCTGGCGTGTCCGGCCATGTATCTGGAAGGGGATCAAGTGGAAATTGATAAAATCGCTTGCATCGGCTGCACCGTGTGCGCTCAGGTTTGTCCGGAGAACGCCATTGTGCCCGTGAAAGAGGGATAGGGAGGCTCTAAAATGATGGAAACAAAGAGATTGGTATTTATCGGTGTGGGTGGTCAGGGAAACCTTCTTGCTTCTCGGTTGTTGGGCGAAGCGGCACTTTCAATGGATATCCCCACGGTTGTCAGTGAAATTCACGGTATGGCCCAGCGGGGCGGCATTGTGGAATCAGCGGTATTGTTGGGAGATGTACAAAGCCCCATCGTCTCCAGCTCGGAAGCCGATGTGTTGATCGGTTTTGAACCCCTGGAGACGTTGCGTGCCCTCGGAAAGTGCAATCAGGATACGGTGGTCATCACCAATATTCATCCCCTGCCACCCTTCACCGTGGCTGTGGGCCAGGGGGTTTACCCCCCGGTGGAAGAGACCCTTCAATTTATTCGTGAAAGGGCGAAAAAAGTCATTGAGCTGGATGGAACTGCCATCGCGGAAGAGGTGGGCAACCCACTGGCTTTGAACATGGTAATGTTGGGCGCACTCATTGGCTCGGGGACAACCCCCATTGGCGCTGAAGAGATGAAGAAAGTACTGTCAACGTCCACTAAAAAGGCCTTTCTGGAGTCCAATTTGAAGGCCTTTGATCTAGGCGTGGCGAAGGCAGCTTAAGCGCCAGCTATAGTAAGCTGGGCTGAATCAAAAAAAGGCATCGGTCTGAAACGAGCGATGCCTTTTTTTCTGTTAAGCTTCCTTCTGAAAACGGCTTTTTCTTAAAAGTATCCGTTTCATAACGTCCTCTTCCATAATTTCAAGATCTGAAAGCAGGATCTTACCATTGACGTCATGCCGGACCACAGGAACGTTTGAACTGATATACCCGTAACGCAGGCCATAGGCGTTGTTTTCATCCAGAAGTACCGTTCCTGAGGGCAGCTGTGAGGGCTGATTCATGCCCGACTCCTTTAATACGTGAATCAAATAGTTCTTGCCGGTTGAAGAGGCCATATCGTTTGAATCAAAGGATCTTTTGAGCATGGCATCCTCTGTATAAAGAAGTTCCAGGTTGGGGAACACGCTCAGGATATTCATGTGCACCGCCACCCGAAACCCTGCCTCATCCAACCGGTCTTTCAGAATTGCGATGCGTCGATAATTGTCCCGAATGTCGTCCGCATCCCGATAGGGAAGGTCCAGGATAACGGATATCTCTAAGAATATACTCCTATCCAGATATTGAATTATGTTTTCCACGGCCTGTTCAATATCCCGGTAAAGATAGCCCTTTGTCACATGCTCCAAGGTAAAATCAGAGGTTGATTCCAATCCGATGAGCAGACAGTTCACATATTTGTTGATAAATTCGATATATTTTTTGTCCTTCAGCAATGTGATGCCGGTAAAAATGGTGATGTGGTATTCGGAAATCTGTTGAAGAATTTCCTGAACAACGGGTGAATGGGGACGGTAATAGGAGTCAATGAAACGGATGTGTCTGGAATTGAACCCTTGCATAATGCCATGGATTGCCTCAACAGCACTTTGTACCTCCAGATCCTTCAGAAAATCCATGCGCGGCAATTCCTTGTATGTGCAGAATTTACACTTTCCGTACCAGCACCAGTTGTTGAACCCAAGATGGACCGGGATTTCCGCCTTTCCCTGATAATGGGGCGTCAGGAAGTCGCGGCGACATTCATAAACAGACCTGTAGTCGTTTTCGATGATTCGGTCATCTTTCCAGTTTTTGATAATCTGGTACAGATCGGTTGTGAGATCAACATTGCCTGAAATAATAATGAGATTATCCCGGAGCGACGATTTCTCAACACCCATATTGAACAAAAATTGCCGAAAAAAAACAGGCGACAATCCGATATTGACAAGCGGGCCACCCAGAATAACTTTTTTCCCATTTTCCAGCAGATTCCTTACGATCAGCAAATCACAGAAATTGATGCAAGTAAAAATGATGTGCTCCGCCTCAAAATCTTCTTGGATAAACGCATCATAAT
>JABGPV010000475.1 GCA_018644785.1 Deltaproteobacteria bacterium | reverse complement strand
TAAACCCTCGGTCAGCAATTTGACCACATTCATGCTGCCGGCAATGGGCGGCATGGGACCCAGAACGGTTGTAACACCTGAGGCCACAAAATAGGTGCCGATGGTCACCGCCTTTTCGGAGTACCACTCGGGGGCGGCGCCGGCAATGGGGAGGTCGCTGATATCCACGTCAAGGGCATTGGCCAGTGCTGAAACGAGCACCAGGATTCGCACGTTGTCCACGCAGCTTCCCAGATGCAGCACCGGTGGAATGCCTAAGGAACCGCACACTTCCTTGAGACCCGGGCCCGCCATCTCGATGGCTTCAGGGACCTTGAATCCTGCCTTGGCATTGGCCACGGAAACACATCCCGTATCCACCACCAGCACGTCATTTTCGATGAGCCGTTTGGTGAGGGTCACATGTCCGTAATCATGTTTGATCTTGGGGTTGTTGCATCCCACGATCCCGACAGCGCCGCGAATCTTACCGGCCTTGATGGCGTCAAGTAAAGGGTCGGGTGTGCCCCCCAGGGCCCCGATAATGGTCTCCACGGAAAATCCGCCCACCGCGTTGACCGGCTCCACCGGAATGTAGACTTTGCCACGGGCCACAAAATTATTGACCGCTTCCGTCACCAATTCCATGGCCATCTGCTCGGCATTTTCGGGATGAAATTCCCGATGTTCCATGCCGGGAAAACGGGCTTTGTCGCTGGTGCTGATCATCTTCGTATGGTAGCAGGCGGCCACGGTGCCGAGAGACGGCATAATGCACTGGTAATCCACCAGCATCATTTCCACCGCCCCCGTGGAGAGCACCAGTTCCGTCATCAGGTGATTGCCCGCCATGGGGACCCCGTGGCGCATCAGAAGTTCATTGCCGGTGCAGCAGACACCGGCAAGATTAATCCCCTCAGCGCCTTTTTCTTTTGCCAGGGCGATCATGTCAGGGGATTCACAGGCCTTTAGAATCATCTCGGAAACCACCGGGTTGTGACCATGGACGATGATATTGACCTGGTCTTCTTTGAGAACACCCACGTTTACCGTGGTGGGTTTGGGGGTGGGAATGCCGAACAGGATGTCCGACACCTCGGTGGCGATCATGGATCCGCCCCAGCCGTCGGAAAGCGCATTGCGAAGGGCCTGCAGCAACAGGCTCTGCCAGCCGTTGTCCACGCCCATATGGGTTCGGTGCATCATTTCAGAGGTTTCGCGGTCAATTCCGCGGGGGGTTATGCCGACTTTTTCCCAGAGGTCCCGGCGCTTTTGAGGTGCTCTGGATACCAGTTTGATCTGTTTCTGGCGCATGCCGTAGTCTTCCATCATGGCTTGTGCCAGTTCACCTGCCAGGGGCAGGGGCTCCTTGCCTTCCGTGTCGATGCCGTATTCCGCGGCGACCTGTTTCAGCTTTTCTACACTCCGAATCTGGTATCCCGGGGCCTTTCCTTCGGCTACACTGGCCAGCACTTCCACCAGATCCCGGCCGTGGTCTGAATGAGAAGCGGCGCCGGCTGCTACCATGCGGCACAGATTCCGGGCCACGATGATGTCCGCATCTGCGCCGCAGACACCTTTCTGGGGTCCTTCCCCGAAGGGATCCACTCGACAGGGACCCATGATACAGATCCGGCAGCTCAATCCCAGGTCACAGTATCCGCATTGGGGTTGCTGGGCCTGAAGCCTTTGCCACACGGTTTCCACCTGATCTTTTTCCGCCTTCTCCAGAAGCAGTTGGCCATCTTGCGTAATGGTGAGATCCTCAAATTTCTTATCCATCTTTCTCTCCTTATGGTTGAAAGCGCAATATCACAGGGACAGTTGTGCCCTTTTTGCAGCGGTTAACAGGGAAAAGGCCGGGGACAAGGACATCTCTTCAGCCTCCCGGGACACGGACCTGGCCACTTCATCGGTCTTTCGTTTCAGGGCGTCGGTGCTTTCTTCGAAGGTCAGAGCACCTGATTTACACACTTCCACACAGGCCGGAATGAGTCCCTCCGCCTGCCGCTGATCACAGTTGTCGCACTTGACGGCAACGGTTTTTTCCGGGGGTGCCGTGCTGTCTTCATGAAAACGGATGACGCCATAGGGGCATGCCATGGCGCAGCTGGCGCAGTTGATACACTTGTCCGGGTTGACCAGGACGGTGTCCCTTTCAGGATCACGAAGGATAGCGCCTGCCAGGCAGGCCGCCATACAGGGGGCCGGGTTGCAGTGCCTGCATCGGTTGGGGAATCCTTCATTGTACAGCCCTGCACCCACATGGACCCGTGATTTGGGAAGCGGTGTCTCCATGAGTGCGGTCAAGAGCTGCCGCGTTTGAGAATGTGCCGTGGCGCATGCGATCATACATTGCATGCACCCCACACACCTTTCGGGATGAACCATGACTTCTTTCATATTGCCTCCTTTCTCTCAATTCATGATCTGTCGGAAGTTAAATCCGGGTTCAAGCAATTTTTTCCTCGAAATGGAAATGGGCGTTTCGTTTTGAATCAGCGCCAGCAGAAGTCCCCCCTGTTCAATGCCATTCACCAGAACCGCACCCACCAGGACATTTCCCCTGAATACCAGCTTTCGGTAGAGGTTGTTTCGGAAACCATGGGCATTCAATACATCGTATTCGGAATCGGCTTTGGGATTGGCCAGGCCCATGGTCATAAGATCCAGGTCAAATATACGCATCACATTCCGGCTGAGGCTCCCGGCATAAGAAACGTTTCGCCCGGCCATGTTCATCCCGGCCACGCGCCCCTGCATGGCGGCCTCCGGCCAGATGGCATTCATCCAACGTGTTTTCCGTGCAATGTCAAAATGCTCGGCCACATCCCCGGCGGCGAAGACGCCCT
>JABGPV010000474.1 GCA_018644785.1 Deltaproteobacteria bacterium | reverse complement strand
GCTTCGAAATTTGGCATCCATGTTATCCTTGTGGGACATGAGGCATTGATCTCAGGGCTCGCTGGTACTCGTACGGCGGATACCCTCGTCTCCATTCATCATTGTGAAGATGTGGTGGCAATGGACGAGTCTCCTTTAAAGGCCCTTCGAAAAAAAAAGGACAGTTCCATTCGCGTGGCGTTCGACCTCGCAAAGGAAGGCCGAGCAGATGCGGTGATCAGCGCCGGTAACTCCGGAGCGACCCTTGCCGCAGGCGTTCTGGCCCTCGGTCGGATTTCCGGCGTGGAAAGGCCGGCCATTGCCAGCATCGTTCCCACGGAAAAAGGGCCGGTTATTCTGATTGATGCAGGTGCCAATGTGGATTGCAGACCTGGCCAGCTCTTCCAGTTCGGGGTCATGGCCCATGCGTTCGGCAGTTCCTGCCTGGATATGAAAACCCCGGAAATTGCGCTCTTGAACATTGGTGAAGAGGGTAGCAAAGGGAATGAGCTGGTTCGCTATGCTTATGATTTGTTTGAAAAAAGCACCTTGAATTTTGCAGGGAACATTGAGGGGCGGGACCTCCTTACGGGTGATGTCAAAATTGTTGTCTGTGACGGATTCGTGGGAAATGTGGCTCTCAAACTGACGGAAGGGACTGCGGAATCCATGGCGCGGCTGATGAAAAGGGAGTTGAAGCGTTCCTTCCTGGGCCGTATCGCTTTCTTCCTGGGCCGCAAGGCTTTTTCCCGGTTTGCCCGGGAATTGAGTTACGAAGAGTACGGTGGCGCACCCCTTCTGGGCGTTAAAGGTATCGGCATCATCTGCCATGGGGGGTCTTCTGCCAAAGCCATTCGCAATGCCGTTAATATGGCGGCACAATATGCGCAGAACCGGACAGTTGAAAAAATGAGCCTGGAATTGAAATCGTACAATCTTGAGCAGGGCCTTTAGAAAAAGGGGGATTATCATGTCTGATGCAAATACCAGGACGGTCGTTATTACGGGTGGGTCAAAAGGGATCGGGCGGAGTATCGCCTACCGGTTTGCAGAAGAAAACGCGAGAATTGTGCTCGTTCATTTCGATCCTACTGATGATTCCTGTAATGAGACGCTGGATCAGTTGAAATCCAGAGGCGTCGCAGCGGAGGGTTACAAAGCTGATATCTCATCTTTTCAGGTGGCGGATACGCTATTTCAGGATATTCTCGAAAAACGCGAGAAAATTGATGTACTCATCAATAACGCCGGCATCACCCGGGACACCCTGCTGCTCCGAATGAGCGAAGAAGTGTGGGATGACGTACTGAGAGTAAATTTGAAAAGTGTGTTTAACTGTACCAAAGCGGTTGTTCGAGCCATGAGCCAGCAGCGGCGCGGCGCCATTGTGAATATTTCTTCAGTGGTGGGGCAGATCGGAAATTTCGGCCAGTCCAATTACGCTGCCTCAAAAGCCGGCATCATGGGATTCACCAAGAGTATTGCCAGGGAGGTGGCCGGCAGAGGGATCAACGTCAATGCGGTAGCCCCCGGCTTCATTGATACCGAAATGACCGCAGTGATCCCTGAAAAAGCAAAAGAAAACTTCTTAAAGCAGATTCCCTTTGGAAAAATGGGGACACCGGAAGACGTAGCGGAAGCGGTTTACTGGCTCTGCACGGAAGCCGCCGGTTATATTACCGGACAGGTTATTCATGTTAATGGCGGTATGTATATGTAGTGCCCGAACGAAGACTGTCTTTTTCGCCAACCTCTGCGTCAGATAAAAATTTTAATCCTCGAAATACTAAATGTATTCCTGTGGTTAAAATTTTGATCTTCCTTGATCTTGACGAAAAATCCTAGTTTTCGTTCAGACACTATGTAAGTATAGAAGGTCAATTCTTAGGAGGTAACAGGATATGTCGAGCGTGGATGAAAAAATCGCGAAAATTATTTGTGAGCAGCTGGATGTTCCGGAGAAAGATGTGGTTCCGGAAGCGTCTTTTGTGGATGATCTGGGGGCTGATTCTTTAGATCAGGTTGAATTGATCATGGCCATGGAAGAAGAGTTTGATATTTCAATTCCCGATGAAGATGCTGAAAAGATAGCGACCGTCAAAAATGCCATCGACTATGTTAAGACGGCAGTGGGATGATGGTGGTTTTCCCAAAACCTTATTTTTAGGGAAAGTCATCAACTTCATATGAAACACCTGCAGAATTTTCCCCTCTGGTGAATTCGGGATGTTTATCTGAAAACCAAAATGATACGGGGAGGAATGATAATATGGCCAGACGGGTTGTGGTAACGGGATTGGGAATGGTTACGCCGCTTGGAACAGGCGTGGCGAAAAACTGGGAAGCGGTATGCGCCGGTAAATCGGGGATTGGAAACATCACAAAATTTGATGCGTCCGGTTTTGCATCCCGGATTGCGGGGGAAGTAACGGATTTCAACCCTCAGGATTTCATGGCCAAGCAGCAGATTCGACGCTTTGATGTCTTTATCCATTATGCCCTTGCTTCCACAAGGATGGCCATGGAAGATGCCGATCTCAAGATTAATCAGAAAAACGCCCACCGCGTGGGCTGTGTAACGGGGAGCGGCCTCGGGGGCCTGGGTATGTTGGAACATTACCATTCGGTCCTCCTTGAAAAGGGACCCAAGCGGATCAGTCCGTTTTTTATTCCGGGCATTATCGCCAATATGGCGCCGGGGCAAATGGCCATTGAATTTGGGGCCAAAGGCCCCAACATCTCCATCGAAACCGCCTGTGCCGCAAGTGCTCATGCCGTGGGAGAGGCCTTCAGATATATTCGGGAAGGATTTGCGGATATCATGCTTACCGGGGGCGCCGAATCCGTGATCACCCCCTTGGC
>JABGPV010000473.1 GCA_018644785.1 Deltaproteobacteria bacterium | reverse complement strand
GCCTCCGTTGCGGGCGGCCGAACCATGACGAGTTCATCTTCGCCCGGCGTTTCTCTGAAACAAGAAAGCATCAGCTATATGGCCGGAATGGAACTTCCCGCAGTGATTATCAATATGATGCGAGGCGGCCCGGGACTGGGCAACATCGCCCCGTCCGCTGCCGACTATTTTCAGGCCACCCGGGGCGGCGGCCATGGCGACTACCGAACCCCGGTTCTGGCGCCGGCAGGATGTCAAGAGTTGGCGGATTTAACATCCGTTGCCTTTGATATCGCGGATAAATACCGGACGCCGGTCATGCTGCTGGGAGATGGTTTGATGGGACAAGTCATGGAACCGGTGGTTTTTCCCGATTTCATCGAACTTGAAGACCTTCCCAAAAAAGACTGGATCCTGGACGGATGCAAAGGCCGGGAACCCCGGGCGCTTTTTTCCATGCTCCTGGGACAGGACGGACAACTTTATAAACACAACCTGCACCTGCAGGAAAAATATGATAAAATCACCGCCAATGAACTGCGATGGGAAACCAAAACCCAGGATGACGACGAAATGATCATCGTGGCCTACGGCACGGCGGCCAGAATTGCTGAAAGCGCCATTGAAGAGTTGAGGGCCGAAGGCCTGAACGTGGGTTTGTTCCGACCCATTACCCTATGGCCTTACCCAACGGCGCCTTTACGGGAATTGGCCTCAAAAGTGTCCAAAGTCGCCGTGTTCGAGCTTTGCATGGGTCAAATGGTGGAAGATGTGGTGCTCTCAGTGGGCGATCGGGCTGAAATTCATTTTTACGGCATGCCCGGCGGCATCATCCCCACCCCGGCGGACGTGGCCGATTTCCTGCGATCCGCCTCCCGCGGCGACGGAAAAGTAGGCAGGAGGATAGACGTATGAGTGCGGAAGTAGCATATAAAAAGATTTTTGGCTTTCCGGAATCCCTGAAAGATAACCCGACCCATTACTGTCCCGGCTGCGGGCATTCCATTGCGCACCGCCTGGTGGCGGAATGCCTGGACGAGATGAACCTCCGGGAAGAGACCATCGGGGTTCCGCCTGTGGGTTGCGCGGTTTTAGCCTACAACTATTTTAACTTCGATATGGTGGAAGCCCCCCATGGCCGGGCCCTGGCAGTGGCCACCGGCATAAAACGGGTGCACCCGGACAAGTTCGTGCTGACCTACCAGGGAGATGGAGACCTGGCGGCCATCGGTACCGCGGAGACCATCCATGCGGCCAACAGGGGTGAACGTATCTCAGCAATTTTCATTAACAACGCCATTTACGGCATGACCGGCGGTCAGATGGCGCCCACCACAACGCTGGGGCAGAGCGCCACCACAACACCCGGAGGCAGGGATCAGCGTCGGCACGGCAACCCCATCGACATTTCACAGATGCTGGCCATCAGCAACGGCGTTGTGTATGTGGAGCGATGCTCGCTGACGACGCTCAAACAGATCAGACGCGCCAAGAAAGCCATCAAGAAATCATTTCAGTGTCAGTTGGATGACAAGGGGTTCTCACTGGTTGAACTGCTATCACCATGCCCCACCAACTGGAAAATGTCACCCAAGGCTTCCTGGGAATGGGTCAATGAGGAAATGGTGAAAACCTACCCCTTGGGTGTGATCAAAGATGACAGTGGATACGAGGATAAAAAATGATTACCCGGACGACTTTTGCAGGTTTTGGTGGCCAGGGTGTCTTGCTCATGGGGTATGTTCTCTCCCACGGGGCAATGCATAAAGGTCTCAATATCACCTATTTTCCATCATACGGCGCTGAGATGCGCGGCGGCACCGCCAACTGCTCGGTGACCGTTTCAGACAAGAAAATTGCATCCCCCGTGGCGTCCAACCCGGATGTGCTGGTTGCCATGAACGGCCCTTCCCTGGACAAATTCGAACCCACCATCATCGAGGGCGGGCTTATTTTCCTGAATTCATCCCTGATGCCGGATCCACCCTCCCGCACGGACATCGAATTTCTACAGGTGCCCGTGGTGGAGTTGGCCAAAGAAGTGGGCAATGCCCGCGGAGGGAACATGGTCATGATCGGAACGGTTTGTGCCAAAACAGGTCTTCTCTCCCAGGAAGAGACCATCAAGGGAATGCAGGCGGCCATGAAAGGGAAGGACAAATTTTTCGAAGCCAATCAAAAAGCCATCGAACGCGGATTTGCTTTCGCGAAAGACGGCAGATAAAAAATTCTGATTCTGGCGTTTATACTGCTAAAAGTTCTTTAACTCTTTTTTGAATAAATTTCTCGGTCGTTTTCAATCGGAACGTTGATAGATTGTACGTTGAATGTTTTTCAAATTCGAAATTTATTAGCTTTTGCAATTTTTCCTTCTGGTTCTTTGTGATTATTTCTTTTGAAAAGGTCGAAAAATCCTGTGAAGTCGCCATCAATCTTGTTTTGGCGTAAGCATCAACATCCTGCATATCATCGTCCATGGCGTAGTTGAAAAGAGATAAACCGTGATCAAATACAGGCGCCGTATCTATTATGGTGTTTGTGTTGGTTTCCACAATAAGTCCAAAGTTCCCGAAATGCCTGTCTTCATTACAGATAACTGCATCAAAAATCAGCATGTCCACCAGTGAATTATAATGCATAACACCCAGTGCCTTGTAATGACTGATAACGGCACCCCATCCCCCCTCAGTCACAATCCTACCGGTTGGAATATAGGATAGTTCTTTACGTGTAAACAATTCACACGTAGAGAAAAGTTGGCCCTTCCACTTCTTTAAATTGTATTTAACGGCATTCAATCCCATTGCCTCAGCAATTTGAAATGCATAAAACTCAGAATACGGCTCATTGCCTGTATTGGCAGCACCGGT
>JABGPV010000472.1 GCA_018644785.1 Deltaproteobacteria bacterium | reverse complement strand
GGTAATGGCCGTTGGAATATTCCCGAGATCGAGCCCCAGATCCACCGCGGCGGACACAACACCCGGCTGAAAGCCCACAAACACCATATCGGCGCCCAGCATGGATACCATTTTTGCAGTATTCGTCAGAACGGAAAAGCTGTAAGCATCAACGATCCGAAGGACGGAAACATCAAACAGCACGCCCTTGGCAGCGGTTTCGTTTACTTTTCGAAGGACGGCTTTTTGAAGCCCCAAGGCGTAATTATCATCCAGCTCCGCGTTGACGGGTACCACCAGAAAGCCGCCGACCGTGTGCATGCCCAGTGCGGAAAAACTCTCAACATCTTCCATATTTATCTTCTCCAGCCCGGTTTAATCTAAAAATAACGCCGTTTATTTCGTCTGGACCACTTCCAGTTTCAATATGGCAAATGCATCGGCCAGGGAATCCTGAAGGTTTGAATTGGTGGTCACGTCTCCCAGTTCTATGCCCAGTTGAACCAGGGTTTCGGCCACGGCGGGGGATATGCCGGAAACAATGCACCGGCACCCCATGAGTTTTGTGGCTTTGGCGATTTTAATGAGATGGTTGGCCACCGCCGTATCCACCGTGGCAACCCCCGCGATATCCAGAATGATGACCTTGGCCAGGGTTTCCGTTATCTTCTTCAACATGGTCTTCATCATCTGCTGGGCGCGCAAAGAATCGATCACCCCCACCACGGGAAGGATGATGACCCGGTCCCACAACTTGATGACCGGGGTCGATATCTCCATGATGGTGCTGCTCTGTTCCTGGAGTTTTTTCTCCTGCTGCACCCTTTCGGTGATATCGAGGATGTATTCCAGCCCGCCGATGACATTTCCCGCTTTGTCCTTTAAGACCGCGGCAGTGTATTCAATGGGAATGGATTTTCCATCGATCTTTGCCTCATTGCGAACGGTGCAGGTATCGGAACCTCCCATGGCTTGTTTCATCCGGCATTCCGGTGTCTGGCAGTGGAGGGAATCGAAAATCTCGTAACAATGACGCCCTTTGATTTCCGCCCAGTCTTTTCCTGCAAGCTTTAAACCCGCATCATTCATGAAAATGAGATTCAGATCGAGATCCACCGCCATAACCGGCGTGGGGAGCTGTTCCAGAATCTGGATTGCGAGATCGCCATTGATCTCCACACTGCTGCCGTCAATTTTTTCGTTCATGGATTGCCTCCAGTTTGGGGGGGTTGAATATGCGGTTATTGAACAATTTCGTATTTTTCTTCTTGGCTAAGCTGTTTCAGAAGGCTGTTGACCTCCTCTTTGAGCCCAATCATCTTTGTCTCTCGACCCACCACCAGCCGACTGAATTGTTCCAGTTCTTCCAGCCTCTCATTCAGCTCCTCTTCGGATTTCAATCTTTCGGTGATGTCACGGAATGACACCACCGCGCCTCTCAATTGGCCGTTCTGAAGGATCGGTTTGGCAGCATATTCCACTGGAAAAGACGTCCCGTCCTTTCGCCACAATACCTCGTCCCCTATGAAGTGCTCGGTCCCCACATGGTAGGCCGCATACATGGGGCACGTCTCCACCGGGTAATCCGTACCATCGGCCCGGGTGTGGTGAATCAGGGCGTGGATCTTTTTGCCTAACAACTCTTTTTCTTCGAAACCGAGCATATTCACGGCTCCGGGGTTAATGAAAACCACATGCCCCTCCGCATTCACCCCGAAAATTCCTTCGCCGGCCGAGTTCAAAATGAGACGGGTACGTGCCTCACTTTCTTTCATGGCTTCTTCCGCCTGTTTGCGCTCGGTGATATCAGTGACCATGGCAAAGGCGCCGATTCTCTCATTGTTTTCGTCAAAAAGCGGTGTTACATTGAAAAGACAATTTACATTGCTACCATCGGGCCTGGAAAGGGCGATTTCATAGGCACTGCTAATCCCCTGTTTTCGAAGTTCAATCTGCTCCAGAAAGATTTTCTTGTTTTCCTCATCCACAAAATCAAAGATGGTCTTGCCGATTACGTCATCCTTTTCCCTGCCCATAATCGTGCACATTTTGGGGTTCAAATCGATGACTTCCAGGTTGGTGTTGATCAACTGGAAGCCTTCGTCGGCCGTTTCCAGGATCGTTTTGAGCCTCCTCTCGCTGTTTTTTATGGCCTCTTCCGCCAGTTTGCGTTCGGTGATATCGGTCACCATGGCAAAGGCACCTATCTTTTCATTGTTTTCATCTAAATACACGCTAACGTTGAAAAGACAGGATACGTGGCTGCCATCCGAACGGGAAAGGGCAATCTCATAGGAACCTTTTTCCCCGCCGGTTCGCATCTCGATCTGCTTTAGCAATATTTTCCTGTTTTCTTCGTCAACAAAATCAAAGGTGGTCTTTCCTGTAATATCTTCCCTTTCCCTGCCCAGGATTTTGCTCATCGCGGGGTTCGCTTCAATGATTTTCTGGTTATTGTCTACCGCGAAAAACCCGTCGTTGGCTGTTTCCAGGATTGTTTTGAGCCGCCTTTCGCTTTTTTTCAAGGCCTCTTCCGACTGCTTGCGTTCGGTGATGTCCCGCACCGTGCCCACCGCAAACCATTCATCATCCACTTGAAAGGACGAGATGGTTACCTCCACCGGGAACTCATGGCCCTTTCGGTTTCGGGCGGTTATTTCGGTGGTGGTTCCCAAAACACCGCCTTCTCCGGTCTTGGCAAAATGTTTCAGGCCTTTATAGATTTTGTCGTGATACACCTGTGGGGCGGCCATCTGGTGAAAATCCATCCCCATGGCCCCGGCCTCGCTGAAACCAAAAAGCCTCTCCGCCGCGGGATTCCAGAACAATACTTTGCCCTCTCCGTCCAGCATCACCATGGCATCTTCCGCCGCCTGGCTCATGGCCTTGAT
>JABGPV010000471.1 GCA_018644785.1 Deltaproteobacteria bacterium | reverse complement strand
CGCCCAGATGAAGATGGAGAGCTTTGAGCCCTACGCGACCAAGTTTGCCGAAGTGCTTGGAAATCTGGCAAGTCGGATCGAACCTGATATTCATCCTCTGCTCGTGAAGAAGGAGAAAGTTTCCCGGGTTGAGCTACTGCATTTCTCAGGCGATAAGGGCCTTTGCGGCAGTTTCAATTCCAATCTGTTCAACCGGGCTGAAAAGTGGGTGAATCAGGAAAAGGATGATGGCGTTGACATTGCCCTGACGACGGTTGGAAAACGGGGGCGGGATTATTTCAAAAAAAGAGGGTATGATCTCATTGAGAGCCATATCAATGCCTACGGTAGTGTCGATATATCCTTTGTGAATCAAATCAGCAGGGGCATGATCGATCGGTATCTTGCAGACGAGGTGGATGGCGTCTATATGATTTACAGCCGTTTTCTCGGTATGGCCAGACAGTTGCCCACATTGGTGAAACTGATTCCCGTTGAACCGCCTGTGGCCAAGGATGAAGAAAACGCCGGGGCCGAAGCGGAGTATCTTTGTGAGCCTGATCCTGAAGGATTGTTGATCGAGCTTTTACCTAAACACATTAATGTACAGATTTATAATGCATTTCTACAAAACGAAACAAGTGAGCATGCCGCGCGAATGGCCGCCATGGACAATGCTTCCAGGAATTGTGACGATCTTGTGGAAAGTCTTACCCTTGTATACAATAAGGCACGACAGGCGGCTGTTACTGCTGAATTGATGGACATTGTGGGTGGCGCTGCCGCCTTGAAGGGATAACGGTTTTAACCTTATAAGGAGGTCTTTATTTAACCATGAATGAGGGCAAATTAATACAAATCATTGGTCCGGTCGTCGATGTGGAGTTTGGTGACGGTGAACTCCCTGAAATTCTAACTGCACTCCTAATCAGCAACCCGGCAATCAACGACGTCGAGGATAATCTGGTTGTTGAAGTTGCCCAGCATCTGGGTGATAATGTGGTGCGCTGTATTGCCATGGACGTGACCGACGGCCTTGTACGGGGCATGCCGGTTAAGAATACGGGAAGTCCGATTATGATGCCTGTGGGGGATCCGGGTTTGGGTCGCGTTCTCAACGTGGTCGGAAGACCCGTGGATGGTTTGGGCCCGGTTGAGGCAACGGAGTACTATCCCATTCATCGTCCCGCACCGTCTTTTGAAGAGCAGGACGTGTCGGTCAACGTGCTTGAAACCGGTGTAAAGGTCATCGATCTCCTGGTCCCTTTCCCAAGGGGCGGTAAAATGGGGATGTTTGGCGGTGCCGGCGTCGGCAAGACGGTCGTCATGATGGAGATGATCCATAATATCGCCATGCAGCACGGTGGTATCAGTGTGTTTGCCGGTGTCGGTGAGCGCACGAGAGAGGGCAACGATCTGTACATGGAGATGAAGGAGTCAGGTGTTCTCCCCAAAGCCGCTCTGATTTACGGTCAGATGACGGAGCCCCCCGGCGCCCGTGCGAGGGTGGCACTCTCCGCGCTGACGGCGGCTGAGTATTACAGGGATGAGCGGGGGCAGGACGTTCTGCTCTTTGTGGACAACATCTTTCGATTTACACAGGCCGGTGCTGAGGTTTCAGCACTCCTGGGCCGTACGCCTTCTGCGGTGGGGTATCAGCCCACACTGGGTACGGATCTGGGTGCCTTGCAGGAACGGATTACGTCAACCACCAAAGGTTCCATTACATCGGTTCAGTGCGTGTATGTGCCTGCGGACGACCTTACCGATCCAGCACCTGCGACCACGTTTGCGCATCTCGATGGAACGGTTGTTTTGTCTAGGCCGCTTACGGAATTGGGTATTTATCCGGCTGTGGATCCGCTGGATTCCGGTTCCAGGATTCTGGACCCGAACTTTTTGGGTGAAGAACACTATAACACTGCCATGCAGGTTCAGCGAACCCTTCAGAAATATAAGGAATTGCAGGATATTATCGCAATTCTGGGAATGGATGAGTTGTCCGACGAGGACAAACTGACCGTCGCTAGAGCGCGCCGGATTCAGCGCTTTTTGTCCCAGCCATTTCATGTGGCTGAGACTTTTACCGGAACGCCGGGTGCTTACGTGCCTGTTGCCGAGACCGTCAAGGGTTTTAAGGAGATTATCGATGGTAAACATGATGACCTTCCCGAAGCTGCGTTTTATATGGTCGGTGGTATCGAACAGGTAAAGGAAAAAGCTGCGAAGATGGCCGGCGAATAAAAAGAGGGGATAATCCGTGGGAAAGTTAAATCTGGAAGTTGTTACCCCTGAGAAGGTGATGGTGAGTCAAGAGGTGGACATTGTTGTTGCCCCCGGGACCATGGGTGAGTTCGGTGTTTTGGAGGGGCACGTACCGTTTCTTTCAGGAATTGAGCCGGGGGAGTTGCGGTTTTCCAGTGGCAACCAAACTGAACGTTTTCTGGTGACAACGGGGTTTTCCGAAGTTTCCGATAACAAGGTTTCGGTTTTGGTGGATGCGGCTGAAAAAGCCACGGAGATTGATGCGGAGCGGGCTCGTAAGGCCATGGAAAGGGCCAAAGAGAGACTTTCTATGGATCGGGGAAAGGAAGATGTCGATTTTCTGAGAGCCGAAACGGCACTCAAACGCGCTATTGTTCGTATGAGAATATCGGAAAAGAAAATCTAGCGAAGAGAGCATGACAATCTAAAAAAGGCAAGCGGAAGTCCGCTTGCCTTTTTTTATGTATTGACCTTTCTTGATTTCAACGATAGTATGCCGTTGTTTGGTTCGAAAGCACCCTTTTGGTTAGAAAATTGGGGCCGGCTAAACTGCCAGTGTGGTTTTTTGTATTACTGGTTTTTGTATCTTATTGGATAATGAAGAGGCTTGGGTGGTTATGAATACAGAGGTTGATAACAGGCAATATAATGT
>JABGPV010000470.1 GCA_018644785.1 Deltaproteobacteria bacterium | reverse complement strand
CGTTTGCAGTTCGGGCGGTGCGCCGCTTCCACCGCAAGTCTGTCGGCAGTTTGAGGCAAAGACAGGTGCTGTTATTATAGAGGGCTATGGGCTCAGTGAAACAGCTCCCATTGCCAGTTGCAATCCGGCCAATGAGGAAACCCGCAAAATCGGCAGCATCGGGTTGCCCTTTCCCAGCACGGACATTAAGGTGATGGACTTGGAAGCCGGCGACAGGGAATTACCCAGAGGAGAGGATGGGGAGATTGCCATTCATGGGGCCCAGGTTCTGAAAGAATACTGGAACAAACCCGAAGAAACAGCGGCGGTATTTCGGGATATTGACGGAAAACGATATTTTCTTACGGGTGATATCGGTCATATCGATGAAGATGGCTTTATCGTCATTACGGACCGCAAAAAGGATCTGGTCCTGGTGGGTGGTTTTAATGTCTATCCCAGAGAAGTGGAGGATATTCTCTTTGAACATCCCAAAGTGGCCATGGCGGCGGTTATCGGTATCCCCGATGACCGGAGCGGTGAGGCCGTAAAAGCATTCATCCAGGTCAAACCGGGGGAAACAGCCACCGAAGATGATATCCTGGCCTATTGCAAGGAGAACATGGCCGGTTACAAGCGCCCCCGGTTCATTGAGTTTCGCGAAGAACTCCCGGTATCCGCCGTGGGAAAGGTTTTGCGGCGCGTATTGCGGGATGAGGAGTTGAAAAAGGGCCAACAATGATTATTGCCCCATTGAGCGTTTTGCAAAGGCCTCGGATCAGCGATGTGCCCCCACAAAGGAAACCTTCCACAGGGCCACATCGTTGACCGGTATCGGTTGATTCGTCCAGTTCGTGCCACCGTCCGCTGTGTGAAGGATCACGCCTTCGGGCAGGTCCTGAGATACGCCATGGGCTTTAAATCCCACAACCCAGGCGGTTTTCTCATCAAAGCAGGTCACTCCCTCATATTGGTATTGATGGGTCGGGTCCATTATGTTGCTGATAACCTTTCCATCTTCCAGATGTACGCTGATAATGTCGCCGCCGCTCTCCCCACTGTGATTCTGCACGGCCCAGACCATGTCCGCATTGGGGGCGCAGATATCATCCAGGTCATTGGGTCCGGAGATATCGGGAGCATCCAGGTGCCAGGTATCTCCGCCATCCATTGTGCGGTAGACATTCGCTGCGGGTCTGGTTGCGGCCCATACGACCCGGGAGCTGACAATGCTGACAGCCATTGGGCCAAATCCCGGCAAAGGGCCGGGATCGGAGAGCGTTTCCTGACGCCAGGTCTCACCAAAATCCGGTGAATGAATCATTCCCTTTTCGCCACTGCCCCAATCGGCGATCCAGATGTCCTCGCCCTTTGCGTCCATGCGATTGACCTGTTTTATGGTGATGCCCTCGTGAGGAATGATAACCCAGGTCTCACCCCCGTCAAGGGTTTGCATGACGATTCCGGTCAGTGTGACGGCCCATGCAATTTTTTGGGACAGTCCCTTGATGCCTTTGACCGCGTCGGTCATCCCTGCCGGAAGCGGCTGGAGGTCCCAGGTAAAACCGCCGTCTGATGTATGAAGGATTGCACCGCCGTCATCGCCGCCCACAGCTGCCCAGGCGGTCCATTCATCCACCGCGCTGATGTCGTTTCCCGTCATCCCTTCCCAGAAGGATGGATTTCCTTGCTCCTCCCAGGTTTTGCCGCCGTCTGATGTATGAAGAATGGCTGCCGTGCCGTCGGGCGTACCATCGGATCGCTGGCCGATGGCCCACCCTACCTGACCGGTCTGTAACGAGCTGTCGTGGTCATCGTCACTACAGCCGAAAAATGAAAAAAGAATGCCCGTAGCCAGAATTACCGAAATAAATAGACGTTTCATGATTCCCTCCTTGCAGGAACGATTTTGAAACTCATTGCCAACCAGACCCAACCGGATTCCATGGCAGAAATCCATATTACCATATATCCAAAAATTTCACTGGGGAATCAAGGGAAAATCCGCATATGAAAAAAAATTCCCCTTGGAAATGAATGTGTTAAATTCCTCAGAGGTATCAGTAGGGTTATAATCAAACATTCCATCTCTAATCCCTGAATTAAGGGGGAGGTTTCAATCATGTCTGGGACACACAGCTGTATATGGGGGAAGTTTCGATGATCATTGTGTTGACCCTGGTCGGCTCCATGACGACCGGTTTGATGGCGTGCAGCCCATGACAGGGAAACCGGTGTCCTGCTGGAACAGATTCGTCACCTGCGTGCTCAGCTTTTTGGCCGAAAAAGTGAAAAGATTCAGGGTGGCCCTCAGACCCTCCCTTTATTTGACATGCCGGAACCTGCTGAAGGAGATGAGGCTGAGGAAAAGGTTCATGTTCCTGCTCACAACCGCAGGAAACGCGGCAGAAAGCCGCCTCCAGAGAACCTTCCCAGGATTGAACGTATCCATGATTATTGATGATGCGGACAAAATATGCGCATGTGGCTATGAATTGAGCCGGATCGGAGAAGAGACCTCGGAACAACTGGATATCATCCCTGCAAAGATGCAGGTGATCCGCCATATCCGGCCCAAGTATGCCTGTCGGAATTGCGAAGGGGTGGAAGATGACGGCCCAACGGTCAAAATCGCTCCGGTTCCTCCTCGAATCATTCCTCGGTCCATTGCCACTCCCGGTCTTCTTGCCCATATCCTTACCGCGAAGTTTGTGGATCATACACCGTTTTACCGGCAGGAAAAACAGTTTCAGCGTCTTGGCGTGGAACTCTCGCGGACTTCCATGTGCGGTTGGGCGATGCAGGTGGCTTTGTCCTCCCAACCGCTTCCTTGGTAAAGCCGTGGCCTATGCCTTGAATCAGTGGGAACGTCTTGTTGGGTATCTTGGGCCGGTTGCCTATTGACAACAACATGGCCGAGAAAGCCG
>JABGPV010000047.1 GCA_018644785.1 Deltaproteobacteria bacterium | reverse complement strand
AGGCACCACCGCGTCGCGCCCCAATTCCGCCACATAGCATGGCTGACCATTCAACATGCCGAAAAAGTGCTGCCCGTCGGCGGAGAGGGTGGTTTCTTTAAGATCACGCGTTTGCGGAATGCGGGTGTTTTCGCCTTCTTGAATGACCAGGAAACGCTGTTTTCGGAACAAAAACCAGTAGGCATTTTCAGGGGGTGTGAGGGGCGGTTTGGCAGTGGATACAAATGTCATATATTTCTCTCCTTTGGTTTCAAGCGGCGTCATTGTTATTAGTGCCGTTTTCAGTAACCGATAGCAGGCTGGTGAAAGAGTGTCAAGAACGAGCAGGCGTTTCAAAAATGATGCCCATTGACCTTTGGCAATAACGCATTATGTTATGATCCAGCAATCGGGCTCTCTCAGAGCCCGTTTTTTTTACGTTGTGATTGAGGCAGAAAATGAACAGACAGCATAAACAGGAAGTGGATCGGCGACGAAACTTCGGCATTATCAGCCATCCGGACGCCGGCAAGACAACCCTTACGGAAAAGCTGCTGCTTTTTGGCGGCGCCATTCAGCAGGCCGGCGCCATCAAGGCCAGAAAAGCCGCACGCCATGCCACCAGCGACTGGATGCGCATCGAGCAGGAAAGGGGCATATCCGTTACCACCAGCGCCATGAAATTCAACTACCGGGACTTCGAGGTAAACCTGCTGGATACACCGGGGCACCAGGACTTTTCCGAGGACACCTATCGCGTGTTGACGGCTGTAGACAGCGCCCTGATGGTCATTGACAGCGCCAAAGGTGTGGAGCCTCAGACGGAAAAACTTATGGAAGTCTGCCGAATGCGGAATACACCCATTATCACCTTCATTAACAAATTGGACCGGGAAGGACTCCCGCCGCTGGATCTCTTGAGCGACATTGAGGAAAAACTTCAAATCGAGTGCGTGCCCCTGTCATGGCCCATCGGAATGGGAAAAGCCTTTAAAGGGGTCTACAATCGTCATCACCGGGGACTGCATCTCTTTACACCGGGGCAGTCTTCCGTGTCCCGGGAAGGCTTAATGATAGAGGATCTTGCCGATCCCCGTCTCGACGAATTGCTCGGCAACCAGGCCGATGAACTCCGTGAAGATGTGGAATTGCTGGACGGCGCCGCCAACCCCTTTGATCTTAAGCACTACCTGAAGGGAAATCAGACGCCTGTTTTTTTTGGCAGCGCCATCAACAACTTCGGCGTAAAAGAATTGCTGGACGCATTTGTTGAAATGTCGCCGCCGCCTGCGTCTCGGGTCACCATGACACGGGAAGTATCGCCCTACGAACCCGCCTTTTCTGGATTTATTTTTAAAATTCAGGCCAATATGGACATGGCCCATCGGGACCGCATCGCATTTCTGCGGGTCTGTTCCGGCACATTCAGGCGGGGTATGAAGGTGGTTCATCACCGCATCGGAAAAGAAATTGCCATTGCCAATGCCACCATATTCATGGCTCAAGCCCGGGAGAATGTTCAGGAAGCGTATCCCGGAGACATTATCGGCATCCACAACCACGGCACCATCAAAATCGGAGATACCTTTACGGAAAAGGAGCCGCTTAAATTTACCGGAATCCCCAATTTCGCCCCGGAACACTTCCGGCGCATCCGCCTAAAAAATCCCATGAAATCAAAACAGTTGCAAAAGGGACTGCACCAGCTGGCGGAAGAGGGGGCCACCCAGGTATTTCGCCCTTTGGGCACCAGTGACTACATTCTGGGGGCGGTGGGTATCCTTCAGTTTGACGTTACAGCCAGTCGACTCAAACAGGAATATGGGGCCGATACGGTTTACGAGCCCATGGAACTGGCCGTGGCACGCTGGGTGAGCTGCGACGATCCAAAACGATTCAAGGAATTTCAGCAGGAAAATACCGCTTACCTGGCCCTTGATGCGGAAAAAGAATTGACTTTCCTGGGCCCGAGCCAGTGGCGGCTGGAGCATGTGATGGAACAATGGCCGGAGGTGGAATTTAAGAAAACCCGGGAGTATAATTGAAAACTATGGTTTTGCAATCCGATCCGCCAGTGTGCCCACCGTGATGGCAAAATAATTGGATCGGTTCCATTTCAGGATAACGCGATAATTGGGATATGCCAGGAATATGGGACCACCGGTTTTGTTGGGTTGAACCAGGTATGCCCGCAGGTCCGGCTTTCCCGCAACACCCTTCCCGGTAACACCCAATTGTTGCCATTCTTTAAGGGTTCTCTTGCTGCCTTTTCCCACCAAATTTTTATTGAACCCCGCAGGCAAAGAGACTTTACCCCCCCACCCCTGGTTTTTCTTCCATCCGGATCTTGACAGGTAATTGGCGGCGGATGCCAGGGCATCAGGTACATTGTCCCATATATCTCTTCGACCATCACCATCATAATCCACAGCATAACTCACAAAAGATGACGGCATGAACTGAACCTGGCCCATGGCGCCCGCCCAGGAGCCATCCATGTCTTTCACGTCAATATGCCCCTCCTCAAGAATTTTGAGGGCTCGAATCAGTTCCTCCCTGAAAAAAGCGCTGCGCCGACCATCATAGGCCAGCGTCGCCAGAGCGGCGATGACCGGGTATCCGCCCGTAATCCGGCCATATCGAGTTTCAATTCCCCAAAGAGCCACAATATATTGGGGCTCAACCCCGTATTGATCCCCGATCTTTTTCAGAAGATCCCGGTGTTCGCGGTACAAACGCCGGCCGTCCCAGACGGTCTTGTCGGAAACCACACGGTCCTGGTATTGTTTGAAGGTCAGTTTAAATTCCGGTTGCGAGCGGTCCAGTTTGATCACTCTGGGAATAGGCTTCAGCCGCCGAAAAGCCCGGTCCAGGACTTCGGGGGAAACGCCCGCTGCACGGGCCTCCCGGCGAACCCCTTTGAGCCATTCCTGAAAAGATGGGTCTTTCACCCCTTGGGCGTGAACCCCATGCACGGACGAAACAAAGATCAGCATGATGATCGAAACTAACCACAGATTTCCGGTCAAAACCCGATTCCGAGCCTTCCCTGACAACCCGACCCACCTCCTGAACAAGCTTACCCAGCCACCCATTTTTCACTCCTTAATGGTTCACGCAGGAAAAAAGGATATCATATTCCCGGCAAAAAACAACTCCCTCCGTAAAATAAATTCTGCTATTTGAATCTTGATTGTTTCCGACTGCCCCGACATGACGGTCAAAAAATACAATTATGAGTAATACAATGCGAACCTTGACACCGAAGACTGATTTCTCCTAAACTCCCCATAATATTCGCCGGGCTTTCTTCACTGCCTGAAAATCAGACCTTGCTAATGTGCGGTTCAACCAGACATGTCCCAATTTCTTCAAAGCGTCACCCAAATGATTCTTGACCACCAGGGGGGATTATCGCTCTTTATGCTAGTCCTGACCCTGGTGATTTTATTCGTGATTCTGATACGGGTATTCAGGAAACAAACATCCGAAGATATCGTCCGTCTCCAACATCAGTTGGGCCATCTGGATCAACAGCTTCAAGGTCTGCTCAAGGCATTCAAAGAAGAAAGCGCCCAGAACCGGAATGAATCGGCACATCAAGCACGCCTCCATCGAGATGAAACGGGAAAAGGCCTTCGCGTTATGACAGACGGCCTCCTTCAACGAATCACTGAAAATGCGGGAATGCAGAAAGCCCAGTTGGACTCTTTTGCCCGGCAACTGGTGGCATTAACCCGGATCAACGAAGATAAATCAGAAGCCATTCGAAAATCCATCGACGCCCAACTGGGGACCATTCGAAACGAAAACAATAAAAAACTCGAACAGATACGAACAACTGTGGATGAACAGCTTCATATCAGCATCGAAAAAAGGGTCGGGGAATCCTTCAAACAGGTCAGCGAGCGATTGGAACAAGTCTACAGGGGCCTCGGGGAAATGCAGCACCTGGCAAATGGCGTGGGGGATTTGAAGCGGGTGCTCACCAATGTACGCACTCGGGGCACCTGGGGGGAAGTGCGGCTTGGAGCAATACTGGAGCAGATCCTGACCCCGGATCAGTATGACACCAATGTGGCCACCAAAAAGAACAGCCGTGAGCGGGTGGAATTCGCACTTCGGCTTCCCGGCCAGAGAAAGGATCCCAACCGGGTGTTGTGGCTTCCCATCGACGCTAAATTCCCCCAGGAGGACTATCAACGCCTGCTGGACGCTCTGGAGCGTGCAGACAAGGAGAGCGCCGACCGGCACCTGAAACAACTGGAGATGAGGATCAGAGCGGAGGCAAAAGCCATTCAAGAAAAGTATGTGGCGCCACCCCGGACGACGGATTTTGCCGTGATGTTTCTGCCGGTTGAAGGTCTCTATGCGGAGGTGTTGCGAATCCCGGGCCTGTGCGATGCGCTTCAACAGGAGTACCGCGTTGTGGTGGCGGGTCCCACCACCCTTTCAGCCCTGCTCAACAGCCTTCAGATCGGTTTTCGCACCCTGGCCATTGAAAAACGCTCCAGCGAAGTGTGGGAACTTCTGGGGGCACTCAAAACCGAGTTTAGCCGGTTCGGAGATGCCCTGGCCAAAACAAAGAAAAAGCTTCAGGAAGCCGGCAACACCATTGACCAGGCGGAGGTGCGCACCCGCGCCATTTCACGAAAGCTTTCAAAGGTGGAGGAAATATCGTCCGACGTTCAAGACACAGAATGAGTTAAATCGCAAACAGACTCTATTACAGGAGAAAAGCCATGGGCCATGCCAAAATTTCCGTAAAGGCCTGTTTCACAGTTCTAGGGATCCTGCTAAATATTATTGTTGTATCTTCCCTGAGCTTTGCCGCCCCCCCTCCCCTTCACATCACCCGGATCACCCCTTCCGGAATGGATGTGCCTGCAGGACGACAGATCGTGTTCCAGTTTGACAAACCCGTTGTGCCCATGGGGCGTATGGCGCGAAAAGCCTCTGAAATTCCCATTGACATCACCCCTTCCCTGAAGTGTCAATGGCGCTGGCTCAACAGCGGAACCCTGGCCTGTCAACTGGATGAAAAATCAGCCCTTAAACCCGCCACCCGTTACACCATTCAGGTCAATCCGGGAATCAGAACCCAGGATGGCGCTACGCTTGAAAAGTCCGTGCGACACAGCTTCACCACCATCCGGCCCAAGATTCGGAACGTATGGTTCAAGACCTGGTCCGCTCCGGGGATGCCGGTCATTCGACTGACATTCAACCAGCCGGTTTTCAAGGATTCCGTGGCCCGACATATCTTTCTGGCGGCTCACGGCAAAGGGCAAAAACTCACGGGCGTAACCGTTATCCCTGACCCGGATGTCAAGGAAAAACCCCTTACGACCGCATCAACGGACGCCACCGAAGAAGCCCGACGGGTCTGGCTGGTGTCGCCCCAAAAAGAACTGCCGATGGATTCAGAGGTAACGCTCCGGGTGAACCCCGGCATCATTTCCTTCAAGGGTCCTGAAAAAGGCATCGAAAAACGGATTCCCGCCAGTTTCTCCACCTTTCCCCCATTTGCCTTTGAGGGGGTGGAATGCACGGATAACGGCGGAAAAACCATCCAGATTTCCGCAACCGATCCCCATGCGCTTGAACACCGCTGTAACCCCCTGAAACAAGCGGCCCTAGTTTTCTCGTCACCGGTCATTGCGGAAGAAGTCAAAAACAACGTCACCTTTACGCCGGATCTGGCTGGAGGGCGGTCCGACTATGACCCCTGGGCCAACCGTGGTGGGCATTCAAACCTCAGCTATCCCCACAAAAAGGGACAAACCTATCGGGTCTGGATTCCGGAACTGCTCAAAGCGTTTCACAAATACCATATCGAGAGCAAAAAAAATGCCCTCAGAGATGAATTCGCGCGCCCTCTCAACGCCCCCGTTAACATGCGCTTTATGACGAATCACCGCCTGCCCGATTTCGTTCTCACACACCCACAGGCGGTCCTCGAAAAAAGTCTGGATTCACAGGTTCCCCTGGTGGTGACCAACCTTGAGAAGGTGGACATCACCTATGACCGGCTAACGGTTCATGGAAAAGAGACCCGACAGACACGGGAGATTCAAATCCCAAAGGTCGAGGACATCGCTTTCAAAATCCCACTGGGAGCCCGCCACATGCTGGCCCACAGCTCGGGGGTGGTACAGGGATCGGTGCACTCCCGTCCCCCGGTAAAGAAAAGCCCATGGGAACGCTGGTTCATGGCCCAGGTCACCCCTTTTCAGGTGCATGTGAAAATCGGGCATTACAACACCCTGGTCTGGGTCACGGATTTCGCCACGGTAGGGGCGAAAAATTTTTCGCCCGTACAAGGGGCCAATGTGAGCCTCTACCGGGATACTTACGGCGCCCTGCCCCAAACCCCCACCCGACTGACCCACGGCACGACCGATGTCCACGGCATCGTCATGCTGGCGGGAACCCAAACCGTCGACCCGCTTCTGACCACCCTGGATGCCTATGGCATGAAAAAACCTCATCTCTTTGCGAGGGTCCAAAAAGAAGACGACATGGCGATCCTTCCTTTGGACGGGCCCTTTCGGGTGGACACCTACCAGGCCAGCGGGAACACCCTCTGGCCCGACATGCGAAAGCGCTACGGACACATGCATGCCTGGGGAACCACGGCCCAGGGGGTATACCGTGCAGGAGATACGGTTCAATACAAGCTCTATGTGCGAAACCAGAACAATCAAACATTTGTGACGCCCCCCCATTCCGGGTACCGGCTCAAGGTGATGGACCCCATGGGGAACAAAGTGTACGAAATCAAGGATCTGACCCTCAATGAATTCGGTGCCGTCAACGGCGAATTTCAGATCCCCAAAACCGGCGCCGTGGGATGGTACCGTTTCGAACTCTCCGCATCCTTTTCCAAATGGGTACGGGAACCCATGCGGGTGCTGGTAAGCGATTTTACACCATCGCCTTTCAAGGTCACCACCGACTTGAACGGTCAATTTTTTGAAACCGGAAACCAAGTGGACGTCTCCACCCACGCAAGACTCCACGCGGGCGGACCCTACGGGGAGGCGCACAATCGCGTAACGGCAATCATCAAAAGCCGGCCGCTGATCCTGAAGCAGCCAGCGTTTCAGAACTTTCAGTTTGATACCATTCTTCCCAAAGCCCCCCCGCAAGAGACCGTTTATCAGACAGAAAACAAGCTGAACAGCCAGGGAGATGCTGATTCGAAGTTTCCTCTCGTGGAAGGAAAAATTCTTTACGGGCAATTGATGGTGGAAAGCGCGGTTAGAGATGACCGGGGCAAATCCATTGCCGGAAGGGCTCACGCAGCCTATGCCGCCCGTGACCGATACGTGGGGCTTCGACGACTGGCGTGGGTAATGGAAGAGGATCAACCGGCATCCGTGGAATTTCTGGTGGTGGACGGCCGGGGAAAACCTGTCAAAGGCGTGCCCATTACGGTAACCCTTTCAAGACGGGAAACAAAAGCCGCCCGGGTCAAAGGCGCCGGCAATGCTTATGTCACCCACTACACCCATCAATGGGTGGGTGTGGACCAAAAACAAGTCATATCCACCTCAGAGCCCGTTCCCTGTTCCCTCACCCCTCAAAATCCGGGCTCCCATCGCATTACGGCTATCATCAAAGACGCCAAAGGCCGGGACCACAGCAGCCGGATGTACCAATGGGTAGTAGGCAAAGGAGAAGTGGTGTGGGATGAGCGGCCTGATAACCGCCTTGAAATCATTCCTGAAAAGAACCGTTATGCAGTAGGCGACCGGGCCCGATACCTGGTCAAAAACCCCTTTCCCGGGGCCAAAGCGCTCGTCACGGTGGAACGGTATGGGGTTTTGCGGCATTGGCTTCAGACACTTCACGGCAGCACCCCCATGATTGAATTTGAAGTCAAACAGGACGAAACGCCCGGATTTTATCTGTCCGTGGTGGTCATCTCCCCAAGGGTGGAACAACCGCCGCTTCAAACCGGCCAGGTGGACCTGGGAAAACCCACCTTTCGCATGGGTTATGTAAAAACATCAGTTTCCGACCCCGCCAAAGAGCTGGCGGTAAGGGTAATGCCGGAACATGAAACCTACAAGCCCGGGGATCGTGTCACCGTTAAGTTGAAGGCTACGGTCACCGAAAAAAACAACCCTGCACCCGTTGAACTGGCGGTGGTGGTCCTGGACGAGTCCGTATTTGACCTGATCGCCAAAGGCCGCGACTATTTTGATCCGTACAAGGGCTTTTATACCCTGGACGGGCTGGATCTTGAGAATTTCAGTCTTCTCATGGGACTGGTGGGACGGCAGAAATTTGAGAAAAAAGGCGCCGACACCGGCGGCGGCGGGGGCGCTGACATCAGTCTTCGGTCCGTGTTCAAATTCGTCAGCTACTGGAACCCCTCCATTGTGGCCGATGAACAGGGCGAAGCGGTCATTACGTTCAATGCGCCCGACAACCTCACCGGCTGGCGGGTGCTGGCCATGGCTGTCACACCCGGGGATCGCATGGGGCTGGGCCAGGGAAAATTCAAGGTCAACCAACCCACGGAAATCCGGCCCGTCATGCCCAACCAGGTCATTGCGGGGGACAAGTTTGAGGCCGGTTTCAGCATCATGAACCGCACTTCTGAAAAGCGCCAACTGACGGCTACGGTCACGGCCCAAGGACCCATTCAAACCCCTCGTGACCAAACCAGGGTGGAAAAGAGATTTGAACTATCCCTTTCACCCTTTAAACGACACACCATCTGGTTGCCCATGGAGACCACGGGGAAGGGCCGTATTCAATTCACGGCAAAGGCGTGGGATAAAACGGATGGAGACGGGGTCACCCACACCCTGCCGGTCAATAAACGCTATTTTCTCGAAACGGCCGCCCAATACGGCAGCACCACCCAACCATCGGTCAGTGAGACCATTTTGTTTCCAAAAGAGATGCGAACCGATGTGGGCGACATCACTGTAGAGGTGTCGCCCACGGTACTGGGCAATCTTGAAGGGGCATTTTCGTATTTAAAGGATTACCCCTACACCTGCTGGGAACAGATCCTGACCCAAGGGGTAATGGCCGGCCATTACGCCGGTCTTAAAAACTACCTCTCTTCCGATTTCAAATGGCTGGGAAACAAAAAACTGCCCGAGGAGACCCTCCATCGGGCCACGGATTTTCAAGCCCCCAATGGAGGGATGACCTACTATATACCCAAAAACCGGTATGTGAGCCCCTACCTGAGCGCCTACACGGCCCTGGCCTTTACATGGCTTCAGGAAGCGGGCTTCAAAATCCCTGATACCGTTCAACAAAAGCTTTACACTTACCTATGGACACTGCTTCGCCGCAACACGGTTCCCGACTTTTATTCCAAAGGCATGGCCTCCACGGTGCGGGCGGTGGCCCTGGCGGCCCTGGCGAAAGAAGGAAAAATCAACCCATCAGATCTTTCACGCTACGTCCCCCATGTGAAAGAAATGAGCCTGTTCGGGAAGGCCCAATTCCTGCTGGCAGCATTGGCGGTTCCCGAAACAGAGAAGATGCGTGCGCACGTGGTCAGGCAGATCCTGAGCCACGGCAACGAATCGGCTGGAAAAATGGTCTTCAGCGAGGTGATTGATGATCGTTTTACCCGCATCCTTGCATCGCCCCTCCGGACCAACGGCGCCATTTTGAGCGCACTGACCGCCTATGCCGGAACCGATGCGGGAAAAAGCCTGATCAATGACATCCCCTTCAAACTGGTGCGGTTCATCACCCAGGCCCGAAAAAAGCGGGACCACTGGGAAAACACCCAGGAAAATATATTCTGCATGAAGGGGCTTATTGATTACGCCGGGCGTTATGAAGACAAAAAGCCTGGATTTACCGTCCGTGCCCTCTTTGACCGGGAGGTCATGGGGCAAACCCGATTTGATGATATGCGCGACGAAGCAAAAACCTTTACCCGATCCATTCAAAAAGAGGATCCCGCTCGAACCGCCACCATCAACCTGGAACGGAAGGGCCAAGGGCGCCTCTACTACGCCACCCGCTTGTCCTATGCCCCCCTGGGGGAAGACGCAACATCTGTGAATGCGGGCATTGAAATCCACCGGGAGTACAATTTGCTTCAGAACAATAAATGGCAGCTCCTCAAAAACCCCATACGGCTTAAACGAGGAGACCTGGTACGGGTGGATCTCTTCTTATCCCTGCCCGCGGCCCGAAATTTTGTGGTGGTGGATGATCCGGTCCCGGGCGGCCTGGAACCGGTAAACCGGGACCTGGCTACGGCCTCCACCGTGGATGCGGACCAGGGTGCCTATAAGGCGGCCGAAGGATCATGGTGGTTCAAACAAAGCGACTGGTTCAGTTATGGCGACTCCCGATGGAGTTTCTACCATTGTGAGCTGCGCCACAACGCGGCCCGTTTCTACTCGGAATATCTGCCTGCTGGAAATTACCATCTCTCCTACACGGCCCAAGTCATTGCACCTGGAGAGTTCACGGTTCTACCGGTGTTCGCGGAAGAGATGTACGACCCGGATGTCTACGGGCGTGGTGTAAGAGATCTGCTCATGGTGGATCAGGTTTCTGGTCAGGATGGGGTCGGGCCAAGCCAACTAATTGAAATTAAATGATATGCAATAGGAATAAGCCTTGAAATCGGGGCTATATGGACGTTTTTGGGGGTAAAACACGCATTATAGGAAATGAGGCTATATTAGAATTTTGGAATACAAGGGAAAGCAATGGATTCTTGCCTGCATTAGGTTGGTTTTCTAAGGAACATAAAAAAATGATAGTTGTGGAACGATGTAATGTCACGAATTGAATGTAAAAGTGATAGAAATTATTTATTGAATATATTTTGTGTATTTCTATTGGTTCACTTTGGAAGAATTCTGCCAGTCTTTTACCAACAATAGCAAGGAACATTGTGATCTCAGCTGACGAAACAATAAAAACAATTACATCATATTTTAACAGTATTTCGAATATATCTTCATCTGAGTTATCTGTAATTGATAGAGTTTTTAAATTGTCCACAGTAAAGAAAAATAAATTCTTTATAAAAGCTGGAGAAAACCCAGACAAGTTCGGAATTATAATTTCCGGATTGTTCAGATATTTTTATATCGATAATAACGGAAAGGAATATACAAAGTATTTTGCCCTGAAAAATGATTTACTCATTTCCTATTCGGCTATTCTTTTAGGAGAGGTATCAAGGTTTTATATTGAAGCCCTTGAAAACTCGGAAATTTTTATCTCAAGTTTCAAAACATTTAATGAGTTGACTGAAAATAACTTAAGCTGGAATAAAATTGCAAGAAAATTAATAGAACAACAATACATCAAAAAAGAAATAAGAGAATACCGATTCTTATTTGATGATGCTGAAACAAGATATTTACATTTTTTAGAAGAATACCCTGATTTGATTGAAAGGGTGAAACACTATCATATCGCCTCTTATCTGGGTATCACACCGGTAACTTTAAGCAGAATTAGAAAAAAATTGAATCTCTTAACTTAGGTTAATGATTTCTCTTCATGCATGTTTTATTTGTATAGAGACAATATTCGCCTGACTGTCAGGCGAATACGATCACTAAACATTTTATTATTGTGCAAAAATTAGAGGTGGGAATCATTATGACAACCAAACTAAAACTCATAAATAATACCATTCTTATTACCGGCGGAGGCTCGGGCATAGGTCTGGAGCTAACCAAAACCTTATTACGGATGGGAAATATAGTAATTATCTGCGGTAGATCAGAAAATAAATTGCAGATGGTCAAGAATGATCTTCCCCGGGTTCATACAGTTCAATGTGATGTTTCAGATCAAAAGCAACGTGAAGAATTATTTTCCCAGGTGACCAATGAACATCCCCGATTAAATATGCTGATCAACAATGCGGTTATTGTTAATTACCTCAAGATACAGGATAAAAACTATTCTGCCGCATTAGTGGACCAGGAAATCCAAACCAATTTTATTGGACCGGTTGGGCTTATAAAATTATTTCTGTCCCATTTAAGCCGTCAAAAAAATAGCGCCATCATAAACATGACCACCGGGTTAGTCTACGCTCCACATGCGGACATGCCCGGATATTGTGCATCAAAGGCAGCTTTGCATTCTTATACACAATCCCTTAGGCTTCAATTAAAGGACAATCCAATTAAAATAATCGAAGTAATGATGACAGCGGTTGATACTCATTTTCACGATGGAGGACATGTCCCAGATATAGCAATTACCACAAAAAAAGCAGTGACTTTAATGCTTAATGAGATACAAAAATCAAAAAATGAAATTAAAATCGGGAAAGTCAAGCTACTCAGCTTACTGTGCCGGATTGCACCTGATTTTTCATTGAATAAAATAAATAAATTATAAATTTTAACGGGCGTTTATATGATTATCAAGTCTCGATTATTGTCTTATAAATTCCAACAATCAAAATCCACCAGACATTACCGGGGATTTTGTTGGTTCCCCCACAACAATCCCTGAATAGAGGATATGATGGACAATATCAGGGATTGGGGTCGGGCCAAGGTAACATATTGTAATAAAATGGAATGCGCTTAAAATACCCCTAAATATGCGGCTATATCGTCCTTTTTGAGGGTAAAATGAGCATTATAGGTTATGGATGAGGCAGGAGCTATTTTTTCTATGTCTCGCTTTTTGGCGTCAAAAAGAGCGATATAGGGCCAGAAAGCACCTATTTTTGGGGAGGTATTCATTAAATATCAATCGGTTGGCTTGGGCCGACCCCAAAAATCCAGCCCCAAAAATCCAGAGGAGGTAATAGGAAATGAATTCTCAACATGCTTATTTTAATTCGCTGTTTAGTCTTGTCGATAAGAACTGCATTGTGACTGGTGCAGCATCAGGACTGGGGAAGCATTGTGCTAAAACGCTTGCCAAAGCAGGCGCAAACGTAGCCTTGGTCGACATGGACAATGATGCCTTAACCGCTGCGGCCCGGGAGGTTTCCAAATTTCCTGTTGCAGTTATCACGCAATCAATAGATTTGAGAAGAAGAATTGAGATTGAAAATGGTATAGCACGGATCGCGAAACAGTTCCAAACATTCGACGTTGTTGTCAATTGTGCCGGGATACTTGTACTTAAAACCATATTTGAACAAACGGAACAGGATTGGGACAACGTATTGGATACCAATCTGAAAGGACTGTGGTTGTTCTCCAAAGAAACGGCCGCTCATATGATAAGGACTAATGTGAAAGGTAGTATTATTAACATTTCATCGGCTACGTCTGGCCGTCCAATGGCCAATCTTCTACCATATGGGGCTTCCAAAGCAGCCGTTAACCATCTCACAAGGAGTTTTGCCCAAGGTGTTGTATCTAATGATATTAGGGTAAATACCATAGTACCAGGTGCTATGCTCACGGAAATGCAAAAAGAATTTGTTAAGACGGAGGAGGGAAAGAAGACGGTTGCGGAAATTCCTATGAAAAGGGCGGCGGCTCTTGAGGAGCTAGATGGCTGTTTGTTGTTAATGGCCTCCAACGAGGCTTCAAGTTACATGACCGGGGCGACTGTAGAAATAGATGGTGGCTGGGCAACCTTGACCTAGATGGGCAAGTCTGGAATCGGGGCTTGTGGGGGCTTGGGTCGCCAAGGTAACATATTGTAATAAAATGGAATGCGTTTAAGATACCCCTAAATATGCGGCTATATCGTCCTTTTTGAGGGTAAAATGAGCATTATAGGTTATGGATGAGGCAGGAGCTATTTTTTCTATGTCTCGCTTTTTGGCGTCAAAAAGAGCGATATAGGGCCAGAAAGCACCTATTTTTGGGGAGGTATTCATTAAATATCAATCGGTTGGCTTGGGCCGACCCCAGGCCGCAGGCCGACCCATAAATTTGAAGAGGCCGGCGGCCACCGGGATAAATGTACGGACGTGGTCGGAAAAGCCACCCGTCTTGCCGTTCGGTGCATATTGGAAAATGGGCTGATGGCATTACCCCTCCATGAGCCGGCTGAATAATTAGGTTTAAAATCCTTTTCTCTTCAAGTAGGCTTTAACCTCATCTCTTTTTTTTAAACCTTTATCATATTCCCTCGGCAGGAGACATCAAACGGTGAAAGTCGAACCCCTTATTACCCTGGATAACATTTCCGTCCGCCTTTATGACAGAATATATCTTCAGAATACCTCATGGGAAATCAAAACTGATGAAAACTGGGCCATCTTGGGTCCCAACGGGTCGGGCAAGACCACGCTTGCAAAAGCGCTTTTCGGCGGTGTTCCGGTGGTCAGAGGTTCGGTCAGGCATCATGTGAAGCCGTCAAAGGGGAGCCAAGAGACCCCGGAGAAAGTGCCGGTGGGATATGCTTCCCCGGAACTGTTTCGTGAGGTTTTTGAGCGTGAGCTGCTGCAGGAAAGCTTCAGGGATTTTAGCGGTCGAATCGATGAGAAGACCACCCCGAGGGACATTGTAATTCAGGGCCTGCCCAAAGGCGCGTGTGAGGAAAAGGATTTCGAGCACGATCTCGGGCATTTTGCGGACAAGCTGAGGATCAAAAACATCCTGAACCGGGATATCTGTGCCGTTTCATCGGGGGAGCTCTGCAAGGTCGTCATTGTCCGGGCCCTGATGCGAAAACCGAAGCTTCTGATACTGGATGAACCGTTCAACGGTTTGGACAGCCGTTCTCGAAAGGATCTCAAAGAAAACCTCGATGATCTCATCCAAAGCGGCGTGCGCCTGGTATTGATCACCCACCGTTTTGAGGAGCTTCCGACGGGTATTACCCATGTGCTTCAGATGAAAGACGGCGCCATATGCACGGCCGGGGAAAAGGAACAGGTCCTCAGTTCCGGCGTCTTTTCAGAAAGAAACCGGGAAGACGGTAGCGATTCTTTCACCTTTCGTGACTTGTCGCAGTCATCGCTTCTTCTAAAAGAAACAACTCCCGTTGGCGGGGTGGGGGTGACCGGGACACCCGAAGGCCGAACGCTCATTGACATGCGGCATGTAAACGTGCGCTACGGTGATACGGTTGTGCTTAGTGATTTTAATTGGGAGGTCAAAGCGGGTGAAAACTGGTTGATCCTGGGGGAAAATGGGGCAGGGAAATCAACGGTCCTCAAATTGATCCTGGGTGACAACCCTCAAGCCTATTCCAACCATGTCTTTGTGTTCGGCAAAAAAAGAGGGGTCGGTACGAGCATCTGGGAGACGAAGCGGCAAATCGGTATGGTTTCAACGGAATTTCAGGCGCGATATCCCAAAGAAATTTCGGCATTTCATGTGGTCTTATCCGGATTTTATGACTCCATGGGGCTTTTTCGCACGTGCAGCAAAGAGCAGAAAACAAAAGCCCTGGAATGGATGAAGTTGCTGGGTATCGATCACCTGAAGGAGTGCACATTCGGAAGCCTTTCCTACGGTCAGCGGAAAATGACCCTCATTGCCCGTGCCGTGGTCAAATCACCGTTACTGCTGTTTCTGGATGAACCCTGTGACGGCCTGGACCGGGACAACCGTAAGAAAATTTTGAGTGTTCTGGAGTACATCGGCCGGAATACCGGCACAAAACTGGTCTATGTGACACACCATGAGGACGAGATCCTACCCTGTATTACCCACAGGTTAATGCTTCACCAGGGAAAAATTGTCGAATCGGCGAAGATTCGCTGAGCATGGGTGATGGCTCGCTCATCTCATTCCCCTTTGGCTTTCAAGTTACCTCAGAAGTATCTGTTAACATCGGTCTATCCGGCCACGGACATCACCGGCTTTGAACGGGAAAGCTTCAAGAAATACTGGGACAAGGTGATCTTCAGCGGCCCGGTCTGCGATTACTACCGCAAGCAATACCTCATGGGACCGGAGGATGCGGCCAATCCCTTGGCCCCCCTTTGTTTGCCGAGGATTGATGCCGTTTCATCCTGATTCTTCCCGTAAACATGGGAGACTGCATGGTTCAGAGGCCTGAAGGGCCGTGACATACCAGCCCAGGGCAACGCCCTGGGGATAGGTTACAAAGATTGTTGAGCCCTGTAAGGGCGTGACATGATACGAATAGGATACACATGCTGGTTTAATTTATGATGCACTCGTAAAAAGTCCGTTTTTGGCCATTTCAGGTCATGTAACCTATTGATATCCTTAATGGCAATTTCGTCATTTTTGACTTTTTACGGGGCCATCAATTTATGTAACGCCCTTTCAGGGCTCATATTGTTGTTAAACCCTCACCCAGGGCGTTGCCCTGGGCTAATATGTCGTGCCCTTTCAGGGCTGGATCAGAAAGGTATCAATTCAGTTGCGAAGACGGTTTCTGTCCCGTAGGGACATTTGACAATAGCCCGGCAATTTATTGCCGGGTTTTGATGACCAGTAAATTATTCAGTCCCATAGGGACGACAGAAAATAGTCGGGATATAAATCAAGAACTCTGCCGTCCCTACGGGACTAATTGCATTAATATGAACACACCCCGGCAATGAATTGCCGGGCTATTTTCATGAGTCCCTACGGGACTGGAAGAATGCGCTTTGTAGTCGGCATATGCTGTGCCGACTTATGTCTGTAGGCAAACAAAGTCAATAAATGCAATGTGTTAAAAATGTGAGAGATGAACTCTCAGAGTGCAACTGTAAGAATCTAACGGATCATGGGCCATATGGCGTGCGCGAATACCGCTTCGTTGCGTGAAAATTGGGTTATGTGGATCGGAATTGAATTGACCGCCCGGCATCCGGAGGGGCGGTGCTCCTCCCTGTCAAATATTTTCTCACCATTTTTCTCTGGTTTTTATAAAAAACCCTTGAGTTTTCAAATACAAAAAGACTAAGATTTGTCCCATCAGAAAATCCGTTGCACAAAATCTAAGATGGGTGTCGAAATGGATTTGAAGGCATATTACAACCCCGATATCTTGAAACAAGGTACGGGGTTTTTCTGTTTGTGCTGTGATATGTCAAAGTGGAAGAACCCTGTTTTACAGCACTTTGGTGAACCGGTGTACGGACGGCCTTGGATGCCCGTCCCGTTCCTGTCCTCACTGTGCGTAAGTGAAAATGGGGACATCCTATAATGCCCCTTTTTCTTCTTTTCTCTTTTTCTATATTGTGCGGATGACGGGGGCAGGGGACCAGGGACGAGGAGATCAGGGGAATGGCCCGACGCCAGGGGTGCTGCAAAAGAAAGGGGAGCAAAGTCATGCAAGTGTTTTCATACAAGCGATTGTATTTTTTGATCATCATCTTTATCGTGATCTGTTGCTTTTCTGTAACTCCCGGGATGGCGCTGGAGAAGGGAAGTCAAACCGACTTCAGGATTCATAGAAAAGCTCAGGTCGTTGACGGCAAGACATCAGAGGCAATCCGGTTTGCAGAGGAGGTCACAAAGTATCTGGACACCAAGTATCTGGAAAGATCCGTTTATGTCTATATCGAGAAATCCGGCACAGCCACGACAATCCACTGGTTTGCTGACTACGAAAGTCTCGACGCCATTAAGCGAATACAGTCGGAGATTCTTTCAGACAAACAATACTTCGCCCTCCTTAAAAAGGCAGAGGGTCTCTTCGTCCAAGGAAGTGTTCGCGATACCTTGCTGACATCCATCGCCGCCTTCGCACAGGAGGAGACGGTTGCCCAGAGAGGCCTTACGATTGCTCCGCCTTCGACTAAAACAGCGTCTGTTGATGAATCGAAAAGGTCGTCACGCTCGGCCGAAATTGTTACCGCCTGGCGTGCCATCGCAGCGCACGACCCGGACGAAAGAATTCGCAACCCCGATTATCTGGCTGAAAAGTTCATCCGCCCGGGATTCCTTGAAACGATTGGGCTCAGTTCCGATTTTGAACTCTCCCGGAAGTGGCTCAAAATGAGGGGGATCTTCACCTATTACTATGTTAACGCGCGCACCCATCACATCGACACCATCCTAAAGAAAGTGGCATCTGAAGGGGTAAAGCAGGTGGTCATTCTGGGCGCCGGGTACGACAGCCGGGCCTACCGCTTTAGGAAGATTTTTCCGGACCTGAAATTTTTCGAGGTGGACCTGCCTGCCACACAGGCGCAAAAGAAGGAACGTTTAACGGAAATATTCGGTTCTCCACCCGACTGGGTGGCCTACGCCCCGATAGATTTCAATACCCAGCGCCTTGAGGATGTCTTGAAAGAAGCGGGCTATGACTCGACCAAGAAGACCTTCTTTGTATGGGAGGGTGTCACATATTTTATCACGGAAGAGGGCGTCGACAGCACACTACGATTTATCGCTCAACATTCGACACCAGGCAGCTCGGTGGTATTCGATTATATGCATCGATCGGTGATCGACGGAGATTTCAGCGAATACCCGGAGGCCCGGGAGCTGTTCGCGGTGATGGCAGAGAAGGGAGAGCCTTACATTTTCGGTATCCCGGAAGGAGGGGCTAAGGACTTTATCAATCAAAGAGGGCTTGAGGTCCTATCCGATTTTGGCCCTGATGAGCTGACAAAGCGCTATCTTCTTCGCAGCGATGGTACCACTGACGGCCCCACGGCCCGCTTCGCTCGGATCATACACGCTGTGGTGCCCGGTCACTAACGTAAAGTGGGACGCCCTTAACATATCAAGTTTCTAATTATTATTGGGGTAAATTTTACAAATTCATGGTAAATACAAATGAAAGCAATAGCTAAGATTGTCTGAATTTGAAAAACTTAGGGGCGTCCCACTTTTACACTTTCAAGGAATTCCAGGGACATGATAATTCTAATCTTTCTGCTTCACTCTGACCGGCGTTTTGCTGCCGCTCCACGCCGGCAGGTGAGCAGCCTGTTCGCCATCAACAATATCAAAGGAGGATCATAATGGATTTGCGAGACATTATTAAGAGCTCCTTCAACACGGTTACCGCGTTCATAATCATGGCCCTTTTTGTTGTTCCGGGAATTGCAGCCGTGAAACCCAACATTATCCTGTTGGTGTCCGACGACACCGGTTGGGGTGATTTAGGTGCATACGGCGGAGGCACGGGCCGTGGAATGCCCACGCCCTCACTTGATCGTATGGCCAATGAGGGCATGCAGTTCTGGTCCTTTTACGGCCAGCCCAGTTGCACTCCGGGCCGAGTCGCCATACAGACGGGACGCATCCCCAACCGAAGCGGCATGACCGCGGTGGCTTTACAGGGTGATGGCGGTGGTTTGCCGGCCGCGGAATGGACCCTTGCATCGATTCTGAAAAAGGCCGGATACAATACCTTCTTTAGCGGAAAATGGCATCTGGGAGAGGCAGACCATGCGATGCCCGTTGCCCATGGCTATGACGTAATGCGAAACGTTATTCTGTATGCCCTCAACTCGTACACGTACGCCATGCCTGCCTGGAATCCGACCATGCCACCCAAGGTTTTGGCATATTACAAGAAGGTAACCAAAGGGATCGTGGAAGGAGAAACCGGCAAGCCTGTACGCGAAGTGTCCAAGGTTACCAATGACAATATCGCTGAATTGGATGTCATGATGACAAAGACATCCATCGAATACATTGAAAGGTATGCCAAACAGGACAAACCCTTCTTTATGTGTATCAATTTCGTGAAAAATCATCAGCCCAACCTTCCGGCAAAAGCTTTCAAGGGCAAATCAACCGCCAAGACCAAGTATGCCGATGCCGTTGTTGAGTTGGACTCCCATATCGGTCAAATTATGAACAAAATCCGAGAACTCGGTATTGAAAACGATACCTTTGTCTTTTATACAGTGGACAACGGCGCCTGGCAGGATGTCTATCCCGACTCCGGTTACACACCGTTTCGAGGCACCAAAGGCACAGTTCGTGAGGGCGGCAGCCGTGTACCTGCAATTGCTTGGTGGCCCAAAAGGATTAAGCCGGGTTCAGAAACACACGACATCGTGGGCGGTCTCGATTTGATGGCCACATTCGCCGGCATCGCCGGAGTTGAACTGCCAAAAAAGGATCGCGAGGGAAAGCCGATCGTATTTGACAGCTATGACATGACACCGCTGCTGCTCGGTACAGGTAAATGCAAGCGCAATGGATGGTATTACTTCACTGAAACCGAGCTTTCCCCTGGTGCAGTCCGCATTGGTCCATGGAAGGCCGTCTACAATCTGCGCGGGGATGACGGTACTCCTACCGGAAGTCTGGCGGTGGACACCAACCTTGGCTGGAAGGGGCCGCAGAAATATGTGGCAGTGGTCCCGCAGATTTTCAACCTCTGGGACGATCCGCAGGAACGGTACGATGTTTTCATGAATAATTTCACCGAGAAGACCTGGACGATGATAATGTTCAACCATGCGGTGACAAAGCTCATGAAAAGCTATGAGAAATACCCCCCACGAAAAATGCAAAGCGATTTCTATGACGGCCCGATGACGATCGAGCGTTTTCGCAAGATCGAAGCGATCGAAGCCATACTGAAGAAAAAGGGTATTGATATCTCGGAGGCGCTGAATCAATAAAATCCTAGCCGCGAGCTTCATGAATTGGGGGTCTACGATTGACTCTTGTTAAAATTGTCAAAGGTCAAACGTAGACTTACCCCCCCCCTACGACCCCCCTACACGGTGGGGTTCCGCTTATCGCTCCACCCCACCGAACCGCTGAGCTTGTCGTTCACGGCGGCTGTGCCATATTAAAACACCTGACTACTTTACAATGGATGCAAGTATTATCGTTGACTTTGTTACAAAACTAATGTCAAATATCTCTGACCTTATGCCAATTAACAAATGAGGATACAATGTTCAAAAGAGATATTTTAAAAAAATTATCAAAATGGGCAGAAAAAAAAGACCAGAAACCATTGATTCTGAGAGGTGCAAGGCAAGTGGGAAAAACGACTGCCATTCACCTTTTTTCAGAACGATTCGATCAATATTTATATCTGAATCTTGAAATAAAAGAGGAACGGAGCATCTTTGAGCAGGACTATCCCATTGAAGAGTTACTACAAGCTATTTTCTTTTATAAAAATCAGGTGAAGCAGGAAGGTGAAATTTTAATATTCATAGATGAGATTCAGGCTTGTCCATCAGCTGTCTCCTATCTTAGGTATTTTTATGAAGCATTTCCTGATCTTTACGTTATTGCAGCCGGATCTCTTTTAGAGACACTTATTGATACCCATATCAGCTTTCCTGTCGGCAGAGTGGAATATCTTGTGATGAAACCTTTGAGTTTCAAGGAATTTTTAAATGCTTTATCCGAAACAGCCAGTCTGGACATTCTTACAAAAAACATTCCAGCCCCTGATTTCGCACATGAGAAGCTAATGAAATTATTTCAAACCTATTCGATCATTGGGGGCATGCCGGAAATCGTTGAAAAATATTCCGACCAGAAAGACATCATAGCTCTCAACAGTATATTTGACAGCTTAATCGTTTCTTATCTTGATGACGTTGAGAAGTATGCTCGAAACAGTACAATGGTTAACGTAATTCGACATGCCGTTTCAACTTCATTCTATGAAGCAGGCAGCAGGATTAAATTTCAGGGTTTTGGTAATTCCAACTATAAATCAAGGGAAATGGGGGAAGCATTAAAAGTATTGGAAAAAGCAATGTTAATTTACCTTTTATACCCTTCATCCTCTGTCAGACCTCCTTTGCTGCCAAACATAAAAAAATCGCCAAGGCTTCAAGTCCTTGACACAGGAATGCTGAACTATTTTGCAGGATTTCAAAAAGATCTGTTTGGGGCCAATAGTATTGATTCTGTCTATCAGGGAAAAATAGCAGAACATATTGTCGGGCAGGAACTTCTCGCCGTTGAAACATCTCCTTTATTCAAATTACATTTTTGGAATCGGGAAAAAAAACAATCCAATGCCGAAGTTGATTTCCTGATTCAGTATGAGGGGTTGCTCATACCCATTGAAGTAAAATCTGCTGCAACTGGTCGACTACGCTCTCTCCATCAGTTCATAGACCGCGCACCTCATAAATATGCCGTAAGGATTTATTCCGGACAACTAGAGATTAATCAAATCAAAACTCTCAACGGGAAAGAGTGCTCCCTGCTGAACCTCCCGTTTTATTTAACGGGTTCTATTACGGAATATTTAAAATGGATGATATCCAATGACTGAAGTTTCCCATAAAAGTATCAGAACAAGGGGCCAAGTCTACGTTTGACCTATCTTGTCGCATAGAAGGGGCCTAGCGGGGCCTAGGGTCGGACCAAGCTAACATGTTGCAATGATAGTAAATAGCGTGAAAATATCCCCTGAAATTTGGTCTATATCGACCTTTTTGGGGTCAAAAAGAGCGATATAGGGCCTGAACCCCCCTCTTTTTTGGGCGGTATTATTTAAATATCAATAGTTTGGCTTGGCCCGACCCCAGGCCCTCTTGATTTTTGTAAAAAGGCCGTTTGCTGCTTATCATGCAATTTTGAATGATATACCGTTAGTAGATTAGCGGATTTTCGATTTTTTGCGGTTAAGTGATAATGGTTGTTGAAAGTTAAACAGAAACTATACAATCACTTGTTATACCTATAGGAGATTTAATTAGATTGCATGGAAATATTATCGATTATTAAGGAAATTGTTATAATCGGTGCAGCGATTACTGCTTCTATAGTTGCTGTAAAAGGTTTGAGTACCTGGCAACGTCAACTTAAAGGACAATCTGAATATGACTTATCTCGAAGAATACTAGTAAGCTTGTTTAAGTATCGAGATGCTATTAATGGCGTAAGAAATCCAGCAATGTGGGCCGATGAAATGCCTAGCCCTCCAGAAGAAAAGTCAAAAACCATGCATCCAGATCAGATCAGTTTTTATGGCACATCAAATGCCTATCAAGCCCGTTGGGATAAAGTTCAGGAGGAGCGAACCTCGTTATATGCAGACCTACTGGAAGCTGAAGCTATTTAGTTTCGCTAACCTAAAACTGACCCCCAAAAGAACAAAACGACAACCGAAAATTGCCCCCCCTGAGTGGTCCTCTGGTAAGAAGGATTGTAAAAAACATCAATCCTATGACTGGAGGCAGAAAGGAGAATGCTCACGGTGGATCAAT
>JABGPV010000469.1 GCA_018644785.1 Deltaproteobacteria bacterium | reverse complement strand
ATGGGGGGCGACCATCCACATAGTCCATAATTGTCCTATACACTAGTTTCAATCCACGCCCCCGCATGGGGGGCGACTGGAAAACAAGCCGCTATCCGGGCCGGGTATGCTGTTTCAATCCACGCCCCCGCATGGGGGGCGACCGCCGGATATATGGGAGTTAAGCTTCCGATTAAGGTTTCAATCCACGCCCCCGCATGGGGGGCGACCAGATCCCATCCGTTCCAGTCCTTTCCTTTAAATTGTTTCAATCCACGCCCCCGCATGGGGGGCGACAATCGAATTTTCAGTAAGGTAATCCTCAACTTTCGGTTTCAATCCACGCCCCCGCATGGGGGGCGACTTAACAGGCGCTGGTAATTGGGTAATGATATTGGTTTCAATCCACGCCCCCGCATGGGGGGCGACGATTCTCCGGTTATTACATTTTTAACGGTTACTGGTTTCAATCCACGCCCCCGCATGGGGGGCGACGGGATACGCAGTCATGGCCGCATTGTAATTCTCCGTTTCAATCCACGCCCCCGCATGGGGGGCGACCTGTATTTTTATCACGACATAATAGCAAGGGATAGGTTTCAATCCACGCCCCCGCATGGGGGGCGACGTCATTATCCTCAGTTCCCATTCAATTTCAAAAAGTTTCAATCCACGCCCCCGCATGGGGGGCGACAAACATAAGGGCAGAAAGTTGGACAGCTCGGCAAGTTTCAATCCACGCCCCCGCATGGGGGGCGACCACCGGGATCGGGTATGATGGCGGGATCATGTGGGTTTCAATCCACGCCCCCGCATGGGGGGCGACTTTTTAAAAGACTTCATTAAACAGCCATTCCGTTGTTTCAATCCACGCCCCCGCATGGGGGGCGACATTATTTTACCGCGAAAGACGGCATTGGATACAGGTTTCAATCCACGCCCCCGCATGGGGGGCGACAGGCGGCAAAGGCGGCGGGCATGCCACCGGAAAGTTTCAATCCACGCCCCCGCATGGGGGGCGACCTGAATTCTCAGTCCTAGCAGTCCGCGACAGTGTGTTTCAATCCACGCCCCCGCATGGGGGGCGACCCGAATCTGGACAAGCTGAGACGTGATATTGAAGAGTTTCAATCCACGCCCCCGCATGGGGGGCGACTCAAGTACTTTCAGCAAACAAAGAGGATCAACTTGTTTCAATCCACGCCCCCGCATGGGGGGCGACCGCCCGGGCCCTGGGCCAAATGCAGACCCTGGGGGTTTCAATCCACGCCCCCGCATGGGGGGCGACGTCACCATGGCCGACGATGAAATCAGCCTGGTGGGTTTCAATCCACGCCCCCGCATGGGGGGCGACCCTGGCAAGTGGGCCCGGTTGACAAACATAAAAACGTTTCAATCCACGCCCCCGCATGGGGGGCGACACTCAGGACCGCACAACACCCCAAAGAGGGCAGGTTTCAATCCACGCCCCCGCATGGGGGGCGACAAAGATGTCGGGATATCGCCATATCTTTGGTATGTTTCAATCCACGCCCCCGCATGGGGGGCGACGTCAGGTAAATGATATTCGCCCAACCGGCGATCTGTTTCAATCCACGCCCCCGCATGGGGGGCGACCTTGATTGGCGGGATTTACTCCGCCGCTTTGTGGTTTCAATCCACGCCCCCGCATGGGGGGCGACGACAAACCTTGACGGAGGGCAAATCATGAAAGCAGTTTCAATCCACGCCCCCGCATGGGGGGCGACCAAGCTAGTTTCCTGGTACAACGCCGCCGCCCAGGTTTCAATCCACGCCCCCGCATGGGGGGCGACAAACCCGTATCAACGACATGGCATTTTCTGTCGCCGTTTCAATCCACGCCCCCGCATGGGGGGCGACAAAATTGTAAAGTCTATTATCATACCTGTTTCTGGTTTCAATCCACGCCCCCGCATGGGGGGCGACTATATTATTATACACCTATTGAAAACTACCTATGTTTCAATCCACGCCCCCGCATGGGGGGCGACCTCCCTCCCATAACTTGCCTCCCCATCTTCTCATGTTTCAATCCACGCCCCCGCATGGGGGGCGACCTTGTGCTACCTCATGGCTTTTATTGGTTTTGGGGTTTCAATCCACGCCCCCGCATGGGGGGCGACCGGACGGCATGTCCCTCCGGATGCCGCTGACCGGTTTCAATCCACGCCCCCGCATGGGGGGCGACTGTTTAAGGACATGGACAAGGCCCTCAAAAACATGTTTCAATCCACGCCCCCGCATGGGGGGCGACGGCCACCTGGCGCATTAACGGGGAACCCACCCTGGTTTCAATCCACGCCCCCGCATGGGGGGCGACGATGGCGCGGACGATGCTGCAGCTGCTATTTCGCGTTTCAATCCACGCCCCCGCATGGGGGGCGACCAATAAGTAACCGAATGTCATTAGTCCAAGCATGTTTCAATCCACGCCCCCGCATGGGGGGCGACCATCCTGATCGGCAGTGCTTATGGTCCCCGGTTTGTTTCAATCCACGCCCCCGCATGGGGGGCGACTATCGAAATAAGGAACACAAAAGGCACCTATGAGTTTCAATCCACGCCCCCGCATGGGGGGCGACGAAACCTGTTTCCTGTTCCAGACAATCGGAGCAAGTTTCAATCCACGCCCCCGCATGGGGGGCGACTTTACCAAACATGCTATGGCATCCGCCGAAACAGTTTCAATCCACGCCCCCGCATGGGGGGCGACCATAAAGAGGAACAAAATGAATGATAACAGAGAAGTTTCAATCCACGCCCCCGCATGGGGGGCGACAGCAAATTGCCCTCATACCATCACAGCAAACGGGTTTCAATCCACGCCCCCGCATGGGGGGCGACCGCAACTAAATATGGCTCGTATCAATTAGATGTAGTTTCAATCCACGCCCCCGCATGGGGGGCGACCGGG
>JABGPV010000468.1 GCA_018644785.1 Deltaproteobacteria bacterium | reverse complement strand
CGCCGGTCTTGAAACCTGAAAGGGTCAGTCTCCCTTTTGTTTTAAAGGAGGCGAGTTCCATCTGTCCCTTCAGGTTCATGTTTTGAAAAAGGTTGGAGGCGCATGTCAATTCAAGGATCAGGCTGCCGCTGGCGTTCTCGGCTGAAATGTTAATGTCACTGAACCTGAATGATCGCCCGGTTTTTAAAGATTGGGCACTAGCGGTAAGATTCAGAAGACCCTTTTCAACCTGGATCGTAAGACCGTCGGTTTTGTTGATCCAGGTGCGGAACGCCTCGGGCATTTGGAATTTTACAACCGTTTCGGGAGTCGGGGTTGGCGGTTGTTTGTCTTTTTTTGGGGATGACAGGTCAATATCTGTATGGGGAGAAGTGAGTTGAATGTGGGCCGGAAGAAACTCTCCTTTAATCAGTGGCAGAAGCTTTGGATAAACCGTTAAGGCTTCAAAGACCAGGCTTTCTTTTCCGGGAAAAGAGAGCCTTCCACCGCGGATGACCGCATGGGGCCTGGGAAGAAAGAAAAGGTCGAGCTTCTGGAATGTGCCGTGCCCCCCCGTTTCCTGGTCGAAACGGGCCTTAATCTCTCTATGAACGCTGTCGAGGTTTATGATCAGGGGCGCCGAAAGGAGCAACACGCACAGCAATAGCAGGATTCCGCCTACCCCATACCAAAACCGGGCCCCAACCCAAAAAAACGCTTTTCTGCCGCTCGTCATGCCCAATCTCCAAAAACTAGACAATCTTTCCTGAAACGGCCCAATCTTCAAAAACCGGGCCGTCAGTTCTTCCTATCTTTGTTTGAACGATCCTTTATCAGGGTATAACGGTTTCACCCTTGATAGCCAGGGTTACTTTATAGAGGGCTGTTATCATGAGCATGCCCAGGCAGTAGATGCCAAAGGATACGGTCAATTCCACCCATGAGGGCGGGTATTCCATGATCCGGCCAAAAACATTGGGAATAAAGGCCGCCGGCACCAGCAGAAACCCCTTGTCGATCCAGAGACCGACCAGCGCAACAATGCAGGCTTCGGATAATCGGAGATGCCCGCCTGTTCGAGATGGACGTCTGACAGCAGGAAAGGCCAGCAGGGCGATGGCGCCGAGGATCGCCAGATTCATCACCCAGAACCAGGGCACAAAGGCGGTATTGCCATCGATCCCGAAAAAAAGGTAGCGAAAGGTTTCAGTATAGGCGGGGACGTGACTGTAAAAGGCCGTGAAATATTCCACTGCCAGAAAAAACGCGTTAATGATCAGGGTGTAAAACATAATGGTCGCCAGTTTCTGTATGGCCTTCTCTCCGGCATCAAACCGGGAAAGGGATTTGAGTACCAATGAAAGAAGGATCAGAATGGCGCATCCCGCGGCAAAGGCGGTGGTCAGGAAACGGGGTGCCATGATGGCCGTCATCCAGAATCCCCGCCCGGGGGTGCCGGCATAGATGAAGGCGGTGACCGTATGCATGATCACGGCCCAGGGAAAGGAGACATAGATGAGGAATTTGACCCAGGCGGGGAGTGGTGTGTCTCTTTTTTCGGCGCCGACGGCGGTCCAGCCGATCACCAGATTGAGCAGCATGAACCCCGGCAGAAATAGGGTATCGTAAAACAGCATGGACCCGGGTGTGGGGTTCAGGGGCACGTTCAGGATGCGCATGGGCATACCCACATCGGAAAAGATAAAGAGCAGGCTCATGGCCAGAGCCCCCACCGTCAAAAACTGGGCCAGGGCCGTGATGGGGGCAAATGCTTTAAAATCATGGAGATAAAGGGGCAGCACCACCATGAGCACCGAGGCCGCTACTCCCACCAGGAAGGTGAATTGGGAGATGTAGAAGCCCCAGGAAACATTCCGGCTCATGCCGGTGAGCCACAGACCCTCCCTCAGCTGATAGAGGTAGGCGAAGAGACCTAACCCCATGCCTGCCGCAAGGAAAATGATCCATGCCCAGTAGCCTTTTCTGCCGTGAAGGGCTTTTTCAATCATGATGAGGGCCTCGGCAATAAATAATTGCGCAAGATTGCGCCGGATTTTGGTTCGTATGCAAGGCACATCCACCGGTGCATATTAGTGGATATGTGCCTGTGGATGTAACGTAGTAGACGGGCCAAAAGACAAGCAAGATGTGTAATTATTTCTTGCCGAGGCCCTTAACCTCTAAAAAATGTAAAACACCGAGGGCCGGGTACCCAGTTGGGGTTTCCGTCTTGCATGATGTTTTTCATCCAGAATTCGGCGAATCTTAGACGACGGATCTCCCAGGTCTCCAAACATCAGGGCGCCCTTTTTGCAGGTTTCCACGCATGCGGGCATTTTCCCCACCTCAAGTCGTTCCTGGCAGAAGTTGCACTTTTCCACCACCCCTTTCCGCCGGGTCGGGAACGCCGGATGAATCTTTTTGATATGGGGCCGGGGGTCTCGGAAATTAAAACTTCGGGACCCGTATGGGCACGCCGCCATACAGAAACGGCAACCAATGCAGCGGTGGTAGTCGATCATGACAATGCCGTCATTTTCCCGTTTGAATGTGGCCTGGGTGGGGCAGGCCCGAACACAGGGAGGGTCATCGCAATGGTTGCACAAGAGCAAAAATTTTCGGTTCTTAAGGTTTTTCGAGATGAGTTCGTGGGATCTATTGGGAAAGGTGTTCTCATAGGGTTCTTGAAACAGCCACATGACCTGGTGTTCGACGGAGGGAATATAGGGGACATTGTGAATCTCGTGACAAACGCCGATACAGTCTTCCGTGCACCGGCCATCGCACTTGCTCATATCCACCAGCATGGCCCAGCGTTTGGCTTTGAGCTCACGGGGGCCCGGGGTCATGTGTCCCGGGAGCGAGAAGCCATGGCTCACGGCAGATTGCGCCGTCATGGCCAGGCACGATGCGGATACTGTTTTCAAGAATTTTCTTCGACTGATGG
>JABGPV010000467.1 GCA_018644785.1 Deltaproteobacteria bacterium | reverse complement strand
GGAGCTTTCCCAAGTGATACCCGAGTTTGTTCATCAGATCAACAATCCCCTCTTTTCCATCTCAGCCGGCGCTGAATTAGCCATATGCGATCTGGAAAAGGATAACACCGATGTCCTCAGGGACCGAATGACACGTATCATCAAGGCCACTGAAAAGATCGCGGAGATAAACGAGGGGATGAAAAACCTTGGTCGTGATACACAACGCAATCTTGATGAGATAGACATCAATGGCTTGGTGGATGGTTGTATTGAAATGTTTGGCGACATGTTGAAGTTAAAAGAGGTTTCAGTGGAAAAAACGCTCCATGATGATGGCATCCTGGTGTCAGGGAACAGGTTTGAGATGGAACAGGTGTTCAAGAATCTGATTTTGAACGCAATCGACTCAATGGATGAAATGCCGGAAAAGCGACTGAGAATCGGTTCTGAGCTGGATAAGAACTCACGTTTTGTATGCGTGCATATCGAAGATACGGGATGCGGAATCCCCGAAGCGTCACTTGAGAGGGTCTTCAAACCATATTTTACCACCAAAGAAAAAGGTACCGGCCTGGGGCTCGCCGTCATCAATGAGATCGTGACCCAACATAAGGGGATGATCGATGTAAAGAGTGTCGTGGGGCAGGGAACAACGTTTGATGTCACGCTGAAAGTAAGTGCTCAATAAGAAGGGATTATGATGAACGAGGAAAAGGGTTTTCCGGTGAACCCTGAACCCGTGAACGGCTACGAAGAAAGGGACAGAACAGATGCATCGCATACTGGTTATAGACGATGAGGAAACCATAAGAGATATATTCCGGCAGATGCTGGAAATGGAAGGGTTTGAAGTGGCCGAAGCCCCTGATGGGAGGGAGGGCATGATGCTCCAAAGGAAGAGGCCGGCGGATCTTGTCATTACGGACCTCATTATGCCCGATAAGGAAGGACTTGAGACGATAAAAGAACTGCGGGAAGAGTTTCCTCAAGTAAAAATCATTGCTGTTTCAGGGGGCGGCTGGATGGACGCAGAGTCTTATCTCTTAACCGCCAAAAGGATCGGTGCCAATCGAGCACTTGCCAAACCCGTTGGGCGAAAAACCCTATTGGCCTCCGTCAGGGAGCTCCTGAACAGTTAAGTATTCCAAATTGTCTATCCCAAAATAGACCATTCCAAATTGGCGTATGCTCACATAACCATCTGACGTAACTCAGGGGTTCCTGCTGTTTGGGCCAATATGGCATACCCAAGGACAAGATTCTCTCATGCCCCATGCCCCCCTCCATTTTTTATCCCCCCGTTTAACAGGTTGATTTTACATGACTTTCAATAAAAATCCCCCGGATGTTCCAATTTGGCACAGTAGATGCTAACCTACAACGCTTGGTAAGCTCGTGAGATTCGTAAAACCTAAAATTCGCCATAATTTACGAGGTTTGTAAACAGATGGAAAAAGCACGCATCTTTATCGTCGAAGATGAGGCGATTGTTGCCAAGGATATTGAGATCAGCTTGAAAAACCTCGGTTTTGCAGTGTCGGGAACCGCGTTTTCCGGGGAGAAAGCCATTATCAATATTGGGGAAAACAGACCCGACCTTGTGCTGATGGACATCATGCTAAAAGGTGAGATGAACGGGATTGACGCTGCTTCGCAAATAAAGGCTCGTTTCAATATCCCTGTTATCTATCTCACCGCCCACGCCGATGAAGAGATGCTCCAGAGTGCAAAATTGACCGAACCCTTTGGATACATTATCAAGCCCTTTGAAGAAAGGGAACTGGGCAGCACCATTGATATTGCCCTTTACAGGCACAAGATGGAGATAAAGGTGAAATGGGACTCGGACGTGAACAAGTCCCTTTCCGCGCTTTACAAACCGTTGATTTCCCCGGCCTCTTCCATGGGGGAAATCGCAGATGCCGTCTTGGATAATGCCAGACGCCTCACCGGCAGTGCACATGGTTTTGTCGGAACCATCGACGCCGATACCGGAGACCTGGTTGCGCACACCCTTTCCGGGATGATGAGGGATACTTGTAAGATCAAAAATGAGGAAAAAACCATTTTTCCATGCGGTGAAGACGGTCTATATCCTTCCCTGTGGGGGTATGCCCTTAACAAAGGCGAGGCATTCTTCACCAACAAACCCGAAGACCACCCCAAGGCCAAAGGGGTCCCTGACGGTCATCTGCCAATTCATCGATTTCTTACGGTGCCGGTCGTGCTGGAGGAAAAACTGGTAGGTCAGATTGCCCTTGCCAATAAAGAGGTGGATTACACGGAGGATGATCTCAAAGCGATTGTTCGGGTTGCGGAATTTTATGCCCTGGCCATACAAAAAATCATGGCGAAAGATGCCCTTCAAAAGGCCAATGACGAGCTTAATTCGGCAAAGGAATTGGCAGAGTCGGCCTCGACTTCAAAAAGCGAATTTCTCGCCACCATGAGCCATGAACTTCGCACGCCCATGAACGCCATCATAGGCTTTTCAGAAATTTTGGCCGACATGACTTTCGGGGCGCTTAACCAGCGGCAGGAAAAATATGTGAACAATATCCTCACCAGCGGCCGGCATCTCCTGCAATTGATCAACGACATTCTGGACATCTCCAAGGTGGAGGCGGGCAAGATGGTACTCGAACCGTCCACGGTCAACATAAAAGGGTTGCTGGAGGGGAGCCTGGTCATGATCAAGGAGAAGGCCATGAAGCACGGCGTAAAACTGGAACTGCACGTGGCGGAGGAGGTGTTGGGTCTTGATATCCGGGGCGATGAACGTAAGCTCAAGCAGATCGTGTTCAATCTATTGTCCAATGCCGCCAAATTCACGCCTGGTGGCGGCAGGATTCACGTAACCGCGAACGCTGCGACGGCCGGGTCGGCAATCCAAATCAGCGTCGCTGACTCCGGCATCGGTATCGCGGCCGGAGATCAGGAGCGGGTGTTCATGGA